>NZ_QFPF01000003.1 GCF_003248605.1 Microbacterium sp.
CCTTGGATTTGCGGTCCTCGGCGATGCGCTTCTCCAGCTCTCGCATGGTCTGCTCGAGATCCGCCTCCGGCACCAACCGCGCGAAGATCTCGCGGGCCTCGTCGTAGCGGCCCTTGGCGATGAGGTAGCGCGGGGACTCGGGCATCGTGAAGGCGAGGATGCCGTACACGAGCGCCGGCACGGCCTTGACGAGCAGCATCCATCGCCAGGCCTCGAGACCCAGCCACAGCACCTCGGAAGAGCCGCCCGCGACGCCCGCGAGGAGGGCGTTCGAGAGCAGCGCACCGAAGATGCCGAGCGTGATCGCCAGCTGCTGCAACGACCCGAGCGTGCCGCGGATCTGGCGCGGGGCGACCTCGGCGATGTATGCCGGAGCCACGACGGATGCGATCCCGATGCCGAGGCCTCCGATGAAGCGCCAGACCGTCAGGTCGACGGCGCTGAAGGCGAGGCCGGATCCGATCGCGCTGATGAAGAACAGCACGGCGCCGATCATCATGACGCGCAGGCGACCCCAGCGGTCGCTGAGCACGCCCGCGAGCACCGCGCCGAGCGCGCAGCCGAGCAGCGCGATCGCCACGACGAACCCGGTGACGACGTCGTTCAGGCCGAACTGGTTCTCGATCGAGTCGACCGCGCCGTTGATGACCGACGAGTCGAAGCCGAACAGGAAGCCGCCCACGGCCGCGGCGATCGAGAGCGCAACGGCCCGTCGCCCGAAGGGACTCTTCATCGAGAACGCATCAGTGGGGATCGTGCCTGTTCTGCTCACGTGCGCCACCATACTCCGCGCTTCGCGGGCCCTGCCCGTAAGGTGAAGGCATGTCGGTGCACCTGCTCGGCGCGACCGAGATCCGCGCCCTCGCGACCGAGCTCGATGTCACCCCGACCAAGAAGCTCGGTCAGAACTTCGTCGTCGACGCCAACACCGTGCGCCGCATCGTGCAGGTGGCACGCGTCGCACGGGGCGACCGCGTCGTCGAGGTGGGGCCGGGGCTCGGATCCCTGACGCTGGCGATCCTCGAGGCCGAGGCATCCGTCACCGCCGTCGAGATCGACCACCGCCTCGCCGAGCGGCTGCCCGAGACCGCACGCGCCCACGGTGTGCCCGAGGGTGCACTGACGGTGGTGGATGCCGACGCCCTGCGCGTGCGGGAGCTTCCGGGCGATCCGGAGGTGCTCGTGGCGAATCTGCCCTACAACGTCTCGGTGCCGGTGCTGCTGCACCTGCTCGAGACGTTCCCGCGATTGGAGCGCGGTGTCGTCATGGTGCAGGCCGAGGTCGGGGAGAGGCTCGCGGCGCCCCCCGGCTCGAAGGTCTACGGGGCACCGAGCGCGAAGGCGGCCTGGTACGGGCCCTGGCGGCTGGCCGGCACCGTCTCGCGGCAGGTGTTCTGGCCGGTGCCGAACGTGGATTCGGTGCTCGTGGCGTTCGCGCGCGATGCGGAGCCCCGCGGCACGGAGGACGAGCGCCGACGCACGTTCGCGATCATCGACGCGGCCTTCCAGCAGCGCCGCAAGATGCTGCGCCAGGCGCTCTCGTCGGTGCTCGGCGGCTCCTCCGCCGAAGCATCGGCCGCGCTGGAGGCGGCGGGGGTGGCCCCCACCGCGCGGGGCGAGGAGCTCGGGGTCGAGGACTACCTGCGCGTCGCCCGTGTCTCTCCCGGTCGCTAGCCTGGAGCGGTGACAGAGAAGCCGCGCTTTCGCGCAGATGTGAAAGACATCCATCGTCCCTACGCCGCCGCAGCCGACCGCTACGGCGCGACCACATACCGGCAGGTCGGCACGTCGGGCCTGTATCTGCCGCCGATCTCCCTCGGACTGTGGTGGAACTTCGGTGACAACATCCCGTTCGACAACCAGCGTGCGCTGCTGAGGCACGCGTTCGACTCGGGGATCACCCACTTCGACCTGGCCAACAACTACGGTCCGCCCTACGGATCGGCTGAGACCAACTTCGGGCGCATGATGCGCGAGGACTTCGCGCCCTACCGCGACGAGATCATCGTCTCGTCGAAGGCGGGCTACGACATGTGGCCCGGCCCGTACGGCGATCTGGGCTCGCGCAAGTACATCCTCGCGAGCGCCGAGCAGTCGCTCACGCGCATGGGGCTGGACTACGTCGACCTCTTCTACTCCCACCGGGTGGATGCCGTCACCCCGATCGAGGAGACGATCGGTGCCCTCGACACGCTCGTGCGGCAGGGCAAGGCCCTGTACGTGGGCATCTCGTCGTACAGCGCAGAGCGCACGGCCGAGGCCGCGGCCGTGGCTCGGTCGCTCGGCACACCCCTGGTCATCCACCAGCCCTCGTACTCGATCCTCAACCGCTGGGTGGAGGACTCTCTCACGGGCGTGCTGCGGCAGGAGGGCATGGGCGCCATCGCGTTCACGCCGCTGGCGCAGGGCCTGCTCACCGACAAGTACCTCGGCGGCGGCCCTGCGGACCGGGCGCAGAAGCGCGGGTCGCTCCCGGACCGTCCGCTCTCGGAAGCCGGGCTCGCCACCCTCCGCGGCCTGGACGTGATCGCCAAGGAGCGCGGACAGACGCTGGCCCAGATGGCGCTGCAGTGGGTGCTGCGCGACGGGGTCGTCGCCTCGGCGCTGATCGGGGCATCCCGCCCCGGCCAGCTCGACGAGAACATCGCCGCCCTGTCGGGCCCCGCCTTCGACACCGAGGAGCTGGAGCGCATCGACGCCCTCGCCGGCACGATCGACGTCGACCTGTGGGCGGACTCGGCGACCACGTGATCCCCCTCGACGACACCCCGCGCGTGCACGTGCGCGCGCCCGGAAAGATCAACCTCTTCCTCGAGGTCGGTCAGGTGATGGACGATGGCTACCACGAGCTGGCCACCGCCTTTCAGGCGGTGTCGTTGTACGAGGATGTCTGGGCGAGCGAATCCGATGACTTCACGGTCGCGGTGCACGGCACCGTCGACACATCGGGCGTGCCGCTGGACGAGCGCAATCTCGCGCTGCGCGCGGCCCAGCTGGTGGCGCGCGCGACCGAGCAGTCGGGTGGGGTGCACCTCGAGATCCGCAAGGGTGTGCCCGTTGCCGGTGGGATGGGCGGCGGGTCGGCCGATGCCGCGGCGGCGATCGTCGCGTGCGATGCGCTCTGGGGCACGGGTCTGAGCACATCGCAGATGCACGCGATCGCCGCGAGGCTCGGCGCCGACGTGCCCTTCGCCCTGCAGGGTGGCACGGCCGTCGGCACCGGCAGGGGCGACGAGCTGAGCCCGGCTCTGGCGCGCGGGCGGTTCGAGTGGGTCTTCGTCGCCGACGCCGGGGGACTGTCGACCCCCCAGGTCTACACCGAGCTGGATCGCCACCGCGAGCGGCATCGTGTCGACATCGCGCCCGCCGTGCGGCACCCGCTCGTCGATCCCGATGTCCTGCATGCGCTGCGGGCGGGCGACCCGGTGCGCCTGGCGGCGGTGCTGCGCAATGATCTGCAGGTGGCCGCGTTGAATCTCCGCCCCGAGCTCGCCGACCTGCTCGATCTCGGCGAGCGCGCGGGGGCGCTGGCCGGCATCGTGTCGGGCTCTGGACCCACCGTGGCGTTCCTGTGCGCCGACAGCGCCGCCGCCCTCGACGTGCGGGTGGCGCTGTCGGCGACGGGCCACGAGGCCCTGCACGCACACGGCCCCGTGCCCGGGGCGCGGGTCATCCCGGGCTGAGGGCGATCAGCGGCGCATCCACGCCTCGCGCGCCGTGGTGCGCAGCAGGGCGCGGTCGGAGCGCTCGGTGAGAGTTCGGTCGGCCCGTTCGCGGGCTGCCCGGGCGGCTCGGGCGAACTCGTCGGCGTGTGCGGGGCAGCTTGCGGCGCACGCGGCGAGCGTCTTCTGCAGCCGCACATGCACCTCGATCATGCCGGCGCCGTCCCGCGCGATCGGGCGGAAGCCGTCCTCGATCAGATCGCGGATGCCCGGGGCCGGTGCGTGCACCCGATCGCAGGCGTCATCGTCATCGGGCGCCGCCGCGAGCACGGCGAACACCCGCTCCAGCGCGCCCAGCACCTCGATCGCCGTGCCCGGGTCGTTCGTCGACGGCGAGAGGGCGCGGCTGGCGATCTCGGCGAGGGCGATCACGCCCAGGCGCGGGTCCTGCTCGTAGGTGCGATGCGGATCGACCGAGAACGCGCGGCGCAGGGTGCGGCATCCGTCGTCGTCGAGGTCGCCCTCGATGTGTGCGAGAGGGCGCACATGATCGGCCATGGTGCCCGGGATGGCCGCGACGTGGACGATGAGGTCCTCGGACTCGGCGAGCCGCTGCAGCCTGTCGACGTCGACGGCGGTGACGTAGCCGATGTCGTCGGCGAACACGGCGCGGGCCCGCGTCGGCACGGGGACCGCGGGGCTGGCGCCGAGGTGGGGCCGCGCGGCGAACGCACGCGCGGCGCGGGTGGCGGCCTGCTCAACACGATCGATGACATCGGCCATGCGTCCGAACTGGGCCAGATGCGCGATCCAGCGCAGGAGCGTGATCGCGATGATCGCGATGACGGCGAGCGTGCCGAAGAAGAGCACGGTGCGTCCCTGCTCGGTGTAGTAGCCCGTCGAGAGGGCGACGATGCCGACGATCGAGAACAGGAACGAGCCGATGAACGTCGACAGGGCGTTCTGCGAGGTGGGGTCGGCGACGAGCAGCTGGGTCGCACGCGGCGTCGCCGTCGTCGTCGCGGCCGAGTACGCCGACACCATCGCCGTCAGGGAGAAGGTCGTGACCGCGAGCATCGACGAGGCGATGATCTGCAGGATGCTGTCGACCGAGTTCTGCCCCAGTTCGACCGCCAGCGCGTCGGGCAGGAAGGGCCCGAGCACCCCCGCGAGCAGCGCGAGGGCGATCGCGGCGAGGCTGAACATCGCGGCCCGGAACCAGATCCGGCGCACCAGCCTGCCGAGAAAGACACGCCATCCGCGCACTCGACCACCCCCCCGGCCCACCCTAGCCGCGCCGAGGCGCGACGCTCAGCCGAACAGGCGCGCGAACAGCCCGCGCCTCTCCTCGGCCTCGTGCCCGCGGCAGCGCTGGCCTGCGGGTACGCCGCGCATCACCTGGTCGACGTGCTGACCGCATCCGGCCCAGGTCGTCTTTCCGCATCGTCTGCATGCCACGGCTCTGCACATGGTCTCTCCTTCAGGTCGTGGTTCAGTCGGACGCCGGTAGCGTAGCAGATACCCCGGGGGGTATAGTTTCGCTTGTATTCTCCGCCCGCTCGACGAAAGGACGACCCGTGCGTCGCCTGCTCTCCCTCCTCGCGCTCGTCCTGGGATTCGGTCTCGCCCTCACCGGATGCGCGCCGACCGCCGCGCCCGCAGCGCTCGCCGCGGACACCGTGATCATCGACGTACGGACGCCCGAGGAGTTCGCCGCGGGGCACCTCGAAGGAGCCGTCAACATCGACGTGACGGCATCCGACTTCGATGCCCTCGTCTCGGAGCTGGATGCCGACGGGTCCTACGCGGTCTACTGCCGCACGGGAAACCGCTCCGCTCAGGCCGTCGAGCGCATGGCCGGTCTGGGATTCGACGACGTCGTCGATCTCGGCTCGCTGGAGGAGGCCGAAGCGGCGACGGACATCACCATCGTCACGGGCTGAGCCGCGAGGCGGGGCCGCGCGCAGTCGCGGGCGAACGGCACGGACCCTAGCCGTCACCGATTCGTCATGACAACCCCGGCCCCGGTGTCGGCGAGGGCCTATAGAGTCGGAACCCCGTCCGTCGCCCCAGGAGGAACGATGCGCGCAGTCTGGCGCGATCACGTGATCGCCGAAGCCCCCGAAGAGGATCTCGTCCGGATCGAGGGCAACTGGTACTTCCCGCCCGCGAGCATCGGCGAGGGTGTGCTCGAGCACAGCCCCACCGCGTACACGTGCTCGTGGAAGGGCGACGCGCAGTACTTCTCGGTCGTCACCCCCGCGGGCCGCTTCGACGACGGCGCGTGGAGCTACCCCGAGCCGATCCCGTCTTCGCTCGAGCGGGTCGGCACCGACTACTCGGGCTACGTCGCGTTCTCGCGCGGCGTCGAGATCGCGGCCTGAGCGCCGCGACCGCTCACCGAACGCAGCGCCCGACGAGGGGATACCGCCCGTGATCGAGTTCCGCAACGTATCGAAGGTGTTCCCCGACGGTACGCGCGCCGTCGGGGACTTCAGCCTCGCGATGCCCTCGCACAAGACGACCGTCCTCGTCGGGTCCTCGGGCTGCGGCAAGACGACGCTGCTGCGCATGATCAACCGCATGGTCGATCCGACCGCGGGTGTCATCGCGATCGACGACGAAGACATCGCCGCCCGGCCGCCCGTGCAGCTGCGCCGCAGCATCGGGTACGTCATGCAGAACTCGGGCCTGCTGCCGCACTTCACGGTGATCGACAACATCGCGACCGTGCCCGTGCTCCAGGGCACACCGCGGCGGCAGGCGCGCGAGCGCGCGCGGGAGCTGATGGACACCGTCGGCCTCGATCGCTCGATGGCCGACCGCTACCCGAGCCAGCTCTCGGGCGGTCAGCAGCAGCGCGTCGGAGTCGCCCGCGGGCTCGCCGCCGACCCCAACATCCTGCTCATGGACGAGCCGTTCGGTGCGGTCGATCCGATCGTGCGTGCCGAGCTGCAGGAGGAGTTGCTGCGCCTGCAGCGCGAGATCGGCAAGACGATCGTGTTCGTCACCCACGACATCGACGAGGCGTTCCTGCTGGGCGATCAGGTCGTGATCCTCGAGAAAGGCGCGGCGATCGCGCAGGTCGGCACGCCCGACGAGATCATCGAGAATCCCGCGAGCGACTTCGTCGCCAGCTTCATCGGCGCCGACAGGGGCAAGCGCGCGCTGCACCTGCGCGAGACCCCTCGCGGCACGGTCGTCGTCGATGCCGACGGGCGCACGCAGGGTGCGATCGTGGGGGAGCGCACGGCGTGAACTGGGTCGTCGAGAACCTCGACCTGATCTGGGAGCTCTCGCTCGACCATCTGCGGCAGGGCGTGCTGCCGATCATCCTCGGATTCCTCATCGCGATCCCGCTCGGGTGGGTTGCATTCCGTTTCCGGCTGCTGCGCAGCGGCATCATCACGATCATCGGGCTGCTGTACACGATCCCCTCGCTGGCGCTGCTCATGCTCATGCCGGCGATCTTCGGCTACAGCGCGATCAGCGAGACCAACCTGATCATCGCGCTGACCATCTACGCCCTCGCGATCATGGTGCGCTCCGTCTCCGACGGGCTGCAGTCGGTCGACCCGGGCGTGCGACAGGCCTCCACCGCCCTCGGCTACGGTTCCCTGCGGCGTTTCTTCGCCGTCGAGTTCCCGCTCGCGGGTCCGGTCATCCTCGCGGGACTGCGCGTGACCGCCGTGAGCACCATCTCGCTCGCCACCGTGGGCATCCTGATCGGCGTCACGAACCTCGGCTACCTCTTCACCAACGGTCTGCAGCGCCGCATCATCCCCGAGGTCTTCGCGGGGGTGGTGGCCGTCGTGATCATCGCGCTCGTGCTCGACGGGCTGCTCGTGCTCGCGGGACGCACGCTCATGCCCTGGGCCCGCACACCCGGCAGGCGTGCACGGCGACGGGCGCGCCGCGCCATCGCGGCGACGGAGGTGACCGCGTGAACCTCATCGCCGAAGCGTTCGCCTGGATGCTGTCTCCCGAGCGCTGGAGTGGACCCGCGGGCATTCCGGTCGCCCTCGCCCAGCACCTCGGCTTCACGTTCGTGTCGGTGCTGATCGCCGCCGCGATCGCGGTGCCGGTGGGGTGGGCCATCGGTCACAAGGGCAGGGGACGCGAGATCGCCGTGGCCGTGTCGGGGGCAGCCCGCGCGGTGCCCTCGTTCGGTCTGCTGATCCTCCTCGTCCTGCTTCTGGGCGTGCTGCAGACCCCGACCGCCGCCGTCATCACCTTCGTGCTGCTCGGGATCCCCTCGATCCTCGCGGGCGCCTACACCGGGTTCGAGGCGATCGATCGACGCGTCATCGATGCCGGCCGGGCGATGGGCATGACCGAGTGGCAGATCCTCTGGCGCATCGAGGTTCCGCTCGGGCTGCCGCTGCTCGTGTCGGGCCTGCGCGCCGCGACCCTGCAGATCGTCGCGACCGTGACGATCGCCGCCTACGTCGGGCTCGGCGGACTCGGGCAGTACATCATCCAGGGCATCCCGCTCCGGCGGTTCGATCAGGTGCTCGCCGGTGCGATCCTCGTCGCCGTGCTCGCCCTCGTGCTCGATGCCGTGTTCGCGATCCTCGAGCGTGTCGTCGTCCCGCGGGGCGTCGTCGCGGGGCGCGCGGGCGGATCGGGCCCGCGCACGCGCCGCCGTCGCGCGCGTGATGAGGCTGCAGCATCCCCCCGCTCGTCGGCACCCGCGCCCGCCTGACGACGCGCTCATCCCTCAGACCACAGCCCCACCCACAGAGAGAGAAGAACAGCACCATGTTCACAGCGAAGAAGAGGCTCGCGTTCGGCGCGGCCATCGCCGCGAGTGCGGTCCTCGTGCTCGCCGGCTGCTCATCCAGCAACCCCCTCGAGGAGGAGAGCGCGGGCGGCGGAGAGCCCGCGGGCGACACGATCGTCATCGGCTCGCAGGACTACTACTCGAACGAGATCATCGCCGAGATCTACGCCCAGGCGCTCGAGGGCGCCGGGTTCGAGGTCGAGCGTCAGTTCACCATCGGGCAGCGTGACGCGTATATTCCCGAGCTCGAGTCGGGGGCGATCACGCTGTTCCCCGAGTACACCGGCAATCTGCTGCAGTTCTTCGACCCCGAGACCGAGGCGCGCACGAGCGAAGACGTCTACGCGGCGCTGCAGGATGCGCTGCCCGAGAACCTCACGGTGCTCGACCAGGCCGAGGCGAGCGATCAGGACTCCTACACCGTGACCGCGGAGTTCGCCGAGGCGAACGGCCTCACGACGATCGCCGATCTCGCGAACGTCACCGAGCCGCTGACCCTCGGCGGACCGCCAGAGCTGGCCGAGCGCCCCTACGGCCCCGCGGGCCTTGCCGAGACGTACGGCGTCGAGGTCACCTTCTCGGCGACCGGTGCCACGACGGTCGAGAGCCTCGTCGCGGGTGCCGTCAACGTCGCGAACGTCTTCACGGCCGATCCGATGATCCAGACGCAGGACCTCGTCGTGCTCGAAGACCCCGAGGGCCTGTTCCTCGCATCGAACGTCGTGCCGGTCGTGAATGCCGACGTGGCTGACGAGATCGCCG
This sequence comes from Microbacterium sp., assembly GCF_003248605.1. Taxonomy (GTDB): domain Bacteria; phylum Actinomycetota; class Actinomycetes; order Actinomycetales; family Microbacteriaceae; genus Microbacterium. The sequence goes on from NZ_QFPF01000003.1 coordinate 9,208, forward strand.
ACGTGATCAACGCGGTCAGCGCCGCTCTGACGGCCGACGCCCTCGTCGCGCTCAACGTGCAGAGCACCGAAGAGATGATGTCGCCCGACGACATCGCCGCCGCCTTCCTCGAGGAGAACGGCCTGCTCTAGGCATCGATTATCACGACCAGATTGCCGAGACTCTCATGGCCCCAGGCCGCGAGGGCCTCGGCGATCTGCGTGAAGGGCAACTCCCGGTCGACGATCACCCGCAGACCGTCGTCGACGAGGGCGACGAGACGCTCGAGGCCGGCACCCGTCGGATAGGCGGCGATCGGCACGAGCGTGATCCCCGGATGCGCGAAGACGCTCGGGTCGTAGACGAGCGGTGAGATCACCCGGCCGCCGGCCGCCGTCACTCCCGCGATCTCGTCGATGTCGCCGCTCAGATGCACGGCGTCATCGACGTGTCCCCGACCGATGCGGGCGAGCTCGGGCTCCAGGCCCCGTGTGTAGTCGATCGTGGCGGTCGCGCCGAGATCGATGAGTGTCTCGCGACCGGCGGGCGTGCGTCCTGTGGCGATGACCGTGGCGCCGGCGCGCGCGGCGAGCTGCACGAGGAGCGTGCCGACGCCGCCGGTGGCGCCGACCACGAGCACGGTGCGCCCGGACACGTCGACGCCCAGGGCGTCGAGGATCGTGAGCGCCGTGGTGCCCGTGTGTCCGAGACTCGCGGCCTCGGCGACATCGATGCGGCCGGGCGCGTGCCGTGCGCCGTCGGCGGCCGACACCGTCGTGTGCTCGGCGAACGCACCCTCCCGCAGGAACCGCTTGCTCACGACGCCGAACACCGCGTCGCCGACAGCGAATCCGACGGTGCCCTCGCCGAGTGCGTCGACGACCCCGGCGAACTCCCGGCCGAGGATCACGGGATAGCGGTACTCGAAGAACGGCGCCATGGCGCCCATCGATGCGGCGACATCGAAACCGTTCACCGACGCCGCGATCACCCGCACGCGTATCTCGCCGGGCTCGGGCTCGGGGATCGGCAGATCGACGAGCTCGGGCGGCCTTTCGGGTGCCATGAGGGCGAAGGCTTTCATCGGGGACTCCATCCCCGCGGGACGGGCGCCGCTCCGTTGCGGCGCGCACACGGCACCGCGTCGCCTCAGGAATACACCCGGCGCACCACCCCGGCAAGACCAGACGCGCACCGGACCCCCTGCCGGCTCGCTCGTCCGCAACGCTGCCGGGGTCAGCCGCTAGGGCCCGGGGGCCGGGGGTGGTGTCCCACTTTCTGTCGCCCGCCGCGGGCGTAGGCGACAGAAAGTGGGACATCCACGACGGGGTGGGGGATGCCGGCGAACGGCGGGCGCCGCGCCGCGTAGCCTGGAGCGGATATGGCGCATCTTCTCGGGGCCGAGGCCCTGCACCTCGAATTCCCCACCAAAGTCGTGTTCGACTCCGTCTCGCTGGGCGTGAACGAAGGCGACCGCATCGGCATCGTCGGCCGCAACGGCGACGGCAAGTCGAGCCTGCTGGCGATGCTCGCGGGGCGTCTGCAGCCCGACGGAGGCCGAGTCACCGCCCGCGGCGGTGTGCACATCGGCGTGCTCGATCAGGCCGACGTGCTCGATGACGACGACACGATCGGTCACGCCGTGGTCGGCGAGATGGCCGAGCACGAGTGGGCGGGCGTCGCCCGCATCCGCGACGTCATCGCCGGGCTTCTCGGCGACCTGCCCTGGGACGCCCGCCTCGGCACCCTCTCGGGCGGACAGCGGCGCCGCGTCGCCCTCGCGCGCCTGCTCGCCGGCGACTGGGACATCCTCGCTCTCGACGAGCCCACCAACCACCTCGACGTCGAAGCCATCGCCTGGCTCGCCGAGCACCTGCAGCGCCGCTGGTCGGCCGGCGCGGGCGGCCTGCTCGTCGTCACGCACGATCGCTGGTTCCTGGATGCTGTCTGCACAGCCACGTGGGAGGTGCACGACCGTATCGTCGAGCCCTTCGACGGCGGGTACGCGGCATACATCCTGCAGCGTGTGGAGCGTGATCGGCAGTCCGCGGCGATCGAGGCGCGCCGGCAGAACCTCGCGCGCAAGGAGCTCGCGTGGCTGCGCCGCGGAGCCCCCGCCCGCACGTCGAAGCCGAAGTTCCGCATCGACGCCGCCAACGAGCTGATCGCCGACGTGCCCGAGATCCGCGACCGGGTCTCGCTCCAGTCCCTCGCCCTGACGAGGCTCGGCAAGGACGTCGTCGATCTGCTCGATGTGTCGGTGTCGTACGACGGCACCTCCGTGCTCGATGACGTCGAGTGGCGGATCGCCCCGGGAGAGCGCACCGGCATCCTCGGCGTCAACGGTGCAGGAAAATCGACGCTGCTCGGCCTCGTCGCCGGCACCGTCGAGCCCACGTCCGGTCGCGTCAAGCGCGGTAAGACCGTCAAGGTCGCAACCCTGACGCAGCAGATGGACGCGCTGGATCCGCACCTCGATGACCCCGTGCGCGTGGTGATCGCGGGTCTGCGCACGAGCTACACGATCGGCTCGGGATCCAAGGCGCAGGACCTCACCCCGGGGCAGCTGCTCGAGCGCATGGGTTTCGCCGCCGAGCAGCTCTCCACCCCGGTGAAGGACCTCTCGGGTGGTCAGAAGCGACGCCTCCAGCTGCTGCTCATCCTGCTCGACCAGCCGAACGTGCTGATCCTCGACGAGCCGACGAACGACCTCGACACCGACATGCTCGCCGCGATCGAGGACCTGCTCGACTCGTGGGCGGGCACACTGCTCGTCGTCAGTCACGACCGGTACTTCCTCGAGCGCGTCACCGATCAGCAGTACGCGATCCTCGACGGCCGCCTTCGCCACCTGCCCGGTGGCATCGAGGAGTACCTGCGGCTGCGTGCGGAGTCGACCCGTGCGGGCGGCCGGGGCGACTCGTCGCGCCCGGACCGCGCCGCCGAGTCCGCGCAGGCGCCGCGACGCTCGGGTGCCGAGCTGCGTGCCGCCCAGAAGGAGATCGCCGCGATCGAGCGCCGGATGGCAAGACTCACCGACGACGTCGCGCGCAAGCGCGCCGCCCTCGCCGATCACGACCAGTCGGATTTCACCGGGCTCGGCGAGAAGATGACCGAGATCGGCGCGCTCGAAGCGGAGAACACCGCTCTCGAGGAGCGCTGGCTCGAACTGTCCGAGTCGCTCGAGTGATACGCGACACCCGAGCGCCGCGGATCAGGAGTCGAACCCGAGGCTGAGCTTGCGCAGAAGCGCGGCGAGGCGCTCGCGGTCGGCGCGCGAGAGGGTCTCGAGCAGCGCGGACTCGGCGTCGACGAGGCGCGTGATGGCAGCATCCACCCGTGTGCGGCCCTCGTCGGTGAGCGTGACGAGGACGCTGCGACCGTCGGCGGGGTCGTTCTCCCGCCGCACGAGCCGGCGGCCGACGAGTCGGTCGATGCGGTTGGTCATCGTGCCGCTGGAGACGAGCGTCTGCTGCAGCAGGCTCTTGGGGCTCAGCTGAAAGGGTTCGCCGGCACGGCGCAGGGCCGACAGGACGTCCCACTCCCAGGGTTCGAGGTCGCTGCGGCCGAACGCGACCCTCCGCGCGCGGTCGAGGTGCTTCGACAGTCGATCGACGCGCGAGAGCACCTCGAGGGGCGAGAAGTCGAGGTCCGGGCGCTGGGTCTGCCAGGCGCCGACGATACGGTCGACCTCGTCGCTCTCCTTCGGCATCCGACCATCATGGCATCGGTGGGCGAGCGGACGCGGGGTCACAGCCTCGCTCTGGCAGACTTGTCGGGCGGCGCCCGCCCTCCGGCGGGGCCCGCGGTCCGCCGTGGTGTAATGGCAGCACGACAGCCTTTGGAGCTGTGAGGTTCAGGTTCGAGTCCTGGCGGCGGAGCATGACCGATCGAAGCCTTGCCGTCATCGTCCTCGCCGCGGGCCAGGGCACGCGCATGAAGTCCCGTACGCCCAAGGTGCTCCACCACCTGGGCGGTCGCCCGCTCCTCGGGCACGTGCTCGACACGGCGGGGGCCCTCGATCCGCAGCGCCTGCTGGTCGTCGTGCGGCACGAGCGCGACCTCGTCGCGCAGGCGGTGACGGATGCTGCCCCCGCAGCGATCGTCGTCGACCAGGACGAGATCCCGGGCACAGGGCGCGCCGTACAGGTCGCGCTGGCGGCTCTGCCGGGGTTCGACGGCGACGTGCTGGTGCTCAGCGGCGACGTGCCGCTGCTCGAGGCCGACACGCTGACCTCGCTGATCGCGTCGCACCGCGACGCCGGCGCGGCGGTGACCCTGCTCAGCGCCGTCCTCGAGGATGCGTCCGGCTACGGCCGCGTCGTCCGCGACGCCGAGGGAGGCGTCACGCGCATCGTCGAGCAGAAGGACGCCTCGCCCGCGGAGGCGGCCCTGACGGAGATCAACGCGGGGGTCTACGTCTTCCAGGCGGGGCCCCTGCGCACCCACCTCGACCTCGTCGGCACCGCCAACGCGCAGGGCGAGCGCTACCTGACCGACGTCGTGGCGCTTCTGCGCGATGCGCGTCACCGTGTGGCCGTGGCCGCGGCGCCGAGCGCGGATGCCGCTCTCGGGGTCAACGACCGCGTGCAGCTCTCGGCCGCCGCCGCGACCCTCAATGCGCGCACCGTGCGCCGCTGGCAACTCGAGGGCGTCACCGTGCTCGATCCCGCCACGACCTGGATCGACGTCACCGCAACGCTCGCCCCCGACGTCACAGTGCTGCCGAATACGCACATCCTGCGCGCCACCGCGATCGCGGAGGGTGCCACCGTCGGCCCCGACACGAGCCTCGTCGACTGCGAGGTCGGGGAGGGGGCGACCGTCACCCGCACCGACGCGACCCTCGCCGTTATCGGCGCGGGCGCGAGCGTCGGGCCCTTCGCCTACTTGCGTCCCGGCACGGAACTCGGCGTGAAGGGCAAGATCGGCACCTTCGTCGAGACCAAGAACGCCGTGATCGGCGCGAACAGCAAGGTTCCGCACCTGTCGTACGTCGGCGACGCCGAGGTGGGCACGGGCGCCAACATCGGCGCGGGAACGATCGTGGCCAACTACGACGGCGTCGACAAGCACCGCACGCAGGTGGGCGATGCGGTGCGCACCGGCGCCCACAACGTGTTCGTCGCGCCCGTTAGGATCGGGGATGGCGCGTACACGGGCGCCGGCACGGTCGTGCGGAAAGACGTTCCGCCGGGCGCGCTGGCGGTCGTGACGGGCTCGCAACGCAACGTCGAGGGCTGGGTCATCGCGCACCGTCCCGGCACGGCCGCGGCCGAGGCCGCAGAGAAGGCGGCTCATGGCTCGCAAGAAGAAGACGGTTGACCTCGACAGCGATCGCGGGATCGCACCGGGACTCGTCGCGAAGACCAAGAAGCGCCTCGTCGTCGTCTCGGGCCGATCGCACCCGACGCTCGCGACCGACGTCGCCGACGCGCTCGGCACGCAGCTGGCGCCGACCGAGCACCGCACCTTCGCCAGCGGTGAGATCTACACGCGCTTCGAGGTCTCCATCCGCGGGTGCGACGTCTTCGTGGTGCAGTCCTTCGGCAATCCCGTCAACGAGTGGCTTATGGAGCTGCTCATCATGCTCGACGCCCTCAAGCGCGCCTCCGCCAAGCGCATCACGGTCGTCGCCCCCTACTTCCCCTACTCCCGGCAAGACAAGAAGGGTCGGGGCCGCGAGCCGATCAGCGCGCGTCTGGTCGCCGACCTGCTCAAGACCGCCGGCGCCGACCGCGTGATGAGCGTCGACCTGCACGCCGCGCAGATCCAGGGCTTCTTCGACGGGCCCGTCGATCACCTCTTCGCCAAGCCCGTGCTGCTCGAGCACTTCGAGCAGACGCTCACCGCCGCCGACCGCGCGAAGCTCACGGTCGTCTCGCCCGACATGGGCCGTGTGCGCGTCGCCGACACGTGGTCCGACAGCCTCGGGGCACCGCTGGCGATCATCCACAAACGCCGCGACCCGAAGGTGGCCAACCAGGTCACCGTGCACGAGATCGTCGGCGAGGTCGAGGGGCGCGTCTGCCTGCTGGTCGACGACATGATCGACACCGGCGGCACGATCGTCAAGGCGGCCCAGGCACTCAAAGCCAACGGCGCCGAGAAGGTCATCGTCGCGGCGACCCACGCGATCTTCAGCGGCCCCGCGCTCGACCTGCTGCAGGACGCCGCGGTCGACGAGGTGGTCGTCACCGACACGGTGCCCCTGCCGCCCGAGCGGCGCTTCCCGGGTCTCGTGGTGCTCCCGATCGCGCCGCTGCTCGCGCGGGCCATCCACGAGGTGTTCGAGGACGGCTCGGTCACGAGCATGTTCGACGGCGCAGCCTGAGCCGCGGAGGGGCGCCATGACCGACACATCGATCGCTGCGCCCCTCGAGATCGAGCGGCCGTACGCTCTCGAGATCGACGAGACGCTGACCGCGCTGGACGCGGGCGCGGGTGGGCTCACCGCGGGCCAAGCATCCCGTCGCCTCGCCGAGGTCGGGCCCAACCTGCTGCCGGAGCCGCCGCGGCGCCCCGCGATCCTGCGATTCCTCGTGCATTTCAACGACACCCTGATCTACATCCTGCTCGGCGCCGCCGCGATCAAGGCGATCATGGGCGACTGGCTGGATTTCTGGGTCATCATGGCGGTCGTGATCATCAACGCGGTGATCGGCTTCGTGCAGGAGGGGCGCGCCGAAAAGGCCCTCGCGGGCATCCGCGGGATGCTGTCGGCCGATGCCTCCGCGCGTCGGGACGGTGCGTGGTCGACAGTGCCGGCCGCGGATCTCGTGCCGGGCGACATCGTGCGGCTCGCCCCCGGCGACAAGGTCCCGGCGGATGTGCGGCTGATCCAGGCCACGCAGCTGCGCGTGGACGAATCGGCGCTGACGGGGGAGTCGGCGCCCGCCTCGAAGTCCCTCGACCCGGTCGACCGCGATGCGGGCGTCGGCGACCGATCGTCGATGGCGTTCTCGGGCACGATCGTGTCGGCCGGGCAGGGCCGTGGCGTCGTGACGGCCACGGGGTCCCGCACCGAGATCGGCACGATCCAGGCGCTCGTGGGCGAGGCCGGCAGTCTCGACACGCCCCTGACCAAGCAGCTGGACTCGTTCGGTCGCGTGCTGACGCTCGTGATCCTCGCGATGGCGGTCGTGATGCTCGCGATCGGCCGGTACCTGCACCAGATGCCCTTCGCCGAGTTGATCTCGGCGACGATCGGGTTCGCGGTCGCGGCGATCCCCGAGGGACTTCCGGCGCTGGTGACCATCACCCTCGCGATCGGTGTGCAGCAGATGGCGGGGCGCCACGCGATCACGCGCAAACTGCCGGCCGTCGAGGCGCTCGGCTCGGTGACCACGGTGTGCTCCGACAAGACCGGCACGCTCACCAAGAACGAGATGACGGTGCGTCGCATCGTCACCGCGGCAGGGGAGTACGAGGTCACGGGCCTCGGCTACGCGCCCGAGGGCGAGATCCTGCCCGCGCGCGCAGGCCGCGCCTCGAGCCGACCGGCGGGCGCCCCCGCCGACCTCGCCGCGATCCTCGCCGTCGGCACGCTGTGCAACGACGCGCACATCGTCGTCGACCCCTCTGCCGGCGCCGGATCTGCGGGCTCCCCGGGTCCGTCCGTGGCGGACCCCGCGTCCGCGCAGCGGTGGATGCTGGTGGGCGAGCCCACCGAGGGGGCGCTCAAGACCGTCGCGATGAAGGGCGGCGCGGGCACGGCGGATGCGCGGCGCCTCGCGGTGGTGCCCTTCGATTCCGCGCACAAGTTCATGGCGACCCTCCACGAGGCGGCCGACGGATCGCGCGCGATCCTCGTCAAGGGTGCGCCCGATCGACTGCTCGAGCGCTCGGCGACACAGCGCGGCGAGGAGGGGCCGGTGCCGGTGGATCGCGCTCGCTGGGAGGCTGTGATCGATGAGCTCAGCGGCGAGGGCCTGCGCGTGCTCGCCGCCGCCCGCCGCCCCGTCGATGCGCGCACCGATGATCTGACCGCCGACGACCTGCATGACCTGGAGTTCCTCGGGGTGTGGGGCATCCTCGACCCACCCCGACCCGAGGCGATCGCGGCCATCGCCGACTGTCATGCCGCCGGCATCCGCGTGAAGATGATCACCGGTGATCACGCGGGCACCGCCCTGGCGATCAGTCGCGAGCTCGGCCTCGTCTCCGGCGACGACCCCGAGGTGCTCACGGGTGCCCAACTGGAGCAGATGAGTCAGGAGCAGCTGAAGGCGGTCGTGCGCGACGTCGACGTGTTCGCGCGGACGAGCCCCGAGCACAAGATCCGCATCGTGCGGGCGCTGCAGGCACACGACGAGGTCGTCGCCATGACCGGCGACGGCGTCAATGACGCCCCCGCGCTGACCCGTGCCGACATCGGCATCGCGATGGGCATCAAGGGCACGGAGGCGACCAAGGAGGCCGCCGAGATCGTGCTCGCCGACGACAACTTCGCCACGATCCGCTCGGCGATCCGCGAGGGTCGGCGCATCTACGACAACCTGCGCAAGTCCGTCGTGTTCCTGCTGCCGACCAACGGCGCGCAGTCCCTCGTGATCCTCGTCGCGGTCGTGTTCGGCCTCGCGCTGCCGCTGACGCCCGTGCAGGTGCTGTGGGTCAACATGATCACCGCGGTCACCCTCTCGCTCGCCCTCGCCTACGAGCCCGCCGAGAAGGGCATCATGCAGCGCCCGCCACGGCCGACCGGCGGTTCGATCATCACCGCCCGCGAGCTCGGGTTCGTGCTCGTCGTGTCGCTGCTGATCGGTGGCGCGACCCTCGGGGTGTTCTACGGCGTCGCCTCGACCGGCGTCGACATCGACTATGCGCGCACCGAGGCGGTCGCGATGCTCGCGCTCGGACAGTTGGCCTACCTCTTCAACTGCCGCTTCCTCGGACGCTCGAGCCTGACCCCCGGCATCCTCCGCGGCAACCGGGTCGTGTGGTGGTCGGCGCTCGCCCTGCTCGCGCTGCAACTGGTGTACACGTACGCCCCGTTCATGAATGCGCTGTTCGGCTCGAGACCTCTCGCGGCGCACTCGTGGCTGCTGCCGATAGGCCTCTCGATCGTGATCTTCCTCGCCGTCGAGGGGCTCAAGACCCTGCGGCGCCCGGGGTCGTTCAAAGCTTCCTCATAGGCGGATCACCGACGATGGCGAAGCGCGCTCCATACGCTCGCATACGACGGCCGCTCCGGCCCGTTCCCCACGACGAAGGAGGACCCACATGATCCGCCCCGCCGCTTCCCGCCCGCTCCGCTACACCGCGGCATTCGTCGGTGTCGCCGGCACCCTCGCCCTCGCCGGCTGCGGCGCCGCGACCGCCGACACCGCCGACACCGACACCGACTCATCGAGTTCGACCTCCACCGGCGGAGCGTCGTCGGGATCGTACGACGACGGCACGTACACCGCGAGCGGCTCGTACGTCACACCCGAATCCGTCGAGACGATCGAGGTGTCGCTCACCCTCGAGGGCGGCGTCGTCAGCGACGTCGCGGTCACGGGCGATCCCCAGGCCCGCGAATCGCAGGACTACCAGTCCCGCTTCATCGGGGGCATCAGCGACGAGGTCGTCGGCGTGAGCATCGACGACCTCGCCGTCGACCGCGTCGCCGGATCCTCGCTCACCAGCGGCGGCTTCAACGAGGCCGTCGAGGCCATCAAGGACGAAGCGGCGGCGTGACCGTGTCGGCGCTCGCCGCCCCGGATGCGGGCTCCCGCACCGCGTGGACCTTCGACGCGATCGGCACGCCCTGGCAGATCGAGACGTCGGGGGAGCTACCCTCCGACGCGCGGGCGACCGTCGGCGCGTTGATCGATCGATTCGACGCGGAGTGGTCGCGCTTCCGCGACGACTCGCTCGTCTCGCTGCTCGCGCGTGGCGCGGGCGCCGTGCCCGCGCCACCCGATGCGAAGGACATGCTCGAGGCGTTCGACGAGATCTCTACGGCGACATCCGACGCCGTCAACCCGCTCGTCGGGGCGTCGCTGGCGAGCCTCGGATACGACGCGGCCTACACCCTCGAGGCCGGCCACGCCGTGCCTGCCCCCACAGATTGGCGGGCGCGGCTGAGGGTCGACGGCGATCGCCTGCGCCAGAGCGGCGGGGGCGTCGTCGACGTGGGTGCGCTCGGCAAAGGACGGCTCGTCGACCGGGTGGCCGATGCGCTCGCCCCCTGGTGCACGGACGGTCCGCTCGTCGTCGACGCGGGCGGAGACCTCGCGGTGCGGGGCGCGACCCGCCGGATCGGCCTCGAGCATCCCTACGACCCCTCGCGTGCGATCGGCGTGTGGACCGTGACGGATGCTGCGCTCTGCGCATCGGCGACGAACCGGCGTGCGTGGGGCGATGGCCTCCATCATGTGCTCGATGCCCGGACCGGACTGCCGGTGCGCACGGTTGTGGCCACGTGGGCGCTCGCCGCGTCGGCGATGCGCGCGGACGCCGCCGCCACCGCGCTGTTCTTCGATGGCGGGGCCGAGCTCGCGCACCGCTGGGGGGTCGCGTGGGTGCGGATGCTGTCGAGCGGGCGCGTCGAGTGGTCGCCGGGCTGCGCCGCCGAGCTGTTCACGCGCGCGGGTAGCGTGGGATCGTGATCGCCGCCCTCACCGCCCTGTGGACCCGAGCGCGCGGGTACCTCGGCCGCTTCTCGATGTACCGCCTCGTGATGCTCGCCCTCGCTGCGCTGACGCTGATCGCGCTGGTGCTGTCGCTGTTCGGCCTCGTCGTGCCGACACCGCTCGAGCTGCTGGCGACCGTCGCGGTGCTCGGCATCGCGTGCGTCGGTGCGAACGCGCTCATCCAGCGGATGCTGCGGATGCCCGTCCGCTACGAATCGTCGCTCATCACCGCGTACATCCTGCTGTTCGTGCTGCGGCCCACGCTCGTGCCGCTCGACCTGCTGTGGATCGCCCTCGCGGGTGTCGTTGCCGTCGTGTCGAAGTACGCCCTGGCCTGGCGCGGCCGGCACATCCTCAACCCCGCGGCGGTCGGGGCGAGCGTCCTCACGATCTCGGGGCTCGGTTCGTCCGCGTGGTGGGTGGGTGCGCCCGTGCTGGCGCTGCCGGTGATCGTGCTGGGGCTCGCGGTGCTCGTGCGTACCGAGCGCCTGCGCATCGTCGCGATGTTCTTCGTCGTCGCGGTGGGCATCTCGGTGGCGAGACTCTCGGTGCAGGCGCAGGCGGCGGGCGTCGATGTCGACGCGGGGCAGGCGCTGAGTTTTGCGCTGTGGTCTTCGCCGTTTCTGTTCCTCGGGGCGTTCATGCTGTCCGAGCCGCTGACGCTGCCCCCGCGCCGGTGGCAGCAGCTGACGGTCGCGGCGGTCGCGGGTGTGCTGGCGGGCTGGCCCATCCCGATCGGGGATGTCACCCTCGGTCAGGAGCGGGCGCTGCTCGTCGGCAATCTGCTGGCCTTCGTCTGGGCGGCGCATCACACGGTGCGCCTACGCCTGCGGGACGCGTCGATGATCACCCCGACCGTCCGGCAGCTGACGTTCGAGTCGGCCCGCCCGGTGCGCTTCTCGGCGGGCCAGTACGTCGAGCTCGAGGTGCCGCACGCGCACCCCGACGCGCGCGGGACCCGCCGGGAGTTCAGCATCGTCTCGGCGCCGAGCGACGCCCCCACGGTGCGGATCGCCTACCGGGTGAAGGAGGGCGCGAACGAGAGCTCGTACAAGCGGGCCCTCGGCCGTGCCGAACCGGGCGTCGACTATGCCGCGACCGGCGTCTGGGGCGACTTCCTGCTGCCTCGCGATCCGTCGGTGCCCGTCCTGCTCGTGGCGGCCGGCATCGGCGTCACCCCGTTCGTCTCCCAACTGCGCGAGGCCGCCGCACGTGGCGAGGACCGCGATGTCGTGCTCGTGTACGTCGCCGGCACCGCGGCGGAGATCGCCTTCCGAGACGAGCTCGCCGCGACGGGCGCCGAAGTGATCGTCGTGAGCCGCGACGACCCGTCACCCTTGCCGCCGCGCTGGCGATGGGGGCGGGGCGTGCGCCTCGACGCCGACGGCCTGCAGCACGAGGTGCCCGACCTCACCGCGAGACACGCCTACATCTCCGGTCCGCCCGCGCTGGTCGCCGACCTCGCGCCTGCCCTCGAGAAGGCCCGCTCGCTGACGACGGACGCGTTCGCGGGGTACTGACCCGCCCGGGGCGCGGGGGCGCGCTGGCGATGGGGCGCTTTGCTGCCGGGGGCGCGCTGCTGCCGGGGCGCGCTGCTGCCGGGGCGCGGGTGAGGGGCGCGCACGGTGTCGGTGGCGCGCACGGCGCGGAAGCGCAGCATCCACCCTTCTCGTCGTACCCGTGCGTGACGGCGAGTTCCGCTCGCCTGTCGCGAGTTGCGGGTGTTGCGGCGGTGCACCCGCAGTTTGCGACAGGGGAGCATCAACAGCGTCGCTGAAGTTCCGCTCGCCTGTCGCGAGTTGCGGGTGTTGCGGCGGTGCACCCGCAGTTTGCGACAGGGGAGCGAGGCAGCGCGAGCGGCGTCGCTGCCGGCGGTGGTGTTCGCCTGTCGCGAGTTGCGGGTGTTGCGGCGGTGCACCCGCAGTTTGCGACAGGGGAGCATCAACAGGGTCGCTGAAGTTCCGTTCGCCTGTCGCGAGTTGCGGGTGCTGCGCACCAACACCCGCAATTCGCGACAGCTGAGCATCGACAGCGCGAGCGCCGGCACACGGCGCGCCCGCGGCAGAGAACGCCCCGCACGGATGCTGCGCCGCGGCGCCCGCGTCAGGCCCCGGGATCGCGGGGCTTGGCGGGCAGCCGCACCTCGAACGTCGTGTCGCCGGGCACGCTGCGCACCGCGATCTCGCCGCGGTGCGCCTCGACGATCGCGCGCGCGATCGAGAGCCCGAGGCCGGATCCGCCGGTCTGGCGAGCGCGCGACCGATCGGCGCGGGCGAAGCGCTCGAAGAGCTCGGCCTGCAGCGCCGGATCCACGCCGGGGCCATCGTCGTGCACGCGCACGACGGCCGTGTCGCCCTGACGGGCGACGCTCGCTGTCACGGTCGTGCCCGCGGGGGTGTGGGTCCGCGCATTGGCGAGCAGGTTCGCGACCACCTGATGGAGCCTCGCGGTGTCACCGGCGATGAGTACGGGTTCGTCGCCGACATCCAGCTGCCACTCGTGGTCGGGACCCGCGGCCTGGGCGTCGCCGACGGCCTCGACGACGAGGCGCGAGATGTCGGAGGTGCCGTAGACGAGTTCCTGACCCTCGTCGAGCCGGGCCAGCAGCAGCAGGTCCTCCACGATGCCGGTCATGCGCACGGACTGCGCCTGGATGCGCTCGAGCGCCTGGGCGCTGTTCTCGCTCAGAGTCCGGTCGCGCAGCGACAGCTCGGAGTAACCGCGGATCGAGGCGAGCGGGGTGCGCAGCTCGTGGCTCGCATCCGCGACGAAGGTGCGCATGCGCTCCTCGTTGCGCTGGCGCGCGTCGAGCGAGGACTCGACGTGGTCGAGCAGTGTGTTCAGCGCCGCACCCACCCGTCCGATCTCGGTGCGATCGTCGGACTGCGCGGCCGGAACGCGTTCGGTGATCGACACGGCGCCCTGGTCGAGGGGCTGCTGCGCAACACGTGCGGCGGTGTCGGCGACCGCGCGCAGGGGCTTCAGTCCGGATCGGATCGTCCACGCGGTCGCCAGCACGAGCACGAGCAGGCCCGCGGTCGTCACGAGCGCGATGATCGTCAGGATCTCGCCGATCGTCGCCTGCACCTCATCGAGCGGCAGGCCTACGACACCGGTGTATCCCGTGTTGGGCGAGATGATCGGCACGAGGCGATAGGCGCCCAGGTCGGCCCCGAGACCCGCGGAGGTGAACCCGCCCGCCTCGGTCGCGCCGAGGATCTCCTCGACCTGCGTCGCCGAGAGCTCCTCGACGGAGTCGATGCCGGTCACGACGGCTCCCGACGAGCCGTCGGGCGTCTGCAGCACGAGCAGGAACCCCGGCTGCTGGCGTCCGCCGGCCAGCACGGCGTACGCATCGGGTTCGCCCTCGGTGGTGCCGGGGAAGAGGGGCAGATCGAGTCCGCGGCCGGCGTCCGCCGCGGCCGCGCGGATCTCGTCGTCGAGCTGACGCTGCAGCACGCTGCCCAACATCGCGCTGGTCACGATCGCCACGACGACGAGAATGAACGACACGATGCCGATGATCGTGAGGATCAGGCGCCGCTGCAGCGTCATCGGCGGGCGCCGCGACGTGGCCGACGCCGCGGTCGCAGGCGCCGGCGTGGATGCTGTCGTGACAGCATCCGTCGCGGGTGAGGTCATTGCGGGGCCTTGATCATGTAGCCGACGCCGCGGACGGTCTGGATGAGGGGCGTGCGACCCGCGTCGATCTTCTTGCGCAGGTACGAGATGTAGAGCTCGACGACGCTGGACCGGCCGCCGAAGTCGTAGTTCCAGACCCGATCGAGGATCTGCGCCTTCGACACCACACGGCGCTGGTTGCGCATGAGATAGCGCAGCAGCTCGAACTCCGTCGCCGTCAGCTCGATCTCGGTGCCGGCGCGCTCCACCTCGTGGCTGTCCTCGTTCAGGGAGAGGTCGGCGACACGGAGGATCGGCTCAGCCTCGCTGGCGAACGCCGACCCTGCGCGGCGCATGAGCCCGCGGAGCCTCGCGACGACCTCTTCGAGGCTGAACGGCTTGGTGACGTAGTCGTCGCCGCCCGCCGTGAGGCCCGCGACCCGGTCGGCCACGGCATCCTTCGCGGTGAGGAACAGCACGGGGGTGTCATCGCCGGACTGCCGCAGGCGCTGCAGCACGGCCATCCCGTCGAGGTCCGGCATCATGATGTCGAGCACGAGCGCGTCGGGTGAGAACTCCCGCACCAGCTGCAGCGCCTCGAACCCGCTGCCTGCGGTCCGCACCTCCCAGCCCTCCATGCGCAGCGCCATCGAGAGCAGATCGGTGAGCATCTGCTCGTCGTCGACGACGGCGATACGCAGGGGCGTCCCGTCGGGACGGTGCAGGGCGGGAGTGGGCGCGGCGGTGGTCATGGCATCCATTCTGCGCGTCAACCTATGGGGTTCCTATGCCGTCGGCTATGGCTTGGCTGTGAACCTGCTTCCGTTGCGCATAGCTCTCGCATAACCGCCGCTGGGCGCGCACATCGACGGCCTCCCTAGCGTCGGCACCGGTCCGGCCGCGGGGTCGGCGAGAGGGAGAAGGATGTACGGAACCTATCTGCGGCGCGAGCTTGCCGGCCGCAAGAAACAGACGATCATCGTCGCGGCGGGCCTCGGCCTTGCGATCGCACTCGTCATCATCGTCAACGCGCTTTCGGCCGGGGTGCGGGATGCTCAGGCCCAGGCGCTCGAGTCCGTCTACGGTGTCGGCACCGACCTCACCGTCACCGGCGCGCAGGCGCAGCCGGGAGAGGGCGGGGGCGGTCCGCAGTTCGAGTTCGAGGACGGCGCCGGCGAGAGCACGGATGGCACGACGACGCTCAGCCAGTCCCGCCTGATGGCAGATCGCTCGCGCGGCACCCTCGAGGCCTCGACCCTCGGCACCATCTCGTCGATCGACTCCGTGGCGGCAGCATCCGGCGCTCTGAGCCTGACGAACACGACGTTCTCGGGCGAGATGCCGGACCGGTCGCAGATGGCCGCTCCCGGCGAGGGAGGCGAGCCGCCCGCCGGCGGACCGGACGGCGCGGGCGGCAGCGCCTTCGGCCTCGACTCCTTCGCCGTTCTGGGTATCGACCCCACCGCCACCGCCGTCGGCCCGCTCTCCGCGGTCGAGCTCACCGAGGGGCGCGCGCTCGAGGCGAGCGATGAGGGCGCGTACGTCGCGATCATCGATGCCACCTACGCCACGACGAACTCGCTCGCCGTGGGGGACACGGTGGATGTCGGGGGCACGGGGGTCGAGATCGTCGGTATCGTCGCCTCGACCTCCAGCGATGCCGACACGGCGGCCGACGTGTACATCCCGCTGGATGTCGCGCAGACCCTCGCGGGCCTCGAAGACGTCGTCTCCACGATCTACGTGCAGGCCGAATCGTCCGATGCGATCGCCGCCGTGCAGGCCGCGATCGCCGACGAGGTGCCGGAGGCGACCGTCAGTTCGCAATCCGACCTCGCGGCCACGGTGTCGGGATCGCTCTCGAGTGCCTCGTCGCTGATCACCAGCCTCGGCACATGGCTGTCGGTGATCGTTCTGGCGGTCGCGGTGCTGCTCGCCGTGCTCTTCACGATCTCGGGCGTCTCTCGCCGGACGCGGGAGTTCGGAACCCTCAAGGCGATCGGCTGGTCGAACCGCCGCGTCGTCGCACAGGTCGCCGGAGAGTCGGTCGTGCAGGGCCTGATCGGCGGCGCCGTGGGGCTCGTGCTGGGGCTCGCGGGAGCACTGACGATCACCCTCGTCGCCCCGACCATCTCGTCCGCCACCGCGGCCGAGACCGCCGGGCCCGGTGGGGCGGGTCCCGGCGGCATGGGCGGCTCGGGTGGCTTCGGCGGGGCGCAGACCGCGCAGACCGCCTCGGACATCGTGCTGCAGGCGCCGCTGACGATCGGTGTGATCCTCGCCGCGATCGGCCTGGCCATCGCCGGGGGACTCGTCGCCGGAGCGTTCGGCGGCTGGCGCGCCGCCCGCCTGAGCCCCGCCGAAGCCCTGCGATCGGTGGGCTGAGGCATGGACGAGCAGACACTGACACCCGACACGACGGAAGAAGCTGACATGACACTCGCAGACACCCACACAGAGGACGCAGGCTGGGAGGCGGCATCCCCGCTGTACCGGCTGTCGGGGGTGGTGAAGACCTACGCCCAGAAGGGGCGGCAGGTGAAGGCCCTGGTCGGGGTCGACATCGAGATCGCGGCGGGCGACTTCGTCACGATCCAGGGCCCGACGGGCGGGGGAAAATCGACGTTCCTCCAGCTGCTCGGGGCACTCGATCGTCCGACGGCGGGTTCGGTCCTGCTGGGAGAGGTCGACATGGCGACGGCGTCGAACGCCGAGCTCGGGAGACTGCGCGCGCACGAGATCGGCTTCGTGTTCCAGGGATTCAATCTGATTCCGACGTTGACCGCGCACGAGAACGTCGACATGGCTCTCGAGCCCCTCGGGCTGCCGCGGGCGGAGCGCGCGACGCGCGTCAGCGAGGCGCTGGCGCACGTCGGACTCGCCGAGCGCGCCGACCACCTTCCGGGCGAGCTGTCGGGCGGTCAGCAGCAGCGCGTCGCGATCGCGCGGGCGATCGTGGGGCGACCCCGGGTGCTGCTGGCAGACGAGCCGACCGGCAACCTCGACGAGTCGATGCGCGACGAGATCCTGGCGCTGCTGGAGGGGCTCAATGCCGAAGGTCTCACTCTCATCGTGGTGACCCATGACTCGGCCGTCGCGCGCCGCGCGCGGCGCCGGCTGCGGCTTGACCGCGGCGTGGTGCGGGACATCACCGGCTGAGCCCGCCGAACCGGACAACATTCCGGAGACATGGGCGCGGGTCGGGTGCCCGGGCGCCCGGACGTCGCCCGGGGTGGCAATGCTCCGGAATGTTGGCACGTTCGTGGCCGGGACCCGCGGTCGCGCCCCGGCTGCACGACGGCATGGTGTCCCATTTTCTGTCGCCGGCGCCTGCGCCAAGCGACAGAAAGTGGGACACGCAGGGGTCGCGCGGCAGACGGCCCACATAGACGAAGGCGCCGGCGCACGATGCGCCGGCGCCTTCGAGGCCTATCCGGGGATCAGTGCGTGTCCTCGGCCTCGATCTCGGTGCGGTCGCCCGACCACAGCGTGTGGAAGGTGCCCTCCTTGTCGACGCGCTTGTAGGTGTGCGCCCCGAAGAAGTCGCGCTGACCCTGGATCAGCGCCGCCGGCAGCCGCTCCGCACGCAGACCGTCGTAGTACGCCAGCGACGACGAGAACGCGGGGGCCGGGATGCCGGCGCCCGCCGACTGCGACACGATCCGGCGCCATGCGTCCTGAGCGCGGCCGAGCGCCTCGACGAAATACGGCGCCGTCAGCAGCACGGGCAGACCGGGCTCGGCGGCGTACGCGTCCGAGATCCGGTTGAGGAACTGCGCGCGGATGATGCAGCCCCCGCGCCAGATCTTCGCGATCGCGCCCAGGTCGATCGACCAGTCGTACTCGGCCGCGCCCGCACGGATCTCGTCGAAGCCCTGCGAGTACGCGACGATCTTCGAGGCGTAGAGCGCCAGGCGCACGTCTTCGATGAACGCGTCGACGTCATCGATCGACAGGCCCGCGGAGGGCCCGGGCAGGTCGCCTGACACGGCGCGCTGCTCGGGGTGCGAGGAGAGCGAACGGGCGAAGGTGGCTTCGGCGATGCCCGAGACCGGCACGCCCAGCGAGAGGGCGGTCTGCACGGTCCACGCTCCGGTGCCCTTGGCGCCGGCCTGGTCGAGGATCACGTCGACGAGCGGCTGACCGGTCGCGGCGTCCACCTGGCGGAGCACCTCGGCGGTGATCTCGATGAGGTAGCTCTCGAGCTCGCCGCGGTTCCACTCGGCGAACACGTCGGCGATCTCGGCCGGCGACTTGC
Source organism: Microbacterium sp. (assembly GCF_003248605.1). Classification (GTDB taxonomy): domain Bacteria; phylum Actinomycetota; class Actinomycetes; order Actinomycetales; family Microbacteriaceae; genus Microbacterium. The sequence continues at coordinate 27,685 of NZ_QFPF01000003.1, forward strand.
CGGTGCCGCGGCGGATGAGGTCGTACGCCTCGGCGATGAGCTGCATGTCGGCGTACTCGATGCCGTTGTGCACCATCTTCACGAAGTGGCCGGCGCCGTCATGCCCGACGTGCGTCACACACGGCTCGCCCTCGGCGACGGCCGCGATGGACCGCAGGATCGGGCCGAGCGTGACCCACGACTCATCCGAGCCGCCGGGCATGATCGAGGGGCCGGTCAGGGCTCCCTCCTCGCCGCCCGAGATGCCGGCGCCGACGAAGTTGATGCCGGTCTCGCGAACCGCCTTCTCGCGGCGGATGGTGTCGGTGAAGAGGGCGTTGCCGCCGTCGACGATGATGTCGCCCGGCTCGAACGCGTCGACGAGCGCGTCGATCACGGCGTCGGTGGCCTTGCCGGCCTTGACCATGATGATCGCGGTGCGCGGCTTCTGCAGCGACGCGGCGAACTCGTCGTACGAGAACGCGGGCACGAACTCGGCCTCGGGGTGCTCGGCGACCAGCTCGTCGGTCTTCGACCGTGAACGGTTGTAGATGGCGACGGTGTTGCCCTCGCGCGAGGCGAGGTTGCGGGCGAGGTTGGATCCCATGACCGCCAGGCCCACGACGCCGATGTTGGCGATGGGGGCGCCGGCGGTGTCGGGGCCGGCGGGAGTGGGCGCCTCGCGGGGCACATCCTCGGGCGAGGGTGCACCCTCGTGCGCCTCGGCCGAGCCCGGCTGGTCGTCTCGATCGGTGGACGTGTTGGTGCTGTTCATACCTCTCCTCGTGCGTGCCGACCTGCGGTGCGCCGCGACGTGGGCCGCACCCGTAGCCGGTCCTAGCGTAGTGCGAGCGCCGGGTGTGCCCCCGCGAGTGTGACGGCCTCTTTCGTCAGGCGTGCGACCTCGTCCCATTGACCGCGACGGATGCTGTCGGCGGGCAGCATCCACGAACCACCGACCGCGAGCACGGCGGGGATGCGCAGGTAGTCGGCGAGGTTCGCCGGTGAGATCCCGCCGGTGGGGACGAAGCGCACGCCGCCGAACGGGGCGGTGAGAGCACGAAGCGACCCGGCGCCGCCGGAGGACTCGGCGGGGAAGAACTTGACGGCGTCGACGCCGAGTTCGAGTGCCGCCTGGATCTCGGTCGCGGTGACGGCGCCCGGTAGCACGGGGATGGCGTGCTCCCGGCAACGCTCGATCACCGCCCGCGACGTGCCCGGCGAGACGATGAACGACGCCCCGGCAGTCACGGCGGCGTCGACCTGCTCGGGCCGGATCACGGTGCCCGCCCCGACGAGCACGTCTCCGCGGGCGGCGATCGCCGCGATCGCGTCGGCCGCGGCGTCGGTGCGGAAGGTGACCTCGGCGACGGGGAGACCGCCGGCGACGAGGGCCGCGGCGATGCCGGCGCCCTCGAGGGGTGTGGTCGCCGTGACGACGGGGACGATCCTGTGCTGCGCGATGCGCTCGAAGAGGGGGGTCATCATCTGCTTCCGCCGAGCGCGGCGGTCGCGCGTGGAGGAAATGATCATATCATTGTGGGGCAACGACTCGAAGCCAGTACGACATCCGCGAAGACGATGCTCTTCGACACCGAATCGGGAGTGCTCGCGGTGCGCAGCCGTCGGTTCGAGGTCGATGGACCCGATTCCGCGGTGCGGGACGGCGATGCCATCTACACGCAGATGATGGCGCTCGGGCGCGAGAGCGCCGCGGGCCGTGCCATCGATCTGATCGTGCTCAGCGGCACCTGGCACGGTCTGACGCTGCGCCGCGCCGACCTCTCGCCCGTCACCCCCGTCATGGAGTGGCCCTACACCGGGGCTCAGGACCTGTGCGCCCGGCTGCGCGCCGACCAGGAGTTCATGTGGTGGTTCTACGAGCGCACCGGCTGCATGGTCAACGCGATCTATCCGGTCTTCAAGCTGCTGCACCTGGCCGAGGGTGGACACGACCTCGACGGCCTGCTCGCGCTCGACCAGTCCAGCCTCAACTTCGCCCGACTGACCGGCGAGGTCTGGACCAATCCGTCGCTGGCCTCGGGCACCGGACTGCTCAACGCCCACACCGCGGACTGGGATGCCGAGGTCATCGCCCGCCTGGGGCTGGAGGGCGTACGCCTCCCCGAACTGCGCTCGGCGACCGACACGGCGCCGCTCGCGCCCGACGCCGCCGTCCTGCTCGGGTTGCGCCCGGGGATCCCGGTGCTCACGCCGGGTCCCGACGGCGGCCTCAGCCAGGTCGGCGATCTCGCCACCGAGCCCGGCGACATGACCTTCTCGATGGGCACGAGCGGCGCCCTTCGCTTTTCGACCCTGCACCCCTCGCTCTCGCCGACGCTCAGCACCTGGTCCTACCGCTCGCCCGTCGGGGCGCTCAGCGGCGCGGCGACATCAGGGTGCGGCAACTGCGTCGACTGGGCGAAGGAGCGGCTGTTCGGCTCGTCGACCGACTACGCCGAGATCGAGCCGCTGCTGTCGGCCGACAAACGGTCGCTGCCGGTGTTCATGCCCTTCCTCTTCGGCGAACGCAGCCCCGGGTGGCAGGATCAGCGTCGCGGCGGCCTGCTCGAACTGCAGCCGCAGCATTCCCGCGCCGACATGTATCAGGCGGTTCTCGAGGGCATCGTGTACTCGCTCTACCACTGCTACAAGGAGCTCACGGCGCTCAACGGCACACCGCGGCGCATCGTGCTCTCGGGTGGCGTGCTCTCCTCGCCCTACTGGACCCAGCTCACATCCGACGTCTTCGGCGCGCAGATGGAGGTCTCGTCGCGCCAGCACAGCTCGGTCGTCGGCGCGGTGCGCATGGGCCTTCGCAGCGCGGGGCTCGACGAGCGGCATCCCGCACTCGATGACGCGGCGCCGCGCATCGTCGCGCCACGTCTGGAGCGTAGAGAGCAGTACGACGAGGGCTTCGCGCGATACCTCGACCACTACTCGCGGACGCTCCCGGGCGCGGGGGAGGGCGCACGATGAAGATCCTCGTCACGCCCACGTCCCTCTGCCGCGACCGCGAGGCGCCGAGCCTCGATCCGCTGCGCGCGTACGCCGACGAGCTCGTCTTCAACGACACCGGCCGGCCGATGACGGAGCACGAGCTCATCGAGGCGCTGCCGGGGGTGGATGCTGTCGTCGCCGGCCTCGACGACTACACCGCTGCCGTGCTGCGCAGCGCCGACGCGCTCCGCGTCATCTCGCGCTACGGCGTGGGGGTGAACAACATCGACCTCGCCGTCGCCGCCGAGCGCGGCGTCGTCGTCACGCGCACGCCCGGCGCGAACGCGCTCGCCGTGGCGGAGCTGGCGATCGGGTTGACGTTCTCCGCGGCACGCAGCATCCCTCGTCTGGATGCGGGGGTGCGCGCGGGGGACTGGCTCCGAGGCGACGGGTTGGAGTTGACGGGGCGCACGTTCGGCGTGATCGGATTCGGCGCGATCGGGCGCCTGGTCGCCGAGCGTGCACGCGGGATCGGCATGCGCGTCGTGGCATATGACCCGATGCTGCCCGATGCGGTCTTCGAGGGGGCGGGCGTCGAGCGCGCCGATCTCGACGACCTGTGCCGCGCGAGCGACGTCGTGAGTGCGCACGTGCCGCTTCTGGATTCGACCCGGCACCTGCTCGATGCGCGCCGACTCGCGCTGCTGCGGCCGGATGCGATCGTGATCAACACCGCCCGGGGCGGGCTGCTCGACGAGGCGGCGGCGCTGGCCGCGCTGGAGTCCGGGCACCTGCACGCCGTCGCGATCGACGTCTACGAGACCGAGCCGCCGAGCGCGTCCGTGCTGGTCGGGCATCCCCGGGTGATATCGACACCCCACAGCGGCGCGCACACGCGCGAGGCGATCGTGCGCACCGCGACCCAGGCCGTCGCGGACGTGCTCGCGGTCCTGCGCGGCCAGGCGACGCCGAACGCGGTCACCACCTAGACAGCACAGGGCGCGCACGCCGCTGCTCGGCAGGGGGCGCGGATGCCGGGGCTCAGCGATGCAGCCCGCGACCTACCGGGCCCCGCGCACCTCGCCGAGCACGGTGTCGACATACCGGCGCGTGTGATGCTCGGCGGCATCGGCGTCGCCCCGCGCGATCGCGGCCGCGGTCTGGACGTGATTGTGCAGCGCTTCCGAGTGCGGCACCCCGGGGGTCAGGCCCAGGTGCGAACGCCCGGCGATGACCGCGGCGATCGCGGGCTTGGTCGCCGCGAGCATGAGGTTGCCGCTCGTGTCGAGGATGAGGTCGTGGAAGGCGATGTCGGCGGCCAGGTATTCGTCGGTGTCGCCGAGACCGTCGTGCCCGAGCTTCTCGAGCCGGTTGGCGAGCCGGAGGATCTCGGCTCGCTGCACGTCGCTGGCCCGCTGCGCGCTCAGACGTGCGGCGATCGGCTCGATCGCCGCACGCAGCTCGGTCACGACGACCAGCTGCTGGTCTCGGCCCGGCCCCTGCAGCTGCCAGCCGATGAGCCGCGTGTCCAGTGCGCTCCACTCCGACGGCGGGCGCACCGTGACGCCCACGCGGCGGCGTGATTCCAGCATCCCCATCGCCTCGAGCACCCGGACGGCTTCGCGGATCACCGTGCGGGAGACGCCGTACTCCGCCTCGAGCCCCGCGAGGGTGAGCACGGACCCGGGGAGGAGCTCGCCGGCGGTGATGCGCACGCCCAGATGGTCGAGCACCGGGCCGTGGGATGCCTGGGCCAACGAGCACTCCGATCAAAAATATGACGACAGGTTGAAAAAGATACGATCTTTGTGTGAGAATTCACAGATCCTCGGTCAGGCGTTGACGCCGGGCCCGAGGAACGCTCGAATCCTAACGCGGGTGCATCGGCCTTCACGGCGGCACCCGGTTCCTCACTATCAATGGAGATCCAGATGGAAGATTGGACCCAGACTCTGGGTACGGGGCCGCTGCTGCTGATCGCAGCCGGCGCCATCGCGCTGATCCTCGTCATGATCATCGTCTTCAAGGTGCACGCCTTCCTGACGCTGATCGTCGTCTCGCTGCTGACCGCCCTGGTCGCCCGCGTGCCGATCGGCGAGATCGCGACCACCCTGACCGGCGGCTTCGGCGCAACCCTCGGCACGGTCGCGCTGCTCGTCGGTCTCGGCGCGATGCTCGGCCGCCTCATCGAACACTCGGGTGGCGCGAAGGCGCTCGCCGACCGCTTCGTCGAGATCTTCGGCGAGAAGCGCGCTCCGTTCGCGCTCGGCATCGCATCGCTGATCCTCGGCTTCCCGATGTTCTTCGACGCCGGCCTCGTCATGATGCTGCCCATCATCTTCGCGATCGCACGCCGCGTCTCGAAGAACAACGTGCTGCTGTTCGGCCTGCCCGCCGCCGCGGCGTTCTCGGTCATGCACGTCTTCCTGCCCCCGCACCCGGGCCCGGTCACGGCGACCGAGCTCTACGGCGCGAACCTCGGCATCGTGCTGCTGGTCGGCCTCATCATCGCGTTCCCGGTCTGGTACGTCTCGGGTTACCTCTGGGGAAAGTTCGTCGCCGCGCGCATCCCGCTGCCGGTGCCCACGATCTTCGGCGAGATCGACGACGACCAGCCCGTCAACCCGCCCAAGCCCCGCACGATCATCCTGCTGCTCCTGCTGCCGATGTTCCTGATTTTCCTCAACACGGGGCTGTCGACGCTCGCGACGGCCGGCGCCGTCGACGGCGACAACATGTGGATCCAGCTGCTCATCCTCCTCGGCAACTCCGCCGTCGCACTGCTCATCACGGTCATCGTCGCGATGGTCGTGCTGGGCACGCGCCGCGGTGAGAACGGCACCGCGATCGAGAAGATCGTCGACTCGGCCCTCGGACCCGTCGCCTCCGTGATCCTCATCACGGGCGCCGGCGGCATGTTCGGCGGCGTCCTACGGGCCTCCGGCATCGGCGATGCACTCGCCGACACCCTCGCCGACATGGGCCTGCCGATCATCTTCGCGGCATACATCATCGCCGTCGTGATCCGACTGGCTCAGGGCTCGGCGACGGTGGCCCTGGTAACCGCGGCGGGCCTTGCCGCGCCGGCCGTGGTCGCCGGCGACTTCAACCCGCTCCAGATCGCGGCGATCACGCTCGCGACCGCGGCGGGCTCGGTCTTCGCCGGACACGTCAACGACTCGGGCTTCTGGCTCGTCGGCCGCCTGATGGGTATGGACGTCAAGACCACGCTGAAGACCTGGACCGTGCAGCAGACCATCGAGTCGGTCCTCGCGTTCGCGCTCGTGCTCGTGGTCTACGGCATCGGCTCGATGCTCTAGTCCCGCGCCCCGGCATCCACACCCCGAACAGGAGAACCCTCATGTCCGCCCTCTTCGACGTCTCCGATCGTCTCGCGCTGGTCACGGGCTCGTCCCGCGGACTGGGCCGATCCCTCGCCCTCGCGCTCGCGCGCGCCGGCGCCCGGGTCATCGTGCACGGGCGTGACGCGGATGCGCTCGAGGCGACGCGTGCGCAGGCGCAGACCCTGTCCGGCCGTCCCGCCGTGTCGGTCACCTTCGATGTGACCGACGCGGCGGCGGTCGAGGCCGGGGTGGCCGATCTGCTCGCGCGGGTCGGCACCCCCGACATCCTCGTCAACAACGCCGGCGTGCAGCGCCGCGCGCCCATCCAGGACTTCGCGGTCTCGGACTGGGACGACATCATCGCCGCGAACCTCTCGGGCGTCTTCTACGTCTCGCGATTCGTCGCGCCCGCGATGATCGCCCGCGGCTCCGGCAAAATCGTCAACGTCGCCTCGGTGCAGTCGCACCTCGCGCGGCAGACGATCGCCCCGTACTCCGCGTCCAAGGGCGGCGTCGCCCAGCTGACCAAGGGCATGGCGGCCGACCTCGCCCGCCACGGCATCCAGGTCAACGCGCTCTCACCCGGCTACTTCGCCACCGAGATGAACCGCGCGCTCGTCGAGGACGCCGACTTCACCGCGTGGCTCACCCAGCGCACCCCCGCCCAGCGCTGGGGGAACTTCGCCGAGCTCGACGGTGCCCTGCTCTTCCTCGCCTCCGACGCCTCCAGTTTCGTGTCGGGACAGAACATCTTCGTCGACGGCGGCATGACCGCGGTCGTCTGACCCCGAAAGGCCCGCACATGCGCGCAGCGTTCATCGACGCGAAAGAGACCCTCGTCGTCCGCGAGGTCGACATCCCGCAGCCCGGGCCCGCTCAGGTGCGGGTGCGGATCGACTACGTCGGCATCTGCGGGTCCGATCTGCACTACTACTTCGAGGGTGCCAACGGCGCCTTCGTCGTGCGCGAGCCACTCGTTCCCAGCCACGAGGTGTCGGGTCGCATCGACCTCGACCCGACCGGGGAGTGGGCTCCCGGCACGCCGGTCACGGTGCACCCCGCCACCTTCGGCACGCCCACCGCCGACCTCGACCCGCATCTCTGGCCGGGCGGCGCCTACCTCGGCAGCGCCTCCACCTGGCCGCACACGCAGGGCGGTCTCGCCGAGCATCTCCTCGTGGCACGCGAGATGGTGCGGGTGCTGCCGGCATCGCTGCCGGTGCGTCGCGCGGTGCTCGCCGAGCCCCTCGCGGTCGCGCTCCACGGCCTCCGCAAGGCGGGCGACGTCGCGGGGCGCCGGGTGCTGGTGACGGGGTCCGGTCCGATCGGCCTGCTCGCCGTCGCGGCGGCCGTCGCGGCGGGTGCGGCGGAGGTCACCGCCACCGACGTTCTCGAGGGTCCTCTGGAGAGGGCGCGGATGCTGGGAGCCGCACACGCGGTCGACGTCTCTCGCGAGCAGCTGACCGAGAGCGCCTACGACGTCGTGCTCGAATGCTCCGGCGTCGCGCCCTCGATCTCCGCGGCGCTGCGGGCGGCTCGGCCAGGGGGGACGGTCGTGCAGGTGGGGATGGTGCCCGACGAGGCGCGTCCCGTGAACATCGCGCCCTTCATCTCGAAGGAGCTGCGCTACTTCGGCACGTTCCGGTTCTTGGACGAGATCGATCGGGCCATCGCACTGCTGGATGCGGTGCCGGAGATCGAGCGCGTCATCACGCACGAGATCGCCGCGGACGATGCAGTGCGCGCGTTCACGGTGGCGAAGGACTCGCAGGCCTCCGGCAAGGTGATCGTCGCTGTCTGGCCCGCGGAGGACTGAGACGGATCAGTCCTGGCGGTAGGCCGAGCGTCCCATCGCGACGAACGCGCCGACGACCAGGACACCGCCGAGCGTTGCGAGTGCGCCGATCGTCCAGGCGATGAGGTGCGAGAGCATGGCGCCGTCCACGGGGTCCTCCAGGTTCGGGGGCGAGCCCCGGGGGCTCGCGATGTGCGATGTCTTCACGCTATCGCAGGCTCGGGTAGGATGGGGGAGACCTCGGCGAGGGATGTCTCGCACGGCCGCGCGGCCGGTGCCCCCGACATCCGTGATCGACGCGGTGATGCGGGCCCTGCGGCCCTCCTCACGTGTGTGCGTTCGATCCGTTCGACCACCGATCCACGTTCGAGTCGACACCTGCAGACCCCCGCGACACCGGCTCGACATCGAGTGTGTGCGCGTTCCAGAAGGAGAACACCCATGTCGAAGGACACCACCCCCGACACCACGGTCCACGCCGAGCTTCGCGAGAACTTCGGCAAGGGCTTCGCCCGCCGCCTCCGCGCCGCCGGCAAGATCCCCGCCGTCATCTACGGTCACGGCGCAGACCCCGTGCACGTGGCGATGCCCGGTCACCAGACCGCGCTGCTGATCCGCCGCGCCAACGTCGTGCTCGAGCTCGACGTCGCGGGAGCGCAGCACCTCGTGCTCGTCAAGGACGTGCAGAAGGACCCCGTGCACCAGATCATCGAGCACATCGACCTGCTCGTCGTCCGCAAGGGCGAGAAGGTGCAGGTCGACGTGCCGGTCTCGGTGCAGGGCGAGCCCTTCCCCGGCACGATCACGAACCTCGAAGCCAGCACGGTGCTGCTCGAGGTCGAGGCGACGAACATCCCGCAGAACGTCGAGGTCGACGTCGAGGGCCTCGAGGACGGCACGCACATCACCGCCGCCGACCTGAAGCTGCCCGCCGGCGCGGCGCTCGCGGTCGACCCCGAGACGCTCATCATCGCCATCTCGGTGCCCGCGTCCACGCTCGCCGCCGAGGACGAGATCGCGGCGGCAGACGCCGAGGTCGCCGCCGAGCAGTCCGAAGAGGCCGCGGAGTAATCCTTCACCCGCACGAGGGGGGCACTCCGCGTTCGCGCGGGGTGCCCCCCTCGCCGTTCGGTAGCCTGTCGATGCCGCCCGACCGCGTCGATCCCCGCACCCCTGGAGAGAGTACATGCCCGAGACCTGGCTCGTCGTGGGCCTCGGCAACCCCGGTCCGCGGTACGAGGCGACCCGGCACAACGTGGGCCAGATGGTGCTCGACGAGCTTGCGACCCGGCGAGGTGCGGCGTTCAAGAGTCACAAGGCGAACGCCCGCGTCGCCGAGACCTGGCTGCGCCCCGGCGCCGCCAAGCTCGTGCTGGCCAAGCCCAACTCGTTCATGAACGTCTCGGGCGGCCCGGTCGCGGGACTCGCGCGGTTCTTCGGCGTCGACGCCGACCACGTCGTGGTCGTCCACGATGAGCTCGACATCCCCTTCGACACGCTCAAGCTCAAGGTCGGCGGGGGGCACGGTGGGCACAACGGCGTTCGGGATGTCGCCAAGGCGCTGGCCACGGCGGATTTCGCGCGGGTGCGGGTCGGTATCGGGCGTCCCCCCGGACGGCAGGATCCCGCGGACTGGGTGCTCGATCCGTTCGGGGCGACCGAACGGCAGGCGCTGCCTCTGCTCGTCTCGGACGCGGCGGATGCCGTCGAGCGGCTCGTCGACGAGGGTCTGCTCGCCGCGCAGCAGCACCACCACGCTCCGCGCGCGTAGAGGCCGGGTAGGCCGTCGCCGTCGCGCGACTCAGACGTACGGCGCCGTGCCCCCCGCGAGGCCGAGCGGGAACGCGAGCTGCACCACGACGTAGCTGATCGGCACCAGGATCACCGCGACGACACCCCACGCGCGGCCGCGGCGGGTGGCGATCGCGATCACGCCGAGCACGAGCGCGGCGATGGCCGACAGCATCCACCCGCCGTTGCCGATCGCGAGCCACACGCTGCTCTGCTCGACCAGGGTGCGCGCGGCCGCGGGCAGGGTCTCGGGGTCGAGGCGCTCGCCCGCCGTGCCCATCGCGGTGAGGTCGACGTGGGCGCCGATGCCGCCGAGGATGTATCCGCCGACGAGCACGACGGCGGGGGCGATCGCGGCCGCCACAGCGGCGAGCGAGAGGGCGATGACGCCGAGGGTGCGCGGTCGTCGCGGTCGCGCGGGCGGGGCGGGAGGCATCGGATCAGGGGCCGAACGGCGCGCCCGCGGCGAGCCCGGCGAAGAAGAAGCCGCTCGCGACGCTGACGAACACGACGAATCCGATCGGCGCGATCACGACCGCGGCGATGCCCTGGCCGCGGCCGCGTCGGCGGGTGATCGCGACGATCGCCTGCGCGATCGCCCAGATTCCGAGCACCGTGCCGGCCCAGAAGGCGATCTCGCCGACGAGCACCCAGCTCCGCACCGGGGCCAGGACCGCGAGGTCGGACGGAGGGACGGGGCTCGCCAGCGCCGGCGCGACCTCGAGGCCTACGGTGAACGCCGCCGGGCCCACCGCGACGGTGGGGGCGACGAGCGCGATGATCGCGAGCACGAGCGCCACGATGCCGAGCGCCGGGCGTCCGATCGGGCGCGGCGCGGCGGGGGGCTGGGGGTGCACCGGGTACGGCTGGTGAGCCTGCGGGTGCGTGGGGTACGGCGGCTGCGCCTGCGGGTGCGTGGGGTACGGCGGCTGCGCCTGCAGGTGCGTGGGGTACGGCGGCTGCGCGGGGGCGTATGCCGGGTACGGCGGCTGCGCGGCGGGGGGCGAGGGGGGCTGTGCCGGTGGGATGGGCAGAGGCGGCACGGGGGGCGGGGGAGGCGCGGAATCGGAACCCGGTGCCGGCTGCTCGCTCATCCCCTCATCCTAGGCCGGGCTCCCCGAGGGTCCCCGGGGGAGGGATGTCGGAGGAGGCTCCTAGACTTGTGCGGTGACGATTCACGGGATCACGCGCGCCCTCGCGCGCTCAGGCGCGTTCGCAGACGGCGGGGCTCCGGCGTCCGTCGACGCCGACTTCTCGCTCGTCGAGGGCCTTGTCGCGCCCACCCTCGCCGCGCTCCTCGACAAGCGGGCCCGCGCGCAGAAGCCCCCCGTGCTGCTCGCGATCACGCCCACGGGCCGCCGCGCCGACCAGCTCGCCCCCTCACTGCAGGCGTATCTGCCCGGCGCGACGGTGCTTGCTTTCCCGGCATGGGAGACCCTGCCGCACGAGCGCCTCAGCCCGAGCGCCGAGACCGTCGGCGCGCGCCTCGAGGTGTTGCGCCGCATCGCCGCGCACGCCGGCGATGCGCCCCTCGTCGTCATGGCGTCGGTGCGCGCTGCGCTGCAGCCGATCGCGCCGGGCCTCGACACGGTCGAACCCGTCGTCCTGCGCGCGCAGGGGCGCGGGTATGAGCTGCCCGAGCTCGCCGAACGCCTCGTCGAGCTGGCGTACGCCCGCGTGGACATGGTCTCGCGACGCGGCGAGTTCGCCGTGCGGGGCGGAATCCTCGACGTCTTCCCCGCGGTGGCGGAGCACCCCTACCGAGTGGAATTCTTCGGCGACGAGGTCGACCAGATCCGCGCCTTCTCCGTCGCCGATCAGCGATCGCTGCCGGGTGAGGTCCACGAGGTGCGGCTGCCGCCCACGCGCGAGCTGCTCCTGACGACCGAGGTGCGCGAACGCGCGCGCGGCCTGCAGTCGAGCCTGCCGGGCCTCTCGAGCATGCTCGAGCGCATGGCCGAGGGCATCCCCGTCGATGGCATGGAGTCGCTCACGCCCGCCCTCGTCGACCACCTGCTTCCGCTCGTCGACTATCTGCCCGCGGGCACTGCGGTCGCGCTCGTCGACCCCGAGCGGGCCATCGCCCGCGCCCTCAACCTGCAGGAGACCAATCGCGAGTTCCTCGAGGCTGCGTGGAGCGCCGCGACCGCGGGCGCCGACACGCCGATCGATCTGGGTGCGGGCGACTTCCTGACCCTGCCGCTGCTGCGCGAGGCCGCCCGTGAGCGCGGGGGAGTGTGGTGGACCTTCAGCGCCTTCGACTCGGGTGCGGCCGACGCGGCGGCCGAGGGCATCCTCGACGTCTCGGCCGACGACGAGGCCGCCCCCCTGCGGGTGCCGGGCACCGCGGTGCCCTCGTTCCACGGCAATGTCGACGGCGCCACCGCGCACGTCGGCGACCTGCTGGCCCGCGGCTGGAGCGTCGTGGTGGCGGCGTCGGGGGCGGGGCTGGTCGACCGCGCGCGCGACGTGCTCGCCGAGCGCGGCTTCGCGGCGCGGGTGACGGATGCCGTCATCGAGCCGCCCGAGCCGGGTGTGGCTCTGCTGGTCAAGGCGCAGATCGAGGCGGGCTTCGAATCCGCCGAGGCGCAGCTGGCGGTCCTGACGGAGTCCGACTTCTACGGGCGCACCATCGGCGGTGATTCCCGCGTAGTCAAGAAGCTCGCCTCTCGCCGCCGCAACGTCGTCGATCCGATGCAGCTGAAGGCCGGCGACTTCGTCGTGCATGCCACCCACGGGATCGGCCGCTTCGTCGAGCTCGTGCAGCGCGAGGTCTCCTCCGGCGGCCGCAACCCCGTCAAGAGCACCCGCGAGTACCTCGTCGTCGAGTACGCCCCGTCCAAGCGCGGGTATCCCGGCGACAAGCTGTTCGTGCCCACCGATCAGCTCGACCTGCTCTCGCGGTACGTCGGCGGCGAAGCCCCGACCCTGTCGAAGATGGGCGGCAGCGACTGGGCGCAGGCCAAGGGCCGCGCGCGCAAGGCGGTGCGCGACATCGCCGTCGAGCTCGTCAAGCTCTACTCGGCGCGCATGTCGGCCAAGGGTCACGCCTTCGGGCCCGACACGCCCTGGCAGAGGGAGCTCGAAGAGGCCTTCCCGTTCGCCGAGACGCTCGACCAGCTGCAGACGATCGACGAGATCAAGGCCGACATGGAGCGCCCCATCCCGATGGACCGTCTGCTCTCGGGCGACGTCGGATTCGGCAAGACCGAAGTCGCCGTGCGGGCGGCGTTCAAGGCGATCCAAGACGGCAAGCAGGTCGCGATGCTCGTGCCCACGACGCTCCTGGTCAAGCAGCACCTCGAGACGTTCACCGAGCGCTTCGCCGGGTTCCCCGTGCACGTGCGCGCCCTCTCGCGGTTCCAGACCGACAAGCAGGCGCGCGAGATCGTCAAAGGGCTCGCCGACGGGACCGTCGACATGGTGATCGGTACGCATCGCATCCTCACCGAGCAGGTGCTGTTCAAGGACCTCGGCCTGATGATCATCGACGAGGAGCAGCGCTTCGGCGTCGAGCACAAAGACGCGCTCAAGAAGCTCAAGACCAACGTCGACATCCTGGCCATGAGCGCAACCCCCATCCCCCGCACGCTCGAGATGGCGGTCACAGGGATCCGCGAGATGTCGACTCTCGCGACGCCGCCCGAGGATCGGCATCCCATCCTCTCCTTCGTCGGCCCTCGCAACGACAAGCAGATCGCGGCGGCGATCCGGCGCGAGCTGCTGCGCGAGGGCCAGGTGTTCTACGTGCACAACCGCGTGCATTCGATCCAGCGGGTCGCGGCGCACCTCGCCGAGCTCGTGCCCGAGGCGCGGATCGCCGTCGCACACGGGCAGATGGGTGAGCACGCGCTCGAGCAGGTCGTCGACGACTTCTGGGAGCGCAAGTTCGATGTGCTCGTCTCGACGACGATCATCGAGACGGGCCTCGACATCGCCAACGCCAACACGATCATCATCGACCGGGCCGACAAATACGGGCTCTCGCAGCTGCATCAGCTGCGCGGGCGGGTGGGACGCGCGCGCGAGCGCGCCTACGCCTACTTCTTGTACGACGAGATGAAGCCCCTCTCCGAGACCGCCGCCGACCGTCTCGAGACCATCGCGGTCAACAACGATCTCGGCTCGGGCATGCAGGTGGCGCTGAAGGACCTCGAGCTGCGGGGCGCCGGCAATCTGCTGGGCGCCGAGCAGGCGGGGCACATCGCCGGCGTCGGCTTCGACCTCTACCTGCGCATGATCGGCGAGGCGGTCGCGACGTTCCGCGGCGAAGACACCGAGGGGCCCGCCGAGCTGCGTCTCGAGCTGCCCGTACAGGCGCGCGTGCCGGAGACCTACATCGAGAGCGAGCGCCTGCGGCTCGAGGCCTACCAGAAGCTGTCGGCGGCCGCTGCCGCCAACGCAGAGCCCGACGCGATCGACCTCGTCATCGACGAGCTGCGCGATCGTTACGGCGAGCCGCCGGCCGAGGTCTCGGGCCTCGTGCAGGTGGCACGACTGCGCCGGCGTGCGGCCCGGGCGGGTCTGACCGACGTCGTCGCGATGGGTCCGAATCTCCGCGTCGCGCCCGCGCAGCTGCCGGATTCGCGACGCGTGCGGCTGCAGCGCCTGTATCCGAACGCCAAGCTGGTCCAGGGTGGCGACGCTCTGGTCGTGCCGATGCCGCGTGTCGGTGGCGAGCCGCTCGGCGATGACGAACTGATCGCCTGGGTCAGCCAGCTGCTGACGGCGCTGTTTCCCGAGCCGGCGGCGGATGCGCCCGCGGCGGACGGTGCGCCGGCCGGCGCCGATGCGCCCGACGGCGCGCGCGGCTCGACCGCCGTCCCGTCGCCCCGATAACTCCCCTTCGGTGTCCCAATTTCTGTCGCCCGCCGCGGGTCATAGCGACATTGTTCGGGACACGCTCACCGCGGCGGGATGCCGCGCCTCAGCTCGCCGGGGTGATGTCCCACTTTCTGTCGCCCACCGCGCCCCGGAGCGACCGAAAGTGGGACATGGTCACCAGGGTGTGGAAGCAGGGTGCGGGAGCAGGGTGCTGGAGCGGGGTGTGGAAGCAGGGTGCGGAAGCAGGGTTCGGGAGCGGGGCCGGCGCGGGTGGCCGCGCGAGCCCGGCGCGGCTAGGGTGAGGCCGTGCAGTTCGAGCATCTGGGCGCGAGGCCGCGCATCCATCCGACGGCGGTCATCGCCGAGACCGCGGTCGTGTCGGGGGATGTCGAGATCGGCGCCGACTGCCAGGTTCTGCACGGCGCGATCATCACCGCCGAGGGCGGCCCGATCACGCTCGCCGAGAGCGTCATCGTGATGGAGAACGCGGTGGTCCGGGCAAGTGCCGCCGACCCCGTGCACATCGCCGACCACACCCTCATCGGTCCGGGCGCCACCGTCAGCGGTGCGACGATCGGGGCAGAGGTGTTCCTCGCGACGGGCACGCGCGTCTTCAACGGAGCCCACATCGGCGACCGCTGCGAGGTGCGTGTCGGCGCCGTCGTGCATCTGCGCACGACACTGCCGCCCGAGACCGTGGTGCCGATCGGTTGGGTGGCCGTCGGCGACCCGCTCGGCATCCACCCGCCCAGCGCGCACGACAAGATCTGGGCGGCGCAGCAGGAACTCGACTTTCCCGGCTACGTGTTCGGCCTGGACCGCGACACGCCCGACCTGATGGTGCAGCTCACCGAGCGCTACGGACGCAGCCTTGCCCGGCATGCGCACGACCGCCGCATCGGCTGAGACCCGCCCTCCACCCGGGTACGGCCCCATTGGGCGTGCACAACGGCGGATGCTGT
This sequence comes from Microbacterium sp., assembly GCF_003248605.1. Taxonomy (GTDB): domain Bacteria; phylum Actinomycetota; class Actinomycetes; order Actinomycetales; family Microbacteriaceae; genus Microbacterium. The sequence goes on from NZ_QFPF01000003.1 coordinate 43,320, forward strand.
CGCCGACACGCCGCGCCTCGGCCAGAGCCTCCGGCGTGTCGGGCGATCTGTCCGCAGCCGTGCACGCCGCTCGCGTCGGGCGACGCCCGGGCCCGCGATTCTCACCCCGTGTTCTGCAGCCCCGCCGCGACACCCGAGACCGACAGCAGCAGCAGGCGCTGCTGCTCGGGATCGGGCTTCTCGCCCTCGGCCGTGGCGCGCAGCGCGCGCAGCGCACGCAGCTGCAGCAGTGACAGCGCGTCGACGTAGGGGCTGCGCATCTTGACCGCGCGCCCCAGGACGGGGCGGTTCTCGAGCAGATCGTCACCGCCCGTGATGCGGATCACCCATGCCCGCGTCAGCTCCATCTCGCCCGCGACGAGATCGGCGAGGTCGCTGCGGTCGCCGAGGTCGAGATAGCGCTTGGCGATGCGCGCATCGGCCTTGGCGAGGCTCATCGCGACGTTGTCGATCATGGTGCGCAGCAGCGGCCACTGCTCGTAGGCCTCGCGCAGCAGCGCCTCGTCGCCGACCGCCTCGAGAGCGGTGCCCAGGCCGAACCAGCCGGCGAGGTTGATGCGGGCCTGCGTCCATGCGAACACCCACGGGATCGCGCGCAGGTCCTCGAGCGACTCGACCGACAGGCCGCGCCGCGCGGGCCTCGAGCCCAGAGCGAGCAGCCCGACCTCCTCCATCGGCGTGACGGTGGCGAACCACGGCGCGAACCCCTCGGCCTTGACGAGGGCGAAGAAGCGCTCACGGGATGCTGTGTCCAGCGTCGCCGCGATGTGCGCGTATTTCTCCGCCGCGGCCTCGTTCCGCTGCTCGATCGAGGGGGAGGAGGCCAGCAGGGTCGCGGCGGCGACCTGGTCGATGTGGCGCATCGCGATGGCGGGGTCGCCGTACCGGGCGAAGATGACCTCGCCCTGTTCGGTGAGCTTGAACCGGCCGTCGACGGAGTGCGGCGGCTGCGCGAGGATCGCCGAGTTGGCGGGCCCGCCGCCTCGGCCGAGAGCACCTCCGCGGCCGTGGAAGAGCGTCAGCTCGATGCCGGTCTCCCGGGCCCAGGCGGCGATCTTCGCCTGCGCTTCGTACAGCGCGAGGTTGGCCGCGACCGGACCGACGTCCTTGGACGAGTCGGAGTATCCCAGCATCACCTCGAGCCTGCGGCCGGTCGCCTCCAGCCGCGCGGCGAACATCGGATGCTCCACGATCTCGGCGAGGATCCCGGGCGCCGCCTGCAGGTCGGCGAAGGTCTCGAACAGCGGGATGACGTCGAGGGTCGGTCCCTCGGCATCCGGGCCCACCGCGTAGCGGGCCAGGCGGTGCACGTTGGCGAGATCCTCGGCCGACTGGGTGAACGAGACGATGTATCGGCCCGCGGCGCGGGGGCCGAAGCGGTCCTGCACGAAGGCGATCGAGCGGAAGACGTCGAGCACCTCCTCCGCCAGGTCGCTGCGCGCGGCGCCCGGCGCGAGCGCGTCGAGCTCGGCGAGCACCGTGCGATGCACCTGCGAATGCTGGCGCACCTCGAGTTCGGTCAGATGGAAGCCGTAGGTCTCGACCTGCCAGATCAGCTGCTGCAGCGCGCCGTACGCATGGCGGGCGGCGCCGGCGGACGCGAGCGAGGTCTGCACCGTGCGCAGCTCCGCCAGCAGCTCGTCCGGCTCGCGGTAGGCGAGGTCGGCGTCGCGCGTGCGCGTCGCGGCGATGCGGCGCGCGATCAGGAGCAGGATGCGCCGGTGCGGCTCGGAGGGCGAGCGCTTGGCGATGTCGGCCGCCGCGTCCTCGTCGGCGGCGCGCAGCCTGTGCCACAGCGCGACGAGTGCGTCGCTCGGCGGGGTCGTGTCGGCGTCGAGGGTCAGCGCGCGACCCACCCTCTCGGTCGTGCGCTCGAGACCCCGCAGCACGTGCTCCGACGCGATGCCCGCAGCCTTGCGCGTGACCTTGGCGGTGACGAAGGGGTTGCCGTCGCGGTCGCCGCCCACCCACGAGCCGATGCGCACGAAGGGACGCACGACGGGAGGCCGCTGACCGGCCGCGAGACCCTGGAGGGCGTCGTCGATGCGGCGGTACACGTGGGGGACCGCCGTGTACAGGGTGTCGTCGAAGACGGCCATGACGGCGCGCACCTCGTCGGTGGGCGAGGGCTTCTCGGCGCGGAGCGGGGCGGTGCGCCAGAGCGTGTCGATCTCCTCGAGGATCCGGCGGCGGGCGCGGCGCTCGTCGGCCCCTCCGCGCAGCGACGCGTCGAGCTCCTCGAGCAGCGCGGCGATGCGGCGCACGCTCGTCGAGATCGCGCGGCGGCGCGCCTCGGTGGGGTGCGCGGTGAAGACCGGGTGGAACCGCAGCGCCTGCAAGCGCGCGAGAGCCGTCTCGTCGCCGACTTCGGCCGATAGCCGCACGAAGGCCGCCGCGACGGAGTCGGTGGCATCCTCCTTCTCGGGGCGTCCGTCGCGCTCGCGCAGGATGCGCACGCGCTGGTGCTCCTCGGCGAGGTTGACGAGGTGGAAGTAGCACGTGAACGCGCGTGCCACCTCGTCGGCGCGGGCGACCGTGAAGGACTCCACGATCGCCGCCGCGCGGGCGAACGCTTCGGGCGAGGTGTCGGTGTAGGCCGCGATCGTGGCGGTCCGCAGGCGCTCGACGTCTTCATACAGGCCCGGGCTTCCGCTCTCGCGCAGCACCTGACCGAGCAGCGACCCCAGCATGCGCACATCGGCACGCATCGTTTCGGGCAATTCTTGACCGGCATCGAAGCGTCCGACGAGGTCGATGGCTTCGGTGGGGGTGGGATCGAGCATGATCTCCACGTTAGCGCGAGCGTGTTTCCTGTTCGTCACGCGGGCGGGCCCCCGGGGAGGCGGCAGCTCGCCGGGTAGACTGGGAACCTGGTGTGCCGGGAAGTCTGGTCGGCGGCGGTGCGCGCGCGCCCACCGCGACCCCCGACGAAAGGACCCGTGTGTCCCTGCTGCGCTCTGCCCGTTTTCCCGCGATCATCCTGCTCGCGGCCGCCATCGCCGCCCTGATCGTCGCCAACTCGCCGGCCGGTCCGGCGGTGGGCGCCCTGAAGGAGACCTATCTCGGCATCCCGGGCGTGTTCGAGATGTCCATCGGGCACTGGGTGCAGGACGGCCTGCTCGCGATCTTCTTCTTCGTCGTCGCGGTCGAGCTGCAGTTCGAGCTCACCAACGGCGAGCTCAATTCGGCCCGAAAGGCCCTCCAACCGGCGATCGCCGCGACCGGCGGCGTGCTGATCCCGATCGCCGTGTTCCTCGCGTTCGCCGCGGGGTCGGACGCGTCCTCGGGCTGGCCGATCCCCACCGCGACCGACATCGCCTTCGCGCTTGGCGTGCTCGCCGTCTTCGGCAAAGGACTGCCCGCCGGCATCCGCATCTTCCTGCTCGCCCTCGCGATCCTCGACGACATCGTCGGCATCATCTTCATCGCCGTGCTCTTCACCACCGACGTCAACGTCGGCCTGCTCGCGCTGGCCGCGGTGCTCGTGGTCGTCTTCGGCATCCTGAGCCGCCTGCTCGACACGCGGGCGCGCGTGCCGCTCGCGATCGTGCTCGTGCTGCTGGGCATCGCCACCTGGGTGCTGGTCTATCTCTCGGGCGTCCACGCGACGATCGCGGGTGTGGCTCTGGGCCTTGCCATGTTCCAGCGCCCGGCCCTCGCCACCCGCCACGCGCTCGAGCCGTGGGTCAACGGCATCGTGCTGCCCCTGTTCGCCTTCTCGGCCGCGCTCGTCGTGATCCCGCAGGTCTCGCCGACCGAGCTCTCGCCGGCGTTCTGGGGAATCCTCGTGGCGCTCCCGGTGGGAAAGATCATCGGCATCTCGATCTTCGGCTGGATCTCCCTCCGGGTGGGCAACCGGGGCGCCACGCCGCACCTCTCGTTCGCCGACCTGCTCGCGGCCGGTGCGCTCGGCGGCATCGGGTTCACCGTGTCGCTGCTGCTGTCCGAGCTGGCGTTCGCGGGCGAGGCGCTGGTGCGGGACGAGGCGACGCTCGGCGTGCTCGCCGGGTCGGCGGTCTCCCTCGTGATGGCCGCCGTGCTCGTGTCCCAGCGGGCGCGGCACTACCGCCGGCTCGCCGACACCGAGGCCGAGGCGCAGCAGGTTCCGCACACCCCGACGCCCACGGGCGGCCAGCTTAACTGACGCGGGGCGCCGGCGCGGGGCGCGGCGAGCACAGGATCGGAGCCGAGCACAGGATGATTCGGCGCCGTTCGTCCTGTTCTCGGCTCCTCTCCTGTCCTGGCCGCACGAGAATGGGTCGATGACCCCTTCCGACGACGTGGATGCTGTCACCGCACACCGCGCGCGGGCGCTGGCCGACGCGGCCGAGACCATGCGCATCGTCCGCGAGCGCTGCGTCTGGACGCAGCAGATCACCCATCGCGAGCTGGTGCCCTACCTGATCGAGGAATCGCACGAGCTGATCGACGCCGTCGAGAGCGGATCGCGCCCGGAGCTGCGGGAGGAGCTCGGCGATGTTCTGTGGCAGGTGCTCTTCCACGCCGAGCTCGCGTCGCGCGATGCCGAGGCGCCCTTCGACATCGGGGATGTGGCCGCGGACCTGACGGACAAGATGGTCCGCCGGCATCCGCACGTCTTCGCCGGTGAGACCGCCGACACGCCCGAGCGTGTGCGGGAGCTCTGGAACGCCGCGAAGGCCGCCGAGAAGCGGGAGCGCGTGAGCGTCCTCGACGGTGTGGCCCGCGGCATGCCCGCGCTCGCGCTCGCGCAGAAGATGCTGGGCAAGGCGGCGGCGGTGGGCACCGGCCCTTCGACGGGCTCAGGGTCCGCTGCCGGCCCTTCGACGGGCTCAGGGTCCGCTGCCGGGATCCGATCCGAGGCCGAGCTCGGCGACGCGCTGCTGCGCCTCGTCGCGCAGGCGAGAGAGAACGGGTGGGATGCCGAGCGCGCCCTGCGAGAGCGGCTGCGCGCTCTCGAGTCCGAGATCCGCACCGCAGAGCGGCGGACGAGGCCGGCGGACGCGACCTGAGAGGATGGGGGGGTGCCACCCGTGAACCCGCCGCGCGGCATGCGCGACTTCCTGCCCGCCGACAAGGCCCGCCGCGAGCGTGTGCTCGCGATCATCCGCGACCGCTACCGTGCGCACGGGTTCGAGGAGATCGAGACCCCCGTCGTCGAGGACTACGACCGGCTCCACGCGGGCATCGGCGGCGACAACGAGAAGCTCTCCTTCAGCGTGCTCAAGCGCGGCCTCGACGCCGACGGCATCCGGGCCGCGGCCGATGATCCGGCGGCGCTCGCAGACCTGGGCCTGCGGTACGACCTGACCGTTCCGCTCGCCCGGTTCTACGCCAGCCACCGCGGCGACCTGCCGGGCGTCTTCCGAGCCATCCAGATCGCGCCCGTGTGGCGTGCCGAGCGCCCGCAGAAGGGCCGCTACCGGCAGTTCGTGCAGTGCGACATCGACATCATCGGCGATGCCTCAGCGCGCGCCGAGGCCGAGCTCATCACCGCGACGCTCGACACCCTCGACGCGCTCGGGCTCGAGGGTGCGCGGGTGCGCATCAACGACCGCCGGGTGCTCGATGGGATGCTGGCAGCCTTCGGCTTCGCGCCCGATCAGCGCCCCGGGGTGCTCATCACGATCGACAAGCTCGACAAGATCGGTGCGACGGGCGTCGCCGCCGAGCTGCGCGAGCGCGGTGCGGACGAGGCCGCGGTCGATGCGTTCGAGCGGTTCCTCACCCGCCCGCAGACCCAGGAGCTGATCCCCTACGGCGAGCGGCAGATCCGCCGCGCACTGCCCGAGGGCATCCCCGACGACGTCGTGGCTCACCTCGTGGCGCTCGGCGAGGCCGTGGCCGCGGCCCGGCCGCCGGTCGACGGCGGCGAGGGTCTCCCGCTCGTGTTCGACCCGTTCCTCGTGCGGGGCATGGGCTACTACACCGGCACGATCTTCGAGCTCGCTCATCCGTCGGTGTCCTTCTCCCTCGGGGGTGGGGGGCGCTACGACGGCATGATCGGGCGGTTCCTGGGCACCGATGTGCCCGCCGTGGGATTCTCGATCGGGTTCGAGCGCATCGTCGATCTGGTGTCGGCGGACGAGGCGGCCACAGCATCCGCCGTCGTTCTCGTGCACGATCGCGACATGCCGCTGCCGCGGCTGCTCTCGCTCAAGGCGGCGCTCGTGGCCCGGGGTTCGCGCGTGCGCGTCGAACAGCGCACGAAAAATCTCAAGGCGCCGCTCGAGCGCGCCGCAGCCGACGGCTACACGGCGTTCGCGATCGTCGGGGCAGAAACGGCACCCGACGCGATCGACCTCAAGCCGCTCGACTGAGACGCCGGCGATTCCGGAGGTCACCGGATCGTCGCTGTCCGTTCACCGGCGGGGTGTGCACTTCACCCATGGGACGCACCAGAGCGGTCGGTCAGGCGCTCGCGCTTCTCGTCGTCGCAGGTCTTGGGGGCTTCGCCGTGCGAAGCCTCCTTGCCCGACAGGCTGCCATTGCGCGACGGCGCATCGGCAAGCCGCTCGGGGAGATCGCCGTCGACGCCGACCGGGTGTGGCGCCGCCGGCTCGAGGGGCGCCCGCTCGAGCTGCTGCTCCTGGGTGACTCGATAGCCGCAGGGCTCGGCGCGGAGCGGCGCAAGGACACGCTCGGCGCGCGCCTGGCGAAGGGACTGGCGCGGCGGCTGCACCGGCCGGTGCGCCTGCGCACGGCGGCGGTCGTGGGCTCCGAATCGTCCGCCCTCGCGGTTCAGCTCGAGAGCCTCGACGATGGCTACGCGCCCGATGCGGCGGTCATCGTCGTCGGCGGCAACGATGTGACGCACCGTGTTCCGGTGCGCGAATCCGTCGCTCATCTGCGCGCGGCGATCGAGCAGCTGCACGCCCGCGGCGCGGCCGTCGTGGTCGGCACATGCCCCGATCTCGGGGCGCTCCGGCCGGTGCCCCAGCCGCTGCGCGCGCTCGTGTCGCGCCTGTCCCGCCAGCTCGCCGCCGCGCAGACCGCGTCCGCGCGGCACGCGGGGGCGCGCGCGGTGTCGCTGCGCGCGGCGGTGGGGCCCTTCTTCGTCCTGCAGCCCGATGAGATGTTCAGCCTTGATCGCTTCCATCCGAGCGCTCTGGGCTACCGACGTACCGCCGATGCGCTGCTGCCTGCCCTCGTCGAGGCCGTCACCGACCCCGGACGGCGCCCGTAGGCTCGCGGGGCGCACGACGCCGGTCTTGGCGCACGAGGGTTGACGCGGCGCGCGCCTGCTTGTTGGCTGGGCCCATGAGCGAGCCCACCGTCGATGCGTGGCAGCGCGTCGACGCCTATCTGACCGCCACGCTCGTCGGGCACGACCCCGATCTCGACCGGGCGATCGCCGCACAGAGCGCAGCGGGACTGCCGCCCATCGAGGTCGCGCCGGTCAACGGCAAGCTGCTGCATCTGCTCGCCCGCATGACGAACGCCCGCCGCGTGCTGGAGATCGGCACGCTCGGGGCCTATTCGACGATCTGGCTGGCGCGCGCGCTGCCCGACGGCGGCCGTGTCGTCACGATCGAGGCCGAGACCCGCGTCGCCGAGATCGCGCGCTCCAATCTCGACCGCGCGGGCGTCGGCGACCGCGTGGAGATCAGGGTGGGTCGCGCCGTCGACGTGCTGCCGACGCTCGAGGGCGTCGAGCCGTTCGATCTGGTGTTCATCGACGCCGACAAGGAGTCCAACACGATCTACCTCGACTGGGCCGCCAGGCTCGGCAGGGCGGGCGCGGTGGTCGTCGTCGACAACATCGTCCGCTCGGGCAGGGTCGCCGACCCTGCGACCGACGATCCGCAGATCCTCGGCGTGCAGCGCGGACTTGAGATGCTCGCCCGCGACCCGCGCTTCGAGGCCACGGCGATCCAGACGCTCGACGCGAAGGGGTGGGATGGCATCGCGATCGCGGTGCTCACCTGAATCGGACCCCCAAACCCGACACTGCGCCTCGCTAGACTGGCCCGCGGATCGACGACGCTCCCATCCACCTTCAGTCCACGACAAAGGAGCAACCCCGTGGCACTCATCGAGGCAGTAGGCGCACGCGAGATTCTCGACTCGCGCGGAAACCCGACGGTGGAAGTGGAGGTGCTCCTCGACGACGGTATCGTCCAGCGCGCAGCCGTCCCCTCCGGCGCATCCACCGGCGCCTTCGAGGCGTACGAGCTACGCGACGGCGACAAGAAGCGCTACGGCGGCAAGGGCGTCCTCAAGGCGGTGGCGGCCGTCATCGACGAGCTCGGCCCCGCGATCGAGGGCGTCGAGGCCAGCGAGCAGCGCCTCATCGACGAGATCCTGATCGCGACCGACGGCACCGAGAACAAGAAGCGCACAGGCGCCAACGCGATCCTCGGCGTCAGCCTCGCCGTCGCCAAGGCCGCCGCCGACTCGGCCGACCTGCCGCTGTTCCGCTACCTCGGCGGACCGAACGCCCACGTCCTGCCCGTGCCGCTGTTCAACGTCATCAACGGCGGCGAGCACGCCGACAACGGCATCGACTTCCAGGAGTACTTCCTCGCCCCCACGGGTGCCGACACCTACGCCGAGTCGCTGCGCTGGGGCACCGAGGTCTACCACGTCCTCAAGGGCGAGTTGAAGGCCGCCGGCTTCTCCACGGGTCTCGGTGACGAGGGCGGCTTCGCCCCCGATCTGCCCAGCAACCGCGAGGGTCTGGACTTCCTGATGAAGGCGATCGAGAAGGCCGGGTTCACGCCCGGACGCGACATCACCGTCGGTCTCGACGTCGCCGCGACCGAATTCTTCAAGGACGGCGTCTACACCGTCGAGGGCAAGGCCTGGTCGGCCGACAAGCTGACCGACTACTTCGCCGATCTCGTCGCGAACTACCCGATCGTCACGATCGAGGACGCCCTCGCCGAGGACGACTGGGACGCGTGGAAGTCGCTCACCGACGCCATCGGCACCAAGGTGCAGCTCGTCGGCGACGACCTGTTCGTGACCAACCCCGAGCGTCTGCAGCGCGGCATCGACCTGGGCGTGGGCAACGCGCTGCTGGTCAAGGTCAACCAGATCGGCACGCTCTCCGAGACCCTCGACGCGATCTCGCTCGCCACCCAGAACGGCTACCGCTCGATGCTCTCGCACCGTTCGGGCGAGACCGAGGACACCACGATCGCCGACCTCGCCGTCGCGGTCAACGCGGGTCAGATCAAGACCGGCGCGCCCGCCCGCAGCGAACGCGTCGCGAAATACAATCAGCTTCTGCGCATCGAAGAGGAGCTCGGCGACGCCGCGGTCTTCGCGGGTCGCGGGGCGTTCCCCCGCTACAAGGGCTGAGCGCACCGCACACGCAATCGGAGGGGGGAGTCATGGCGAAACGGCCGGCTCCCCCCTCCGGGCTTTCAGGCGATGCCACGACGACGCGGGATGCTGCCGTCACGACACCCCCGTCCGCCCGGGGCCGCGCGGGCCGACCTCGGCGGGATCGGCCGCCGCGGCGACAGGTCGATGTGCGGGGCTGGCTCGGCGGCATCCGGCTCTCGGGTTTCATGGTCGTGATGCTCGGCCTGGTCGTGCTCGCGGCGTTCGTGCTGGTGCCCACGGTCGGCACGTTCGTGCAGCAGCGGCAGCGGATCGCGGCCCTCGAGGCGTCGGTGCAGCTCGGTCAGCAGGAGGTCGCCGACCTGGAGGCGCAGCAGGAGCGCTGGAGCGACCCCGCTTACATCACGACGCAGGCGCGCGAGCGGCTGTACTACGTGCGACCCGGCGAGGTGGTCTACCTCGTCGTCAACGATCTCGAGGCGGCGTTCCAGCCCGCGCTCGACGAGCCCGTCAGCGCCGAGGTGACCGAGACCCGCACCGACTGGATGACGCAGATGCTCTCCTCGGTCGCGACCGCGGGGCTCGCCCAGACCGTCCGCGGGCCCGAGGCGCCGGCGCCCTGAGGGCGGCGACTACCCTGGTGGGGTGACCACCCCGCCCTTCGCCGCGCCCACCGACGCCGAACTCGCTGTCGTCACCGGGCAGCTGGGTCGCCCCGTGCGCGGGGTCGTCGGTATTGCCGCGCGCTGCGTCTGCGGCAATCCCACCGTCGTGGCCACCGCTCCGCGGCTGCCGGACGGCACGCCGTTCCCGACGTTCTACTACCTCACCCACCCTGCGGCGACGGCGGCGATGAGCGAGCTCGAGGCCACGCACGTCATGGCCGAGCTGCAGGAGACCCTCCAGGCCGACGACGATCTGCTCGCCGGCTACGCGGCCGCGCACCGCGCTTATCTCGCCGACCGCGCCGGATTCGGCGAGGTCCCCGAGATCGAGGGCATCTCCGCCGGTGGCATGCCCAGGCGGGTCAAGTGCCTGCACGCCCTCGCCGGCCACGCCCTGGCGGCCGGCCCCGGGGTCAATCCCGTCGGCGATCTGGCGCTGGCGCGCTCGCGCTGGTCCCCCTCCGTCTGCGTCTGCGCCGATCCCGGAGCCGCCGGGTGAGGGCAGGGCGAGCGCGCGGACTGCGCGCGAGTGCCGCGGCGCTGCTGGTCGGGGCGATCGTGCTCGCGGGCGGTGTGGCGCCCGCGGCGGCTACGGCCACGGCATCCGCCCCCGTCGTCGAACCCGCGTTCGCGGATGACACCGCCGATCCCGTCCGCCAGGCAGAGTACTGGCTCGATGCCCTCGGCGTGCGGCAGGCGTGGCAGACCACCCGTGGCGCGGGCCAGCGCATCGCGATCATCGACACGGGTATCGGCGCGGGTCCGCCCGAGTTCGCGGGCGCGGTCGTCGGCGGCACGGACGTGTCGGGGGCGGGATCGGCCGACGGCCGCACGCCCATCGGTGCCGTCGATGCCAACCACGGCTCGTGGGTCGCCTCGCTCGCCGCGGCCCGCGGCACCGCGGGCGGAACCGGCATGGTGGGTGTCGCGCCCGAGGCCGAGCTGCTCTCGGTGTCCGTCGGTTTCGGCACGACGGCCCGGGTCTCGTTCGTCGACCAGGTCGCGGAGGCGATCCGCTGGTCGGTGGATGCCGGAGCCACCATCATCAACCTCTCTTTCACGACGAACACCCTCGACTGGGACCCGCGCTGGGACGACGCGTTCCTCTACGCCGCCGAGAACGACGTGCTCGTCATCGTCGCGGCCGGCAACAGGGGCAGCGGCACGACCCGCGTGGGCGCGCCCGCGACGATTCCCGGCGTGCTGACGGTGGGCGGGGTGGACCCGGCCGGAAACGCGAGCGAGCAGGCGTCGACGCAGGGCATCACGATCGGAGTCTCGGCGCCCAGCGAACAGCTGCTCGGCGTCTCCGCCGACGGACGCATCGTCACGTGGAGCGGAACGAGCGGGGCGGCGCCGATCGTGGCGGGCATCGCGGCGCTGGTGCGCGCGGCCCACCCCGAACTCGACGTCGCTAATGTCGTGAATCGCCTCATCCAGACGGCGAAACCGGCCGAGGCTGCCACCGCGCGACCCGATCCGCTCTACGGCTATGGCATCGTCGACGCATCTGCGGCAGTGCAGGCCAGCATCCCCGCTGTCGCGGAGAACCCGATGGGTAGTATCGAGGAGTGGATCCGGCTCTACCGCCGAGCCGATATCGAGCCGGCGCCGGACCCCACCGCGGCGCCGGTCGAGATCGAGGCGCTTCCTCCGGCCGGCTCCCGAACGGAGGCCGGTTCGGCGTTGCTCCCGTCCCCGGACAGTCTGCGGTACGGGACACTGCCTCTCCTGGCTTCGACCCTGGCTGGTATCCTGGTAGCGCTCGGCGTCACCGCAGCTGTCCGACGCATCCGATCGGCGCGCCCACACCGCGCACCGACTCCGTGATCCTTTGAGGAGTTCCCCCCATCGTGACAAGCACCGTGACACCTGCCGTGCCCAAGATCCTCATCGTCGGCGGCGGCTACGCCGGCTTCTACACCGCGTGGAAGCTGGAGAAGCACCTTCGAAAGGGCGAGGCCGAGGTCACGATCGTCGACCCGCTGCCGTACATGACCTACCAGCCCTTCCTCCCCGAGGTCGCGGCCGGATCCATCGAGGCGCGCCACTCGGTGGTGGCGCTGCGCCGCCACCTCAAGCGCACGACCGTCGTCACGGCCAAGGTGACCGGCATCGATCACGCCAACAAGACCGCCACGATCACCCCCGAGCTGGGCGAGCCGTGGCAGCACGAGTACGACCAGATCGTCGTGACCGCGGGCGCCGTCTCGCGCACGTTCCCGATCCCCGGCATCGCCGACAACGCGATCGGGCTGAAGACGATCGAAGAGGCCGTCGCGATCCGCGACCGCCTCATGTCCAACTTCGACAAGGCGGCGACACTGCCGGCCGGCCCCGAACGCGAGCGTCTGCTCACCGTCGTCGTCGTCGGCGGCGGATTCGCCGGCATCGAGGTGTTCGCCGAGCTGCGCTCGTTCGCCTCCGCGCTGCTGAAGGACTACCCGCAGCTGACGTTCGACGACACGAGCTTCCACCTGATCGAGGCGATGGGCCGGATCATGCCCGAGGTCTCGCTCAAGACGAGCGAATGGGTGCTGAAGGACCTCGCTACCCGCGGCGCCTACGTGCACCTCGACACGCAGGTCAAGGGCGCCGTCGACGGCAACGTCGAGCTCTCCACCGGCGAGACCATCCCCGCTGACCTGATCATCTGGACGGCCGGTGTCATGGCCAACCCCACGGTAGTCCGCGGCGGCGACCTCCCGGTCGAGGAGCGCGGTCGCATCCGCACCCGCGCCGATCTGCGCGTGGGCACCGACGAAGAGATCGTCGAGGGCGCCTGGGCGGCCGGCGACGTGTCGGCCGTTCCCGACCTCACGGGCAAGGGCGTCGGAGGCTACTGCGTGCCCAACGCGCAGCACGCCGTCCGCCAGGCGAAGCTTCTCGCCAAGAACCTCACCGCGGTGCTGCGCGGCGAGGTGCCCGTCGACTACATCCACCACAACCTCGGTGCGGTGGCGGGGCTCGGCCTCTACAACGGCGTGTTCCAGTCCAAGGGCATCGCGCTCAAGGGCTTCATCGCGTGGCTCGCCCACCGCGGCTACCACGGCATGGCGATGCCCTCGTGGGAGCGCAAGATCCGCGTCGTCTGGGGCTGGATCAACAACTTCTTCCTCGGCCGCGATCTCGTCAACCTCTCCACGGTGCAGAACCCGCGCTACGTGTTCGAGGAGTTCGCCGCACGGCCGCGTCCGGCCCAGCCCGAGGCGGCACCGGCGGTCACCCCGCCCGCCGTCCCGCGCGAGGCGGGCAAGGCGGCCGATGCGCCCGAGGCCGTCGAATCCGACGCCAAGGCAGCAGCCGCCGCGCGCTGAGCGGCCTGCTCCTCCCGTACTGCGCCGAAGGCCGCGCGGGGCACCTCCGTACGGTGCCCCGCGCGGCCTTCGGCGATACTGGGGAAGGTGCCGGTGTTCCGGCGACGCCCCCGTAGCCCAATGGCAGAGGCAGGCGACTTAAAATCGCCCAAGTGTGGGTTCGAGTCCCACCGGGGGTACTGACAGCTGGTCGGATCGGCCCGGGGATCGTCGCTTACCTCGGCCTCCAGCATCCCGCGCCGCCGACGACCCGCGCCTCCCGCGTCCCGTCGACCCGCGCCTCCGGTCGACCCGCGCCTCCGGCCGACCCGCGCCTCCGGCCGACCCGCGCCTCCGGTCGACCCGCGCCTCCGGTCGACCCGCGCCTCCGGCCGACCCGTGCGTCCCGCCGAACCCACATTTTTGCAGCGAGCCACCACACGTCGGAGGGTGGCTCGCTGCAAAAATGTGGGTTCGGCCCGCGGCCGGGCCCGAGGCCCGGGCCCGGCGGGCGCGCATGACGGGATGCCGGGACTCAGCCGCGCCCGTCGCGGGCACCCGCCGCGCGCTCGGCTTCGTCGTCGTAGCGGATCTCACCCTCGACGCCCTCGCCGCGCACATCATCGACCTGCTCGTCGAGGCTCGGTGCGCCCGAGCTGGAGTCTGCGTCGTCCCACGCGGGATCGTCGTCGCTGCGCTCGTCGCGGCGGGTCTTCACGAGGCTGGCCACCGTCGCGACCGCGATCGTCGCGGCGATGAACAGCAGCGAGAACCAGATCGGGATCTCCGGTGCCCACTCCACCGGCTGCCCGCCGTTGACGAAGGGCAGCTCGTTGACGTGCAGGGCGTGGAAGACGAGCTTCACGCCGATGAAGGCGAGGATGACGGCGAGCCCCTGCGCGAGGTAGACGAGACGCTCGAGCAGCCCGCCGATGAGGAAGAAGAGCTGACGCAGCCCCATGAGGGCGAACGCGTTGGCGGTGAAGACGATGTAGGCCTCGTTGGTCAGCCCGTAGATGGCGGGGATCGAGTCGACGGCAAAGATGAGGTCGATGAATCCGATCGCGATGATCGTGAGCATCATCGGTGTGACGAACAGCATCCCGCCCTGGCGCACCGTCAGCCGGTCGCCGTGATACTCCTCGGTGACGCGGAGGTGGCGGCGCACGAACCGCATGAACCTGCCGTCGACGGGGTTGCTGTCGTGGTCCGAGAAGGCCTGACGCCAGGCGAGGAACAGCAGCAGCGCCCCGAAGAGGTAGAAGATCCAGGAGAAGTTCTCGATCAGCGACGCGCCCACGGCGATGAAGATCCCGCGCAGCACGAGGGCGATCACGATCCCGATCATGAGCACCTTCTGCTGGTACGCCTTCGGTACGGCGAAGCCCGCCATCACCAGCAGGAACACGAACAGGTTGTCGATCGACAGGGCCTTCTCGGTCAGATACCCCGCGAAGTACTCGCCGCCGAAGTCCCATCCCGAGACCAGGCCGATACCGATGCCGAACAGCAGCGCGAGCGCGATGTAGAACGCGGACCACCGCGCCGATTCGCCGATCGTCGGCTCGTGGGGCTTGCGCACGTGGGCGAAGAACTCATAGACGAAGAACGCGATCGTGACGGCGATCGTGATGATCCACACGAGGGGGGTGATGTTCACGGGTACTCCAAGAGACGATGACGGATGTCGTCAAGGTCTCTTCCACCCGAAGGCCGGCGGGCCGGGACACCTCATCGAGTCCGTAGTGACGGGTCCGCCGCAGTGGGAGTACTCCCCTTGTGCAGGACACTCTAACCCCGGTTCACCCCGGTGCGCACGTCGGATGCGGATACTCACTGCTCTGCCAGGCCCGAGCGCGCCCTCCTCGGTACGATGAGAGAGTCCATGTCGACGCGCGCAGGAGACTCACATGTGGGAATGGCTCATCCCGGTTCTGATCGTCGTGGCGCTCGTCGTCTTCGCCGGCATCTACCTCTGGGCGACGTACAACTCCCTCGTGTCGCTGAACGTGCGCGTCGATGAGGCCTGGAGCGACATCACCGTGCAGCTCAAGCGCCGCGCCGACCTGCTGCCGAACCTCATCGAGGCGGTCAAGGGGTACGCCGCACACGAGAGGGCGGTGTTCGAGAACGTCACCCGCGCCCGTGCCGAGACCCTGGCGGCCGATTCTCCAGGGCAGGCGGGCGTCGCGGAGGGGCATATGCAGCGTGCGCTGAAGTCGCTGTTCGCCGTCGCCGAGGCGTATCCCCAGCTGCTGGCGAGTCAGAACTTCTTGCAGCTGCAGCAGTCGGTCGTCGACACCGAAGACAAGATCCAGGCATCCCGTCGCTTCTACAACGGCGGTGTGCGCGAGCTCAACACCAAGATCAAGGTCTTTCCGAACAACCTGTTCGCCCGCAACCTCGGCTTCCACGAGCGGGAGTTCTTCGAGGTCGAGAACGGTGCCGCGATCTCGGAACCGCCACGCGTGCAGTTCTGAGCCGCGAGCTCACCACACCTCGAGCACGAGCTCGTCGCCGACGAAGTCCATGCCGCCGCGCAGCATCCAGTTCGCATCGCGGTAGGTGAGGGATGCCGGCGAGCCGTCATGTGCGGTGCCCTCGACGGTGACGACCACATCGCCGCCGGAGGCGGTGAACGTCTGCGGGGCGGGATCGAGCGCCAGCTGGGGGCGAGTCTCGACGCGGTAGGAGAACCGCGTGACGGCGGCGAGATCGACGCCCCAGGGGATCACGATGCCGCACCGCGAGGGGATCTCGGTGCCCCCGGTCGTGCACTCATCGAGGTAGTCGTCGAACTGCTGCTGCGCCAGTGCCGCCGCGCCGGGGGAGAGGGTCGCATCGATGTGCACCTCGACCGGACGATCGCCCGCCACGACGGCGACGGACTCTCCGTCGATGAGCTCGGCGGGTGCCGCCCGCACCGGATACTCGGCGGGGAGGAGGGCGACCTCGCCCGCCGCGACGAAGGCATCGCCCACCTGCACCGCGTCGCCGAGGCTCGTGCTGACCCGGAGCGTCCCGAGATGGTCGGCGGCGAGCTGCCATCGCCCGGTGGCGCGGGAGAGCACGAAGAACAGCTCGCGGCGCTCGTCGCCCAGCTCCACCCACGCGCTGAATCCGTGGGAGTCATCGGATCCCGCGCCGTGATCCTCGAGCTCGACCGCGGTGACGAAGCCGCTCGCGCCCGCGAACGCGTCACGCACGGTCTGCGTGTCGCCCTCGAAGGCGCCCAGGTCGGCGAGAGCGTCGATGTCACCGGCGGCGAGCGCGGTGACGTAGTCGTCGGCGGCGTCCGCGGCGGAGGGCGTGAGTGACGACACCCACCAGGCCGCACCGATGCCCGCCAGTGCCAGTGCCGACACCGCCGCTGCGATCGCGATCACAGCGCCCCGTCTCACACGATCACCTGCGCGGCCGCGGGTTCGTCGGCTGCGGGTTCGACCGGCTGCGGATCGACGCGGTCGTGCCGTGCCGCGTCGGACATGACGCGGGCGAGATCGTCGACCGCGTCGCCCCAGCCTGAGATCGACACGCTTTCCAGGCCCTGCCACGTCGCGGCGTCGCGCAGCACCCCGGCGAGCGACTCGGCCGCGTGCGGGGGCGCGCCCGGCTCCCACCATGCGGACTGCACGAGCAGCCGCGACCTCGTGCGGTCGGCCTTCAGATCGACGCGTCCGACGACGTCGTCGCCGACGAGGACGGGCAGGGAGTAGTACCCGAAGCGGCGCTGGGCCGACGGCGTGTAGATCTCGATGCGGTAGTCGAAGGCGAAGAGGCGTTCGGCGCGCTCGCGGAACCAGACCATGGGATCGAAGGGTGTCAACACGGTCGCCGCCTCGACGCGGCGCGGCACCACCGCGTCGCGATGCATCCAGGCGGGCAGGGCACGTCCTCCGCGCTCCCACCCCTCGACCGCCACAGGCAGGAGCTCTCCCGCCTCGACGAGCTCTGCGATCGCCCGGCGCACCTCGCCCCGGCGACGCAGGCGCCAGTAGTCGTCGAGATCGGACTCGGTTGCAACGCCATAGGCGGCGGCTGCTCGCCGGACCAGCTCGCGCATCGCCTCGTCGCGCGCCACCGGCTGGACGTGGGCGGGGATGACATCGTGCGCCAGCGCGTAGCGGCGCTCGAACCCCCGTCGGCCCGCGATCGCGACCTCGCCGAACAGCCACAGGTACTCGAGGGCGCGCTTGACCTCGTTCCAATCCCACCACGGCCCCCGTGCGGCGGCGTGCGCGTCGCTCTCGATCTCGGCGGGACGCAGCGGCCCTCGCGACGCCAGCTCGGCGCGCACCCACTCCACCGTCGCCGTGTTCTCGGCGAACCATGTGGCCGGCCCCGCGTAGCGCGCACGGTGGTCGTCCATGCGGAACGCGAACAGCCCCCAGTCCTCTGCGGGGATGAACGATGCCACGTGCGCCCAGAACTCGACGTACGGGGCGCGACGCGCGAACAGCAGACGATCCAGGCGCCCGGTGTCGTACGGACCGAGTCGGGAGAAGAGGGGCATGTAGTGCGAGCGCGCGAAGACGTTGACCGAGTCGATCTGCAGCACGCGCATTCGCCGCAGCTCGGCATTCATGCGCCTCGTGCCGGGATCGCCCGCAGCGCTGCCGCCGGGTCGCGCCCCGAATCCCTGCGCGGCCAGCGCCGCACGCCGCGCCTGCGCCGCACTCAGGGTCTGCCTCACGCGCGTCAGCCTAGCCCCGGCCGCCGACACGGGCCCGGGAGCCGGGGGTGTCCGCGCGAGATCCTAGACTTGCCGGGTGAGCGAGTCCCCGCAGCAGCCGCGTCGGCGTTTGGCCGACATGCTTCGCGAGCGCACGGTCGTCAGCGACATCGCCCCCGGCATCCCTCGCGGTCTTCGTGTGGCGACGGCGTATGCGTGGCGCCTGCTCGTGATCGCGGGGGCGATCGCCGTGGCCATCTGGATCGTCATCCAGCTCAAGCTGCTCGTCGTCCCGCTCCTGATCGCGATCCTCGTCACCGCGCTGCTCTGGCCCGCGTTCACATGGATGCTGCGCCACCGCGTACCCCGCTGGCTCGCGATCGTGATCTCGGTGCTCGGCACGCTCGCCGTGGTCGCCGCGCTGTTCTGGCTGGTCATCTGGCAGGTGTCACGGCAGTGGGCGAGTGTCCAGGATCGCACGGTGGACGCGGTCCTGCAGCTGCGCCAGTACCTCATCGACGGGCCGCTGCACCTGACCGAGGGGCAGATCGACGACTGGCTCCAGCAGGCCTGGACCTTCATCCAGCAGCAGGCCGAAGTGCTGCTCTCGGGGGCGCTCGCGTTCGGATCGACGCTCGGCCACGTCGTCACCGGCGCCCTGCTGGCGCTGTTCATCCTGCTCTGCACCCTGGCCGACGGCGGCGGTATCTGGAAGTGGACGCTGCGGCTGTTCCCGCGAGAGGCCCGTCCGGCCGTCGACGGGGCCGCGCGCTCGGGCTGGGTGACGGTGGTCAACTACGCCCGCACGCAGCTGCTCGTGGCCACGATCGATGCCGTCGGCATCGGCCTGGGCGCTTTCCTGCTCGGGGTGCCGCTCGCGATCCCGGTCGCCGTGCTGGTCTTCCTCGGCGCGTTCGTGCCGTTCATCGGAGCGATCGTCACCGGCACCGTCGCGGTGTTCCTCGCCCTGGTGTACAACGGCCCCTGGATCGCCTTCTGGATGCTGGTGGTCGTCCTCGGTGTGCAGCAGCTCGAATCCCACGTGCTCCAGCCCATCCTGATGGGGTCCGCGGTCAAGGTGCATCCGTTGGCGGTCGTGCTCGTCGTGGCGGGCGGCGCGATGATTGCGGGCATCCCGGGTGCGCTGTTCGCGGTGCCCCTGGCCGCGTTCGTCAACGTGTTCGCCGTCTCGATCGGCTCGCGCGCGTGGGAGGATCCGGAGCGGGCCGTGCGCGGTGACCTGATCTGGAGCACGGTGCCCAGACCCCGAAGGAGTACCCGATGAGCGTTCCCGAGCCCCTCGTGCAGTCGATGCCGACGCTGGCGGAGTTCGAGGACGCGGCGGCCGAGCTGCACGGAGTCATCGGGCACACGCCGCTCGAGCTGTCGCAGCACCTCTCCGACGTCTTGGGGGTGCCGGTGCATCTCAAGCTCGAGAACCTGCAGCGCACCGGCTCGTTCAAGATCCGCGGCGCGACGTACCGTCTCTCGCGGCTCAGCGCCGAGGAGCGCGCGCGGGGAGTGGTGGCGGCATCCGCCGGGAACCACGCCCAGGGCGTCGCGCTCGCGGCGCAGGAGCTGGGGATCGCGGCGACGATCTTCATGCCGCTGGGAGTGCCGGTGCCCAAGCTCCTCGCGACCAGGGGCTACGGCGCCGATGTCATCCTCGAGGGGGCGACCGTCGAGACGCCGCTGCGGCTGGCGGCGGAGTTCGCCGAGCGCACGGGCGCCGTGTTGATCCCGCCCTTCGACCATCGCGACATCGTCGTCGGGCAGGGCACGCTCGGTCTCGAGCTGATCGACGATCTGCCCGAGGTCGAGACGATCCTCGTCGGGATCGGCGGCGGCGGGCTCATCGCCGGCGTCGCCGCCGCCGTCAAGGCGCGGGCCGCCGCAGAGGGGCGCACCGTGCGCATCATCGGCGTCCAGGCCGAGAATGCCGCGCCGTACCCGCTCTCGCTGCGCGCGGGTCACCCGGTCGAGGTCGAGACTCGGCCGACGATCGCCGACGGAATCCTCGTCGCGCGCCCCGGCGACATCCCGTTCGGCATCATCCGCGACCTCGTCGACGACGTCGTGACGGTCACCGACGACGACATCGCCCGGGCTCTTCTGGTGCTGCTCGAGCGTGCCAAGGTCGTCGTCGAACCCGCCGGCGCCGTCGGCGTCGCCGCGATCCTCGCGGGCAAGGTGCAGGCGCAGGGTCCGACGATCGCTGTGCTCTCGGGCGGCAACATCGACCCGCTGCTGCTGCAGCGCGTCGTTTCACACGGGCTGGCAGCATCCGGCCGGTACATGACGATGCGCATCCCGTTGCCCGATCGTCCGGGTCAGCTCTCGCGGGTGTCGGATCTCATCGCGCATGCCGGGGCCAACGTCATCGAGGTGCTGCACACCCGGCACGGCCAGGGACTGCAGATCAGCGAGGTGATCCTGCAGATCAGCGTCGAGACGCGCGGCGAGGAGCACAAGGCTCTGACCCTGCAGACGCTCAAGGACGCGGGCTTCGACCCCGTGGTCGTGCCCGACTGAGGCGCGGTCCTTCGCGCAGACTTGCGTGTCCCGATTTCTGTCGCTGTGGCGTCGATCGAGCGACAGATTGTGGGACGTGCATCCGGCCGGCCGCCGCGCGCAGACTTGCGTGTCCCGATTTCTGTCGCTGTGGCGTCGATCAAGCGACAGAAATCGGGACACGCTCACCCACGCGCACCAACCGCGAACCCGAGAGGGTGAGGCGCGGGATGCTGTCGCTCAGTCGCCCGCGTACGTCTCGACCTTGACGATCTCAACGGGCATGTCGCGGCCGTTGGGGGCGGCATAGGTCGTCGTGTCGCCCTCCTTCAGTCCGAGGATCGCGGCGCCGATCGGGCTCGCCTCGCTGTACACGGAGAGGGCCGAGTCGGCGGCGAGCTCGCGGTTGGCGAGGAGGAACCGCAGTTCGCGTCCGGCGACGTTTGCCGTGACGACGGTGCCCGGCACGACGGTGCCATCGGATTCGGGGGCATCGCCGACGACGGCGGACTTGAGCAGCTGCTGCAGGTTGCGGATGCGCGCCTCCTGGCGACCCTGCTCGTCTTTGGCGGCGTGGTAGCCGCCGTTCTCCTTGAGGTCGCCCTCCTCGCGGGCGGCCTCGATGCGCGCCGCGATCTCCTCGCGCCCCGTGGTGGCGAGGTGCTCGAGCTCGGCGGCGAGACGATCGTAGGCGTCCTGCGTGAGGAAGGTCACCGGGGCATCGTTCGACACGGTGTGCTCCTTCGTTCAGAAGTGGGTATCCGGGGGCGCCAGGCCCACCGACTAATCAAAACGCCCCGGCATCGTGCCAGGGCGTGTCGTGGTGTGGCTGAAAGCCTAGGTGACCCAGCAGGAGTTCACCAAACCCGTCGTCGCGCGCGCGAGCGTCGGCACGGTCTCGGTGAACGCCCGGGTGGCCTCGGCGGCGGGGGGCAGCACGATGACCTTCCACCCGACCACGCCGAACTCGGGATCGAGTGCCTCGAGGGCGCAGGCGATCTCCCGCCCCGTCGGCCCGCTCACCTGGAACGACACCGACACCGCGTGCTCGTCGACGACGGTGAACCCCGTGTCGTCGGCGCGCACGTCGTCGAGCGTCGAGCTGATCGTGACCCACGCGAGCGCACCCACGGCGAGCGCCGCGACGGCGATGACGGCGACCCACGCCGCGCGCCGGCGACCCGGGCGGCGAGTGCGGCCGTAGCGGTCATCGAGGTGTTCTTGCGCGGTCATCGGTCGATCCGGGGGAGAAGTTAGGCTGGAATCTCCAGGCTATGCGTTCGCGGAGGCCCCGACGTCACCGTCGCGGCGACCGTGCGGAACAGGACCCCGATGTCGTTCATCCCCTTCACCGTTCTCGGCGTCCTCGCGGCGACCCCCGTGCCCTCCCCGTCGCCCACGACACCGCCCGATGAGCTGGTGACCCCGGGCTTCGGAGGGTTCGCCGTGATCGCGGTGCTCGTGGTCGCGGTGTTCGCCCTCGTCTGGGACATGCAGCGGCGCATCCGCCGCACCCGGTACCGCTCCGAGATCGACGCCGAACTCGACGCCGAGCAGGCCGCCCAGGCGGATCGAGACGCGCGGCCCGCCGCCGACGGGCCTACCACGGGGGATGCCGCCGACCCGGGCACCGCCGCCGGCGAGGAGCCGCGCGGCCCGGGCGAATCCGGTCCGCCGCGCGGCTGAGACAGGACGACTAGGCGTTGTAGACGGGATTCAGCGCGATCAGCAGGGCTGCGGTCCAGTGGCAGAGGAACGCCAGGACCGTGCACACGTGGAAGATCTCGTGGAAGCCGAAGTGACCCGGCCAGGGGTTGGGCCGCTTGAGTGCGTAGACGACGGCGCCGGCGGTGTAGAGCAGCCCGCCGATGACGACGAGGATCATCATCGCGAAGTTGGCCTGCAGCAGATCGCCGAAGTACATCACCGCCGCCCACCCGAGCACGAGGTAAAGGGCCACGTAGAGCCAGCGCGGGGCACCGATCCAGAAGACCCGGAACAGGATGCCGAGCACGGCGCCGCCCCAGACGAGAGTGAGCAGCAGCATCCCCTTCTCGGGCGGGAGTGCCAGTACGGCGATCGGGGTGTAGGTGCCGGCGATCAGCAGGAGGATGTTGGCGTGGTCGATCCGCTTGAGCACGGCCTTGGTCTTGGGGCCCCAGGAGAACCGGTGGTAGAGCGCCGAGTTGCCGAACAGCAGCAGGGAGGTGGCCATGAACACCGCGGACGCCCACGTAGCGGCGGTGCCCTGAGCGAGCACGATGAGCACGATCCCCGCCGCGATCGCGACGGGGAAGGTGGCGGCGTGGATCCACCCGCGCCACGTCGGCCGGATCTCGATGCTCGCGTCGACGTCAGCCGCCTCCATGAGGGGAAGGGCGGGGACCTCCGGGGCTCGGGTGCGGGATCGACGGCGGCTCACCCCTTCAGGGTAAGCGCCCGTGCATGCCCCCGGCGGCACATGGCCGGTAGCGTAGGAGGGTGAGCACAGGCCGTTCGAACGAGGGACGCGGTCCCCTCTATCGCCTGTACATCAATCGTCTGCGCCGGCGCCTGCCCGGCGATGCGGTGCCGCACCACGTGGCGATGATGATCGATGGCAACAGGCGCTGGGCGCGTCAGCTCGGGTACGACTCGGCGGCGCACGGGCACCGCGCGGGCGCCGCGAAGATGCGCGAGTTCCTCACGTGGTGCGACGACGTGGGAGTGGGAGTCGTATCGCTGTACCTGCTCTCGCACGACAACCTGGCCAAGCGCGATTCGCGGGAGCTCGGCGATCTGCTCGAGATCATCGCCGAGCTCGCCGAGTCGCTCTCGCGCGAGCGCGACTGGCGCGTGCAGCACGTGGGTCGTTCGGCGAACCTGCCTCCCGAGCTCGCCGAGGTGCTCAGCGACGTGCAGGAGCGCACGCGGATGCACACCGGCATGCACGTCAACCTCGCCGTGGGCTACGGCGGTCGCAGCGAGATCGTCGACGCGGTGCGCAGCATCATCGCCGCACACCACGAGCAGGGCGGCTCGCTCGAGGAGCTGGCCGAGAGCCTCACCCCCGAGCAGATCGGCGAGCACCTCTACACCGGCGGTCAGCCCGATCCGGATCTTGTCATCCGCACCTCCGGTGAGCAGCGTCTGTCGGACTTCCTGCTGTGGCAGAGTGCGCACAGCGAGTTCTACTTCGTCGAGGCGCTCGGGCCCGACCTGCGCGAGGTCGACTTCCTCCGCGCGATGAGGGATTTCTCGTCCCGCGATCGGCGCTACGGCTCCTGACCGCGCCCGCTCGGCGCGTGCCAGAATGAGGCTCGTGAGCACGATCGAGCAGTACCAGGCGACGTTCGATCTCGAACCGGGTTACCTCGACTGGGCGGCCTTCGGCCCGCTCTCCCCGACGGTGCGCGAGGAGAGCGCCGCCGATCTCGAGCTGCTGGGCACCGGCCGCCGCTCGAGCATCGAGCATGTCGACGAGCACGCCGAAGCCGCCACAGGACTGATCGCGGGGATGCTGGGAGCCCGTGCCGACGCCGTCACCCTCCAGCCGTCGACCACCGACGCCCTGATGCACGCAGCTTTCGGTGTCACGGGCGGTGTCGTTCTCTCCCGCCTCGACTTCTCCAGTCTCACCGTGGCCGTGAGCCGGGCTGCGGAGGCGCTGCACGCGGCGAACGCGCAGTGGGTCGATCCGCCTGCGGGGTTCATGACCCCCGAGGTCGTGCGCGATGCGCTCACCCCCGAGACGCGGGCCGTCGCCGTCAGCCTCGTCGACTACCGCACGGGCTACCGAGCCGATCTCAGCGCGCTGCGCGAGGTCATCGGCGACCGTCTGCTCATCGTCGACGCCATCCAGGGTTTCGGTGTCGTCGAAGCCGATTACGCCGCGGCCGACGTGGTGTGCGCCAGCGGATACACCTGGCTGCGAGCGGGTCGTGGCACCGGCTTCGCCTGGTTCTCGGATCGGGCGCTCGAGCACCTCGTTCCCGTCTTCTCGGGTCGTACCGGCATCGTGCCCGGCACGGGTGATGTGCCGCCACCCGCGCACGCCGCATCCGCGTTCACGGTCAGCCCGCCGGATCAGATCGCCGCCGCGCGCCTGACCGCGTCGCTGCGCGAGGTGCGGGACGTCGGGGTCCCCGCGATCGAGCAGGCCCTGGCCGAACGGACGCGAGACGTGCTCTTCCTCGCGGAGCGTCACGGACTTTCCACCGTGACCCCGCGCGAGCCGTCGCGCCGCGCAGGCATCGTCGCCCTGGCACCGGACCCGGCCGATGTCGCGACCCTCGCCGCGTCGCTGTCCAATCACGGCATCACCTGCACGGTGCGCGCGGGCCTTGTGCGCCTGTCCCCGCATGTGGGCACCGGGGGAGACACTTTCCTGATGCTGGGCGACGCGCTCGCGGCCTTCGCGCAGGCGCGCTCCTGGTGAGCGCTCGCGGCACGTCTCATCGAATTTACCCCGCCGTAACCTGCCGCGGGCGTGTCGGATTGGCACCTCCGCGACCCGCGGTCGTACCTTCATCTCATCGGGCAAGGCGCCCGGTCGGGTCGGCCACCAGAGTGCGACTCGTAACCCTCGTGGTCGACTAGCGGATACCGGGGATCACCCCGGGTCGGGAGCAGGTTGTGACCACAGGGGCAGCGCGCCAGCAACACACGACGACCTCGCACGAGACGCGACACTCGCACGCATCTCACCGCCACGACGACACCGGGGAGTTGCTGCGCACGTACGTGCTCGACACCTCTGTGCTGCTGTCGGACCCGCGGGCGTTCTTCCGCTTCGCGGAGCACAACGTCGTCATTCCCGTCGTCGTCGTCTCGGAGCTCGAGGGTAAGCGGCACGATCCCGAGATCGGCTATTTCGCGCGGCAGGCCCTGCGCCACCTCGACGAACTGCGCGTCGAGCACGGACGGCTCGACTTCCCCGTGCCGGTGGGACAGGGTGGCACCCTGCGTGTCGAGCTGAACAACACGGACCAGACCGTGCTGCCCTCGGGCCTGCGCCTCTCCGACAACGACACCCGCATCCTCGCGGTCGCGATGAACCTCGCCCAGGACGGTCAGGAGGTCACCGTCGTCTCGAAGGACCTGCCGATGCGCGTCAAGGCGGCATCGCTGGGCATCCAGGCCGAGGAGTACCTCGCCGAGCAGGCCGTGGATTCCGGGTGGACGGGCATCGCGACCCTCGACCTCTCGGGAGACGAGCTGAGCGACCTCTACGAGAGCGAGGTCGGTGCGCACGAGAACGTGGCGGGCCTGCCGGTGAACACGGGCCTCATCATCCATTCCGAGCGCGGGTCGGCTCTCGCGCGGGTCACGGGGGAGGGCGAGTTCCGGCTCGTGCGCGGCGACCGCGAGGCCTTCGGCCTCCACGGTCGCTCCGCAGAGCAGCGGATCGCGATCGATCTGCTCCTCGACCCGGAGGTGGGCATCGTCTCGCTCGGAGGGCGTGCCGGCACGGGCAAGTCGGCGCTCGCGCTGTGCGCCGCGCTCGAATCGGTGCTCGAGAGGCAGCAGCAGCGCAAGATCATCGTCTTCCGCCCGCTGTTCGCCGTCGGCGGTCAGGAGCTGGGCTACCTGCCCGGCGATCAGGCCGAGAAGATGAACCCGTGGGGCCAGGCGGTGTTCGACACCCTCGGATCGGTCGTCTCACCCAACGTGCTCGAGGAGGTGCTCGAGCGGGGCATGCTGGAGGTCCTTCCTCTGACGCACATCCGCGGGCGCTCGCTGCACGACGCGTTCGTGATCGTCGACGAGGCGCAGTCGCTCGAGCGAAATGTGCTGCTGACGGTACTCAGCCGGATCGGTCAGAACTCCCGCGTCGTGCTCACCCACGACGTCGGACAGCGGGACAACTTGCGTGTCGGTCGGCACGACGGGGTCGCATCGGTCATCGAGACGTTGAAGGGCCATGGGCTCTTCGGGCATGTGACTCTGCAGCGCTCCGAGCGTTCGGCGATCGCCGCACTTGTGACCGACCTGCTGGAGGCCGGCGAGCTGGCCTGAGCCGCCCCGAAGCGGGGGGGAGCGCTGCTCCGCCCCCGCTTCGGCGTTCAGAGGGCATTCATGCGCAGGAATGAGAGAACTCTCATGCCATTTATCGGCATCTTCTCATGCCCGTTTGTCATTCTGTACATGCAAACTTCCATAGGCGCCCGCTCCGGCGGGTCAGGAATCCGCTTCCGGTCTCCCCAGTCCGGCCGGCGGATCCGAGAAAACCAATCCCGCCCCCTCCCAATCCGGCGGGATTGTCCCCCGAGGCCCGATCCCCCAGTACGAGGCCTCGCCCAGCCCCCGGTGTCCCCCAGCACCGGGGGCTTCTCGTATCCGCCGGCGTCGGCTGTGTGCGCCGTGCTCCCACGGCGACCTGCGTCTCTGCGCCGTCCGGCGCGACGACTCACTCCCAGCGGTACCCCGCGCCGCGCACGGTCGCGATGCGCTCGGGCCCGAACTTCGCGCGCAGGTAACGCACGTAGACATCGACCACGTTGGATCCCGGATCGAAATCGAGTCCCCACACGCGGCTCAGCAGCTGCTCGCGGCTGAGGACCTGTCCGGGATGCCGCAGAAACTGCTCGGCGAGAGCGAACTCGCGCGCGGACAGGTCGAGCTCCTTGCCGTCCACCCGCGCGCGCCGCGTGAGGGGATCGAGACTGATGTCGCCGTAGACGACGCCGATGCTGCCGGTGCTGACGTTCTCCCGCAGGCGCGAGCGCACGCGGGCGAGCAGCTCGTCGAATTTGAACGGCTTGGCCACGTAGTCGTTGGCCCCGGCATCCAGCCCCTGCACCGTGTCACGGGTGCTGCTGCGGGCCGTGAGCATGACCACGGGCACCGTCGAGCCCTGACCGCGCAGGTGGCGCAGCACTTCGAAGCCGTCCATGCCGGGAAGCCCGACATCGAGCAGGACGAGGTCGATGTCGCCGCTGAGAGCGAGTTCGAGCGCATCGTCGCCGTTGCCGACGATCGTCGTGGTGTACCCGGCGGACTCGAGCCCGCGGCTCACGAATGCCGTGATCCGCGGTTCGTCGTCCGCGATGAGGATGTGCGTCATCCCGTCGCCTCTCTCTGCAACACCACGTCGCCGGCGCGGACGGGTGAGGGAAGCGTCTCGGCCCCCGCCTGTGAGACAGGCAGGTGGATCGTGAATGTCGCCCCTCCCCCAGGAGTGTCGGTGACGACGCACGTTCCCTGATGCGCTTTGGCGATCGCGTCCACGATCGCCAACCCCAGACCCGATCCTCCCACGGTCCGGTGGTCGGCGCGTGCGAATCGATGGAAGATGCGTCGCCGCGCGGCGGGCGGGATGCCGGGACCGTGGTCGCGCACCCACAGCCGTGCCGTCGTGATGTCCAGATCGCTGCCGATCTCGATCGGCGCGCCCTGAGGCGTGTACTTGGCCGCGTTGTCGGCGAGTTGCAGCCACGCCTGCAGCAGTCGGTCCTCGTCGCCCTCGATCACGCCCCGCGCCGCGTGCACGACCTGCCACGGGTGGCCCGGGATCGCGCCGACGAGATCGCCCACGCGCAGGGTCAGATCGCCCACCTCGACGAGCGAGATGTCGAACTGGTCCGCTTCGGCGGACGAAAGCAGGTCGATGTCCTCCACGAGCCGGGTCATGCGATCGAGCTCGGCGATGCCGATGTCTCGGGTGCCGGCGACGTCGGCCGGGTTCTCGACGTCCATCATCTCGAGGTGGCCGCGCACGATGGTGATGGGGGTCTTCAGTTCGTGCCGCACGTCATCGAGCAGCTGGCGCTGACTGTCGATCGACCCCTCGAGTCGGTCGAGCATGGAGTTGACCGTGCGGCTGAGATCGGCCAGGTCGTCGTTGCCGTCGGTCGGCAGGCGCGCCCGCAGATCGGTCGGCGTGATGGCGTTGGCGGTCTCCCGCATGCGCTGGATGGGCGAGAGGATGCGGCCGGTGACGAACCAGCCGACGACGCCCATCGCGCCCAGAGTGACCAATGCCGCTCCCGTGAAGGTGACGAGGGATGCTGTCACCGGGGCGAGTTCGGCGGTGGCGTCGATGGCGCGGATGTAGACGCCCTGGCGGTCGTCACCGCTCACGGGGACGGGCACCGCGATGTAGCGGACGGTGCCCGGCACGGCGGCGGCGTCCGTGATCTGTGCGCTCTCGGGATCGGCGGCAGCCTCGACCGCGGCGGCGATGAAGTCCTCGTCCGCCGCCAGCTGCGCGCTGAGGTCGTTCGCCGCGCGATAGGCGACGACACCGTCGATCACACCGATGGAGGCCTCGTGGGGTCCGGTGATCAGGCGTTGGACCGCGGCGCGCAGGAACTCCGAGACGTCGGCGAACTCATCCGCGGGCGTGCGCACGGCGTTGCCGGGGCCCTCGTCCGTGCCCTCGACGACCACCCGCAGCTCGGCCACCTGGCTGAGCGCATCGATCTGGCTCAGCAGGCGATCGTCGATCTCCTGGACCGTGCGGTCGCGCTGGGCGAGAAAGGTCACGCCCCCGACGATGGCGAAGCCGAGTGCCGCGACGGCGAGGATCGCGCCGAGGATCAGCACCCTCGCCGGGATCGTCCGTCGCCCGCGCACGCTCATGCGCTCATTATCCGGCCTCGACACCCCGCCGCGCGCCGGGGGCGCCCATCTCAGCCGGCGTGGGTCATCGAGAGCAGGTCGAGCTTCTCGTCGAGCTGCTCGGCCGTGATCTCGCCCCGTTCGAGGTAGCCGAGGTCGATGACCGCCTCGCGCACCGTGATGCCCTGAGCGACGGAGTGCTTGGCGATCTTCGCCGCGGCCTCATATCCGATCAGCTTGTTCAGCGGGGTCACGATCGAGGGGGACATGCCGGCGAACGCCGCGGCGCGCTCGAGGTTGGCCTCGAGGCCTCGGATGGTCTTGTCGGCGAGCACACGGACGGTGTTGGCGAGCAGTCGGATCGACTCCAGCAGCGCCGTGCCCATCACCGGGATCGCCACGTTGAGCTCGAACGAGCCCGACGCCCCCGACCATGCGATCGTGGCGTCGTTGCCGATGACCCGGGCGCACACCATGAGGGTCGCCTCGGGCACCACGGGGTTGACCTTGCCCGGCATGATCGACGAACCCGGCTGCAGATCGGGGATGTGCAGCTCGCCGAGGCCCGTGTTGGGGCCCGAACCCATCCAGCGGAGGTCGTTGTTGATCTTCGTCAGCGACACGGCGATGGTCCGGAGCGCCCCGGAAGCCTCGACGAGTCCGTCGCGGTTCGCCTGCGCCTCGAAGTGGTCCTTGGCTTCGGTGATCGGCAGCTCGGTCTCTGCCACCAGCAACTCGAGCACTTTCTGCGGAAAGCCGAGGGGAGTGTTGATCCCGGTACCCACCGCGGTGCCGCCGAGCGGTACCTCCGCCACGCGGGGCAGCACCGCCTGCACGCGCTCGATGCCGAGCCGCATCTGGCGGGCGTACCCGCCGAACTCCTGGCCGAGGGTGACGGGCGTCGCATCCATCAGGTGAGTGCGGCCGGATTTGACGGCGCCCTTCCAGAGCTCTGCCTTCTCCTCGAGAGCGACCGCCAGGTGATCGAGCGCGGGGATCAGATCGTCGATGAGCTCCTGCGTCACGGCGATGTGCACGGATGTCGGGAAGACGTCGTTCGAGGACTGCGAAGCGTTGACGTGGTCGTTGGGGTGCACCGGCGCGCCGAGGCGCTGCGTCGCGAGCGCCGACAGCACTTCGTTCATGTTCATGTTCGACGACGTGCCGCTGCCGGTCTGATAGACATCGATCGGGAACTGGTCGGTGTGCCGGCCCTCGATGACCTCGTCGGCTGCCGAGGCGATCGCGTCGGCGATCGCGCCGTCGAGGGTGCCGAGCTGCTTGTTGGCGAGCGCCGCAGCCTTCTTGATACGGGCGAGGGCGACGATCTGCGCCGGATCGAGGCTGTCGCCCGAGATGGGGAAGTTCTCCACCGCGCGCTGGGTCTGCGCGCCGTAGAGCGCCGAGGCGGGCACGCGCACCTCGCCCATGGTGTCGTGCTCGATGCGGTATTCGGTATCCGTCACGTCTTCGTTCCCTCCGGATTCATGGTTCAGGCGGTCGCGTCCGTCGCGAGGCCCAGGATCACGTCGGGCACGGCCGTGCCCTCGCTGAGTCGATAGTTGGCGCCGACGATCGCGAGCGTGCCGGCGGCCACGGCGTCGCTGATCAGCTCGGACGAATGCAGCAGTTCGGCGACGGTGTCGCGCAGGTGCTCGCGCCCCACGTGCTCGGGGTCGACCTCGGTCGCCACCCCGCCCTCGGCCACGAGTTCGCGCTGCACGCGGCGCACGGCGGGAACGATCGGCGCGATGAGTCGCCAGATGTGCGCCGGAAGCGCGGGGGAGTCGGCAGCCGTGCTCTCGATCGCGGCGCGCACGGCGCCGCACGCGTCGTGACCGAGCACGACGATGAGCGGCACGCCGAGCACGGCGACGGCGTATTCGAGGCTGCCCACGACCGAGTCGGAGATGACCTGGCCGGCGTTGCGCACCACGAACAGATCGCCGAGCCCCTCGTCGAAGATGATCTCGGCGGCCAGGCGCGAGTCGGAGCATCCGAACAGGGCCGCCCGGGGGGCCTGGGCGGCGGCCAGCTCGTGCCGCCGGTCGACATCCTGGCGCGGGTGGCGCGGCTCGCCCGCGACGAAGCGGGCGTTGCCCTCCTGCATCTCGGTCCAGACTGCGAGGGGGGTGGGGGCTGTCACGGTGTAGCGCTCCTCAGCTCGGCGACACGGGGGGCGATGATCTCGGCGATCTCGCCGACGGTGTCGGCGGAACCGGAGCCCGAGACCAGGACGTAGTCGGCGCCCGCCTGCGTGCCCAGCGCGTAGGAGATGTTGCCGGCCGCGTCGGCGTCGGCGGGCTCGAAGACCTGCCAGACGATGCCCGCGATCGTCGCGCTGCCGGAGGGGGCGGTGCCGCGCAACTCGCTGCGCGCCCACGCCTCATCGGCATCGAAGGCCTGCGAGAACCGCACGAAGCTGGTGTCATCGGGCACGTATACGATCGTCCATGCCGTCGATCCATCGGCCTCGGCGGCGACGGCCGCGGAGTTGACGCGCCACGCGTCGGGCACGGCGGGATCGATGACCGCCCGGTCGTACGTCTCGGCGACATCTGCCGCGACGGGAGCGGTGTCGATGCTCTCGCGCGCGGGCAGCTCACCACGGGGCACACCGAAGACGACGACGAGCACCACGAGGAGCGTGGCGATGAGCGCCGCGATGAGATTGCGGAACGTCTGGCTGGAGCGGTAGACCCGCGAGGACTCCGCCTTGCGTGCCGCCGTCTCGTCGGGAGTCTCGGGGCGACCGAGCTCAGCGACGACCCGTTGGCCGGCCATCAGGAATCCTCCGCCGCGGGAGCGTCGGTGCTGGCGCGGGCGGCGTCGAGTCTGCGCTTGGCGCCCACGAGCCACTCCTCGCAGTGCCGGGCGAGCGCCTCGCCGCGCTCCCACAGACCGAGCGATTCTTCGAGACTGGGCGAGCCCTGCTCGAGCCGGACGATGACCTGCTGCAGTTCGTTGCGCGCCTGCTCGAACGAGAGCTCGGCAAGGGGGGCCTGCTCGGTCATGGTCACCATCCTATTCGGGGCATCGGACACCTCAGCGGCGCTCACTCGCCGCGCTCGCCGTGGGAGGTCGCGGCGAAGCTCCCGCGGGCGACCGTGACGATCGCCTCGGCGCCCTCGGGCGCCTGTCGGGCATCGCGCACCACCTCGCCGGCGATCTGCACGATCGCGTAGCCGCGATCGAGGGTGTGCTGGGGGCTGAGGGCGCGCAGCGAGGCTCGCAGCTGTGCGATCTCGGCGTGACCTCGAGTGAGGGCGCGATCGGCGCTCGCGCGGCCGCGCGCGAGCGCCTGGTCGACCCATGCGGCGCGATCCTGGATCAGGCTCTCGGGCGCGCGCAGGGCGGGTCGCGAGCGCAGCTGGGCGAGATGGACCTGCTCGTGCTGCAGCCTCTGCGAGAGACGGGTGGTCAGGCGCGCTCGCGCCTGGCGCACGAGCGCGAGCTGCTCGGCCACGTCGGGGACGACCCGCTTGGCGGCGTCGGTCGGGGTGGATGCCCGCAGGTCGGCCACGTCGTCGAGCAGGGGCCGGTCGGCCTCGTGGCCGATCGCGCTGACGATCGGGGTGGATGCCGCGGCCACGGCGCGCAGCATCCGCTCGTCGCTGAAGCCGAGCAGATCCTGAAAATCGCCGCCGCCCCGCGCGATGACGATGACATCGACCTCGGGGTCCTCGTCGAGCGTGCGGAGCGCTGCGAGCACCGAGGGAACACACTGGTCGCCCTGCACGACGGCGTGCACGACCCGGAAGCGGACATGCGGCCAGCGCAGCTCGGCGTTTCGCAGCACGTCTTTCTCGGCGTCGGTGTTCTTGCCTGTGATCAGGCCCACGGTGTGGGGCAGGAAGGGGAGCCGACGCTTGCGGCCGGGATCCAGCAACCCCTCGGCGCGCAGCCGGGATCGCAGGCGCTCGAGGCTCTCGAGCAGGTCGCCCAGCCCGACGTGCTTGGCCGAGGACACGACGTACGACAGGTCGCCGCTCTTGAGTCGGTATTCGGGTTTGGCGCACACGACGATGCGATCGCCCGCCTTGATGTCCTTGGGGATGCGGTCGCGCACCCGCGACCAGATCGTGAGGGAGATGACGGCGTCGCCGTCGATGTCGCGCAGCCGCGCGAAGGTGCCGACGGCGCGCACGTTCCACTCGGTCACCTCGCCCTCGATCCACGGGGAGCCGAGTTTGGCGACGTAGTCGCGCACCACCGTCCCGAGCGCCGCGACCGAGCAGGGGCGGTCGGGGGAGGAGTCCCGCGGATGGACCTGGCCACCCGCCGGGGCGAACGCGGGACGCGCGGCGGTATCGACCATCGGCGTTCCTCTCGGAGAGGGCGCAGGATCGCGCCCGTAGAATCGAGGGGTGACTACCCCCACCGTGCGTATGCCCATGCCCCGCGTTCCGGGGCGATCCGGGCGCCTTCAGGATATCCCGGTGCAGGGACGCAAGCGGGTGCTGCTGGCCGCTCCCCGCGGATACTGCGCGGGGGTGGACCGCGCCGTCGTGGCTGTGGAGAAGGCGCTGGAGCGTTACGGAGCGCCGGTGTACGTGCGCAAGCAGATCGTGCACAACATCCACGTCGTCACCGAGCTCGAGGCGCGCGGCGCGATCTTCGTCGACGAGGTCGACGAGGTGCCCGAGGGTGCGCATGTGGTCTTCAGCGCTCACGGGGTGTCGCCGGCCGTTGTCTCGGCCGCCGCCGACAGGGGACTGCAGGCGATCGATGCGACCTGCCCGCTCGTGACCAAGGTGCACCGCGAGGCCGTGCGGTTCGCACGCGACGACTACGAGATCCTGCTCATCGGCCACGAGGGGCACGAAGAGGTCGAGGGCACGGCTGGCGAGGCGCCCGAGCACGTCACCGTCGTCAACTCACCCGATCACGCCGACATCGTCGAGGTGCGTGATCCCGACAAGGTCGTGTGGCTGTCGCAGACCACGCTGTCGGTCGACGAGACCATGGAGACCGTGCGGCGGCTACGCGTGCGTTTTCCGCAGCTGCAGGATCCGCCCTCGGATGACATCTGCTACGCGACGCAGAACCGTCAGGTCGCGATCAAGAAGGTCGCCGTCGGGGCCGACCTCGTGATCGTCGTGGGATCGGCCAACTCCTCCAACAGCGTGCGCCTGGTCGAAGTCGCCCTCGAACACGGTGCGAGGGCCGCCTACCGCGTGGACTACGCCGACGAGGTCAAGCAGGAATGGCTCGAGGGTGTCGAGACCGTCGGCGTCACCAGCGGCGCGTCGGTGCCGGAGGTGCTCGTGCAGGAGGTGCTCGCCGACCTCGCCGGCGCCGGCTACCGCGACATCGAAGAGGTGCGCACCGCCGAGGAGGACCTCATGTTCTCGCTGCCCAAAGAACTGCGTCAGGACACCCAGGATCGCCGGGGCGGCCGCACTGCCGCGGAGCGGAGTCGCTCGTGAGCGAGGGCGAGACGCCCCGCCCGCGCCCCCAGTTCGGCGAGTACGCGAGCCCCGAGGAGCAGCGCGCCCGCATCCAGCAGCCCGACGCGACGTGGGCTCTGGAGACCGGACAGTCCCTCGACGACCCGGCCACTCCGCCCGCCCCGCCCACGTCCGCACCGGCACCGGTGCAGACACCGGCGGCGACAGCATCCCCCCGCCCGCGCCGCGTCGACCGGATCGCGACCTTCGCCCTGCTCGGGTACGGGCTCTTCACCGTGCTCACCTCGATCCCGTCGCTGGCGGACTATTCCGGCTATGTCGACACGCTGCTGGGCGTCATGGGCGTCGAAGCCGAGTACAGCGTCCCGGCCGGAGCGCAGATCTGGGGCGTCGCCGCCGCGCTCGTGCTGGGTCTGGGCTGGATCGCCACCGCGGCGCTGTCGTGGACGAATCTGCGGCGCGGCCGCCTGACCTGGTGGATCCCGCTGACGGCGGGCGTGGTGTTCAATCTGATCGCCGGCGGCCTCATGCTCGTGCCCATCATGAGCGATCCCGCGCTGTGGAACGCGCTGATGGCGGGCGTGACGGGCTGATCGCCCTACGATGAGCGGATGCCTCGTCTCCTCGCCGTCTGCGCCGTGCATCAGCTGCTCCCCGACGCGGGAACGGCGGGGGTGACCGGGATCGACAAGCGTCCGATCGAGGGTGCGGTCCTCATCGGCCCATACGGCGTGCGCGGCGACGTGCAGGTCAATCGCAGACATCACGGCGGATTCGACAAGGCCCTCTACGCGTACGCGCAGGAGGACGCCGACTTCTGGGCCCGGGAGCTGGATCGCGAGATCGCGCCGGGCGCGTTCGGTGAGAACCTGCGCGTGGAGGGGCTCGATGTCAACGCGGCGCTCGTGGGCGAGCGGTGGCGCATCGGCGATCGTGTCGAAGTCGAGGTCACGATGCCGCGCACGCCGTGCGCCACCTTCTCGCGCTGGATCGGCGGCGCCGACGAGCGCGGCTGGGTCAAGCGGTTCGCGGCCGAGCGCCGACTCGGACCCTACCTGCGCGTCATCCGCGGGGGATCCGTGTGCGCCGGAGACGAGATCGTCGTGATCGATCGCCCGGAGGGTGCACCGGGCGTGCTCGACGGGTTCCGCGCGCCCTGACCGGGAGCGCACGAGAGAAGCCCCGACCCGAAGGCCGAGGCTTCTCTCTGCGTGGTCCGGTGCGCGGGTGAGCGCGTGCGGTCAGCTCTGCGACTTGCCAGCCGAGCCCAGCTGCTGCGTCGCCTGCACGACGCGGGCGGCCATCGCGGTCTCGGCGATCTTGCCCCAGGCGCGCGGGTCGTACGCCCTCTTGTTGCCGACCTCGCCGTCGACCTTGAGCACGCCGTCGTAGTTCTGGAACATGAACCCGGCCACCGCGCGCGTGAACGCGTACTGCGTGTCGGTGTCGATGTTCATCTTGATCACGCCGTTCGCGACCGCGAGGGCGATCTCCTCGTCGGTCGAGCCGCTGCCGCCGTGGAAGACGAGGTCGAGCGGCTTGGGGCCGGTGCCGAAGCGTGCGGCGATGCCCTCCTGGATCTCGCCGAGCAGCTCGGGGCGCAGCTTGACGTTGCCCGGCTTGTAGACGCCGTGCACGTTGCCGAAGGTGAGCGCCGAAATGTATCGACCGTTCTCGCCCAGGCCCAGCGCCTCGACGGCGGCCGTCACATCGGCGACGGTCGTGTAGAGGGCCTCGTTCGAGCCCTCGTGCTTGACGCCGTCCTCTTCGCCGCCGACGACGCCGATCTCGACCTCGAGGATCGCATTGATGTTCTTCAGACGCGGCAGCAGCTCCTTGGCGATCTCGATGTTCTCATCGAGCGGCACGGCCGATCCGTCCCACATGTGGGACTGGAAGATGGGGTTGCCGCCGTCGGCGACGACCTTCTCGGACTCGGCGATCAGCGGCAGCACGAAGTCCTCGAGCGCGGGCTTCGGGCAGTGGTCGGTGTGCAGTGCGACCGTGACGGGGTAGCTCTTCGCGACCTCGTGCACGAACTTCGCGAACGCCAGCGCACCGGTCGCACGGCCCTTGACCGTGTGGCCGGCGAAGTAGTCGGCACCACCGGTCGTGACCTGGATGATGCCGTCCGATCCCGCCTCGGTGAGGCCCTGGAGGATGGCGTTGACGCTCTGCGAGCTCGAGGCGTTGAACGCGGGGTAGGCGAAGCCGCCGGCCTTCGCGCGGTCCAGCATGTCGGCGTACTGCTCGGGGGTGGCGACGGGCATGTCGGCTCCTTCGGGATCGGATCGTGACCGACGTTCAGCCTAGCGAAGCCCCCGGGGCGGACGGGGAGTGGGCCTGGATGCTGTCCTGATAAGAATCGCGATTCCTTCGCATCCGCTGAGCCGAAATTCTCCTGTGCGCGCGGGTGGGCGTCGCTAGGCTGGCGACATGGTGAGCATCACGGGCGATATGAGCCCCCTCCACCCCGACCGCAACCTCGCTCTGGAGCTCGTGCGTGCCACGGAGGCGGCATCCATTCGCGCCGTACCGTTCATCGGACGCGGCGACAAGCTCGCCGCGGACGCCGCCGCCGTCGACGCGATGCGCGCGTTCTTCACGACCGTCAACTTCGACGGCGTCATCGTCATCGGCGAGGGCGAGAAGGATGAGGCGCCGATGCTGTTCAACGGAGAGAAGGTCGGCAACGGCCGAGGGCCGCAGTGCGACGTCGCCGTCGACCCGATCGATGGCACCTCGCTGACGGCGGCGGGTCGGCAGAACGCGCTCTCGGTGATCGCGGTGTCGGATCGTGACACGATGCTCGACGCGTCGTCGGTGTTCTACATGGACAAGCTCGTCACCGGCCCGGCGGGCGTGGGCGTCGTCGATATCCGTCTGCCCGTCGGAGAGAACATCCGACGGCTCGCGAAGGCGCTCGGCAAGCCGGTCGACGAGATCGTCGTGTCGGTGCTCAACCGCCCGCGGCACGAGCAGCTCATCGCCGACATCCGTGCGGCGGGAGCGGGCACGCGCCTGATGTCCGACGGCGACGTCGCGGGCGGAATCAACGCCGCGCGCCACAACGCCCGCACCGACATGTGCGTGGGCATCGGCGGCAGCCCCGAGGGCATCGTCACGGCGTGTGCGATCAAGGCGCTCGGCGGGCACATCCAGGGCCGCCTCTGGCCGCGCGACGACGCGGAGAAGCAGAAGGGCGCCGATGCGGGGCTGCGCACCGACGGTCACGTCTACGAGGCCGACGAGCTGGTCAAGGGCAACAACACGATCTTCGTGGCGACCGGCGTCACCGACGGCCAGCTCGTGGCCGGCGTGCGTCGCGAGGGCGACTTCATCTACAGCGAGAGCGTCGTGCTGCGCGGCCGGTCGGGCACGCTGCGGCGCATCACGTCGGAGCACCTGACCTCGAAGTGGCTGTGACGCGGAGCATCTGCGACCCGATCGTTACCTGACGAACGGCGGCCGGTCTGCGACAATGGATGCTGCCAGTCAGCGTCGACGGTGACCCCAGCACAGCAGACACAGGACGGTTTCGCATGAGCACCAGCACTGCGCAAGAACCGAGGACCGGCGCGATCGCGGTCGTCGCCGATGCCGTCGATCCCGCACGCCGCTCGGACGTGCTCCTTCGCGTGCGGCGCGAAGAGGGGCACGAGATCAGCGTGTGGTGGATGGTCGGCGCCTTCGTCGCGGTCTCGGGCACGGTCGTCGCCCTCATGAGCCTCATCCCCGGCGGCGGGGCCTGATCAGTCGTCCGCCGCGATCCGGTCCCTGAGGTCGCCGACGTCGGCGCTCGCGACGAACTCGGAGCTCGTCAGGGGTCGGGTGCGCTCGGTGAGGGGAACGGCCTCCGGAAGCAGCTGGGTCTCGTCGATGCCGGGGAACTGGCGTGCGGTGACGAGGACGCGCGACTCCAGTGAGCCGGCGAATCGGTTGTAGCTCTCGACGGTGCGCTCGATCGACCGACGCAGGGCCTCGGCATGTCCCGCGAGCGAACCCAGCCGCTGGTAGAGCGTCGAGCCGAGGTCGAACAGCCGGCGGGCCTCGACGGAGACGTCCTGCTGCGTCCAGGCGAACGCCACGGTCTTGAGGACGGCCCAGAGGTTGACGGGCGACGCGAGGGCCACCCGGCGCGTGAAGGCGTAGTCGAGCAGGGCCGGATCCTCATCGAGTGCCGTCGCCAGCAGGGACTCGTTGGGGATGAAGCAGATGACGAACTCGGGCGCCCCCTCGATGCCTGTCCAGTACGCCTTCTTCGCCAGGGCGTCGATGTGCACGCGCACCGCGCGCACGTGGCGCTGCAGCAGGGCGGTTCGGCGCTCGGCCTCGTCGCCCGACGCGGTCACCGGGATCGCGGTGGCCTCGAGGTAGGCGTCGAGGGGAACCTTGGCGTCGACGGGGATCGCGGCGTCACCCGGGAGGCGGATGATCATGTCGGGCCGTCCCGCGCCCTGATCGGTGGCGATGTGGGTCTGCAGGGTGAAATCGACGTGGCGTGTGAGGCCCGCCGATTCGACGACCCGGCGCAGGGCGGTCTCGCCCCACACCCCGCGCGTGCCGTTGGAGCGCAGCGCCCCGGCGAGCGACTCGGTCGTGCGCCTGAGCTGCTCGTCGGTCTCGAGCGACAGGCGGAGCTGTGCCGAGATCGCGCCGTACTGTGCGCCCCGTTCGCGCTCGAGGTCGGTGATCTGCCGCTGGACGCTCTGCAGCGTCTCGCGCACGGGGGAGAGCGCCTGCAGCACGGCCTGGTCGCGGCGCTCGCGTTCGGCCCGGTCGGCGTCGGCCGCGCGCTGGTGCGCGAGCTGCTCGCGCAGGCCCGCGACGAGTGACTCGGCGCCGCCCGCGCGGGCGCGCAGGGTGGCGAGCTCCGTCTGCGCGCGGCCGCCCCGTGCCAGCCAGCCCAGCAGCGCGCCGAGAACGAGGGCCGCGAGGGCCACGACGAGTGTCAGCGGTTCCATGCCCTCATGCTGTCAGCGACCTCGGACATCCCGGTGTCGGGCGCGCTGCCCCGGGGACGTCAGGCGACCCGCGCGACAGCCGCGGCTGCCTCGAGCCGCGACACCCGCACGCCCGCGGCAGCCGTGAGCGCCGCGAGGTCGTCGGCGCCGTGCCGCGCGCCGGCGTCGATGACGATGCGGGCGCAGGCCTCGGCATCCGCGGTGGCGTCGTGGTGGGCGAAGCCCGAGAAACCCGCCTCGGCGGCCACGAACGGCAGCCGGTATGACGCGAGGGCGTAGGTCTTGCGCGCGATCTGGAGCGAGCACGCGTATCGGTACGGCGGGCATTCGTCACCCGTCGCGGCGCTCGCGCGGCGCAGGACGTTCATGTCGAAGCCCGCATTGTGGGCGAGCAGCACATCGGCGCCGGCGAACGCGCAGAGGTCGCCCAGCTGCTCGGTCCAGCCCTTCGCGCGAACGACGTCGGCGGCGCGGATGCCGTGGATGCCGGTGTTGAACGGGGCGAATTCGTCGTGCCCCGCGGGCGGCCGGATCAGCCATCCCGCCCGGGCGACCACCCGACCGTCGCGCACCCGCACGAGTCCCACGGCACATGCGGATGCGGCGCTGGAGTTCGCCGTCTCGAAGTCGATGGCGGTGAAATCCAGGGGCACGACCCCACCCTCGCGGCGCGGGGCGGCAGCGGGGCGCAGGCGCGCCGTGCATCCGCGGGGTCGACCCCCGGCATCCGTCGCGCGTATCGCCCCGCGGGCCGGCCGGGGCATCCGCGCCTAGACTGAGTGCCCGTGGCTCTCACTATCGGCATCGTCGGCCTGCCCAACGTCGGCAAGTCCACCCTCTTCAACGCCCTGACCAAGAACAACGTGCTCGCGGCGAACTATCCGTTCGCGACGATCGAGCCCAATGTCGGCGTGGTGAACCTGCCCGATTCACGTCTGGCGAAGCTCGCCGAGGTGTTCGGCAGCGAGCGCATCCTGCCCGCGACGGTGTCGTTCGTCGACATCGCCGGCATCGTGCGCGGGGCGAGCGAGGGGGAGGGGCTGGGCAACCAGTTCCTCGCGAACATCCGCGAGGCCGAGGCGATCGCGCAGGTCGTGCGCGGCTTCACCGACGACGACGTCGTGCACGTCGACGGTGCGGTCAACCCGCAGAACGACCTCGAGACGATCAACGCCGAGCTCATGCTCGCCGACCTGCAGACCCTCGAGAAGGCGATCCCGCGCATCGAGAAAGAGGTCAAGACCAAGAAGACCGAACCCGCCGCCCTCGAGGCCGCCGTCGCGGCGAAGGACGCGCTCGAGCGCGGAGTGCTGCTGTCGGGGTCGGGCATCGACCTCGCGCCGATCCGGGAGCTGGGCCTGCTCACCGCCAAGCCCTACATCTACGTCTTCAACGTCGACGAGGCGGTGCTGACGGATGCTGCGCGCAAGGCCGAGCTCGAAGCACTCGTCGCGCCCGCCCAGGCCGTCTTCCTCGACGCCAAGATCGAGTCCGAGCTGATCGACCTCGACCCGGAGGACGCCGCCGAGCTGCTCGCGTCGACGGGGCAGGAGGAGTCGGGTCTCGACCAGCTCGCGCGCATCGGGTTCGACACCCTCGGACTTCAGACCTATCTCACCGCGGGGCCCAAGGAGTCGCGCGCGTGGACGATCGGCAAGGGCTGGAAGGCCCCGCAGGCGGCCGGGGTCATCCACACGGATTTCGAGAAGGGCTTCATCAAGGCGGAGGTCATCTCCTTCGGCGACCTGATCGCCGCCGGATCGGTGCTCGAAGCCCGCGCCAAGGGCAAGGCCCGCCTCGAGGGCAAGGACTACGTCATGCAGGACGGTGACGTGGTGGAGTTCCGGTTCAACGTGTAGCGCGGACAGCCGGCATGGGACGATCCTTTGACTCCACGGCTTCGGAAGATCGCACAGAAAGAGGAATCGAGCGTATGACGAGCATGCAGGTCTTCGAGCCCGAGGGGCGCGCCGTGCCCTACGCCGCAGAGGGGGAGGGTCCCGCGCTCGTCCTGATCGCGGACCGCGGACTGGCCGCAGAGTACCTCGAGCCGCTCGCGCACTCGGTCTCGCAGGAAGACTTCCGCGTCGTGCGGATCGGACTGCGCGAAGGCGCGATCGACGATCTCGCTCAGGATGTCGTCGACGTCATGGATCTCCTCGACATCGACGACGCGTGGGTGGGCGGACACGGCGCCGGCGGCTCGATCGCACGTCAGCTCTCCCTGGTGCATCACGCACGCGTCAACGGCGTGCTGCTGCTCGGCGTGGAGGCGCCCGAGGCCGCGCCACCGCTTGCGGAAGGGGTCCCCGTCCTCGTGATCCAGGGCACCGCGGACGATGTCACCCCGCCGGGCAACGGCGACGCGCTGCGGGCATCCGCGCCCGGCCTCGTCAGCGTCGTGCCGATCGAGGGCGGCGAGCACATG
Organism: Microbacterium sp.; assembly: GCF_003248605.1. GTDB lineage: Bacteria > Actinomycetota > Actinomycetes > Actinomycetales > Microbacteriaceae > Microbacterium. The sequence continues at coordinate 85,078 of NZ_QFPF01000003.1, forward strand.
TTTCCCGCGACGCATGTCGGCGCGACATCCTGGGCCATCGAGGACTACCTCGACTGGGATTGAGCCCGACGGCGGCACACTGGCGTGCTACCGCCCTTGACGCTTCTTGAACGGCTTCGGCTGACCCTTCACGACCGGCGCGCGGCCCTTGCCCTTGGAGGCTTTCGCCTTGCCCCCGGTCGATGCCATGGGCTTCGAAGCGGTCGGGGGCGCCTCGGCGATGCGTCGCGCGGCCTCGTCCTGCAGCAGACGGCCCGCCGGCGTCAGCCTCCATCCCGACTTCTCGCGCGCGAACAGCGGCTGACCGACCTCGGTCTCGAGCTTGTCGATCGAGGAGTAGAGCGCGGCGAGCGGGATGCCGAGCTCGTCCGCCGCGCGCGGAACATGCAGATCGGCGTCGATCACGGCGATGAACCGCCGCAGCTGGGTGATCTTCACCGGGATCCTTCGTTCGATGGTGCCGCTCGGGGCGACCTCTCGATCATCTCAGGCGCGCGTCCTCACCAGCCGTTCGTGTTGAACCACTGCGCGCGGGCGTCGGCCTCGGCATCCGTCCGCGCTCCGGCGAAGGCGTCGTGAGTGGCGAGACGATCCCCACGGGTCAGGGGGACGAACTCCGTGCAGACAGGGCACAGCGCCCGGCCGTGCGGGAACCCGTCCGGCAGGAGCGCGGCCGGAGCGGCCGTACGCCGAGACCCTGCGCACCGCGGGGGGTCGGCTTCGCGGTCCGTCCACATCGCGCCCGTGCCGCGACGATTGTGCAACCCCGCGTGCCCGGGCGGCCGACTGCAGATCACGCCGTTGCGGCGGCTGAAGCACCAGGCTGCCCGGGCATCCATGGTGGGGGTGGTGATCAGGCGTGCTGGCCGGAGTGCTTGCCCTCGGCGATCTCCTCGATCACCTTGTCGTTGAAGGCCGGCAGGTCGTCCGGTGTGCGGCTCGTGACGAAGCCCTGGTCGACGACGACCTCCTGATCCACCCAGTCGGCGCCGGCGTTGCGCAGATCCGTCTTCAGGCTCGGGTAGCTGGTGAGCGTGCGACCCTTCACGACGTCCCCTTCGATGAGCGTCCACGCGGCGTGGCAGATCGCGGCGACCGGCTTGGACGCCTCGAAGAAGGCGCGTGCGAAGGCGACGGCCTTTTTGTCCATGCGCAGATGGTCGGCGTTGACGACGCCGCCGGGAAGCACGAGGGCGTCGTAGTCGGCGGCGTTCGCTGCGGCGGTCGTGAGGTCGACGGTCTGGGTGTGACCGTTCTTTCCCTCGATGGAGCCGGCCTCGGGGGCGATCAGCACGGCGGTGGCGCCGGCGCTGGTCACAGCATCCCAGGGGGAGGTCAGTTCGCTGTCTTCGTATCCGTCGGTCGCGACGAAGGCGACCTTCTTTCCACTCAGATCGTTCATGTCGTCGACGCTACGCCGGGCGCGGTGCGGGTGGCGGGGGCTTGACAGGCCGAGCCTTGCCTCACCCGCGTTGGGGCGTCGGAATCACGGTGGGGCGTGCTGCTCCGCGCCCCACCGTCGCGCCGACGCCCCACGGTGGGCCTGTTGGTCGCTGTCGGCCCTTGCGCCCCGCGTCGGGGCATCCATGTTCGGTCGCGCGTGCGGGCCGAGGGCGTGTCCCGATGGTTGTCGCCATGGAGCGGCCAGGCCGACAGAAAGTGGGACACCAGGAAGACCCCGGTGGGACATCGACTCGTGCGTGCGCGGCCCGGGCCGCGCGGAGAGGTGTCTACGATGGGGGCATGACTTCCACGCCCGAGAACACCCCGCTGCAGACCCTGCGTCCCGTCGCCGACGAGAAGAACCTTCTCACGACGACGGATGCTGCCGCGTCATGCTGCGGTGGAGGCTGCTGCTCGACCAGCTGACCCCGCCGCAGCACGCGGCGGTCAGTCCTCCGGGTCCTCCAGGCGGAACCCCACCTTGAGGGTGACCTGGAAGTGCAGGACCTGCTCCTCGTCGGCGTGACCGCGCACGGAGACGACCTCGAACCAGTCGATGTTCCGGATCGTCTTCGATGCGCGGGCGATGGCATTGCGGATCGCCGCATCCATGCCCTCCGGGGAGGAGCCGACGATCTCGCTGACGCTGTAGGTGTGTGTGCTCATGCGGGTGACGTTACGCCCGAATGGGCCGCGTCGACAGGCCGTTGACACGCACGGCGCGCGCCTCTAACCGGCCGGTCTCAGTGCACCATCGGCGGCCCGACCGAGTCGGCGGGCTTGCGGATGAAGAACGACAGTACGACCGTCGGCGTCGCGATGATTGCGGCGGGCAGGAACGCGACCTGGGTTCCCGCGGCCTCTCCCGAGACCTCGGTGCCGCCGCCGGCCACGACGCCCGCGGCGACGCCCGACATGACGGTGATGAGCAGGGCGATGCCGGCCGCCCCGGCCACCTGCTGCACGGTGGAGACGATGGCGCTGCCGTGCGAGTAGAACCGACGCTCGAGCGACCCGAGCGACGCCGTGAACAGGGGCGTGAATGACAGCGCCAGACCGATCGAGAGCAGAGTCTGCGCGACCGCGATCACCCAGATCGGGGTCGTGACGCCGAGCGTCGTGTAGAACCAGAGCAGGGCGCTGGCGATGATCGACCCGGGCACCAGGAGAAGACGCGGTCCGCGCTTGTCGTAGATACGGCCGATGACCGGTCCGAGCAGGCCCATGGCCAGGGCGCCCGGCAGCACCACGAGACCCGTCTCGAGGGCCGAGACGCCGAGCACGCGCTGCATGTACAGGGGCACGACCGTGATCGCGCCGAAGAACGCCATCGAGATCAGCAGGAACTGCACCACCGCCAGTGAGAAGTTGCCCGAGCGGAAAACCCGCAGATCGAGCAGGGCGTCGTCGCTCTTCTGCAAGCGCAGCTGACGCCAGACGAACATTGCCAGCGAGGCGACGCCGACCGAGAGCGCGACGATCAGCGCCACGGTCGAGGATGCGGATGCGGCCGCTGCGTCGGCTCCGCCGCCGTGACTGGCGGCTCCGCCGATCTGGCTGAGGCCGAAGACGACGCCGCCGAATCCGAGGGCCGAGAGGATCACCGAGAAGACATCCAGCGGGGCCTTCTTGACCTCGCCGACATTGACCATCCAGCGTGCGCCCGCGATCAGCGCGACGAGGGCGATCGGCAGGATCAGCCCGAAGATCCAGCGCCACCCCACGGTGTCGAGCAGCACGCCCGAGACGGTGGGGCCGATGGCGGGAGCGAGCGAGATGACGACGCTGACGCGGCCCATCATGCGCCCGCGGGTCTGCGGCGGAACGAGGTTCATGATCGTGGTCATCAGCAGCGGCATCATGATCGCCGTGCCCGACGCCTGCACGACGCGGGCGACGACGAGCATCTCGAATCCCGGAGAGAGGAACGCCAGGAGCGTTCCGAGCGAGAACAGCGACATGGCGAGCAGGAACGCCGTCCGTGTGGTGAGCCGCTGCAGCAGGAATCCGGTCGTGGGGATCACGACGGCCATCGTCAGCATGAAGGCGGTGGTCAGCCACTGGGCATCGAGCGCCGTGATGCCGAGGTCGGTGATGAGGTGGGGGATCGCCACGCCCATCGTCGTCTCGTTGAGGATCGCCACGAACGCCGCGCCGAGCAGCAGCCAGATCAGGCGGTTCTCGCGTGCGCCGAGCGTCGGGACGGATGCTGTCGCGGTGCCCTGCGTGGGGATGCTGTCGGTGCTCGTCGCTGACATCGGGGCGGCTCCTTGGTGCGGGGTGGGACGTCACACGGGCCGGGGTGCGGCGGGTGCGGGATCGAGGCGGCACAGACACTCCGCGACCTCGACGAGGCGTCACCCCACGGGGGCGAGCTTCAAGGGCAACTTCTTCGGCAAAGTCGTCGGCGACCCGTGGATCATGCCGGGTCTCTTCGTGCTCGATCGCACCCGCGGCGTTCGCTACCGCCACGAGTTCCGCCACCAGGGCGACCACCCGGTCTGGTCGAAGCTGGTGTCGATGATCTCACCGCCAACCGAACCGACCTGCCCCGCGATGGCGCTGGTGTGACAAACGGTGGCACAGGCATTCCTGCCTGTGTC
>NZ_QFPF01000070.1 GCF_003248605.1 Microbacterium sp.
AACCCGGCGCGCGCATCGAGGTGCACGCGGTCACCATCAAGGATCTGCGCATCGAGGTCTCGGGCGACGTGGTCGAGATCGATCATCCCCAGTTGCGCTGGGACAACTTCCTCGAGGTGTTCCGAAACTTCGGCGCGGGCGGCCCCAAAGCCGAGATCAGCGTCGCCGTTCCGCGCGCCGTCGCACTCAACCTCGGCGTCGTCTCCGCAAGCGCCCTCGTCGCGGGACTCGGCAACGACGCCCGCCTCAACACCGTCTCGGGCGACGTCATCGTCGACGGGCTCGACGGCGACCTGCAGGTCAACGCCGTCTCCGGCGATGTCCAGGCACGGGAGATGGTCGGCGCGCTCAGCGCGAACAGCGTCTCGGGCGACGTCGCCGTGACGGGCACCCTGAGCAAGGCGTCGGTCGACACGGTGTCGGGCAATGTCACGATCGATTCCGCCGGCGCCGTCCAGCAGATCGGCGTCAACACCGTCAACGGAAACATCACGGTGCGCCTCGATCAGGGCGTCGCCGCGAATTACGTCTGCCGAAGCGTGAGCGGTCGTCTCCAGATCGACGGCGTCGTGCGCTCGGGCTCCGGCCCCACCAATCACACCGGCTCCACCGGCGAACTGAGCGGATCGTTCGCCGATGTGCGCACGAACACGGTGTCGGGAGACCTGACGGTGCTTCGCCGCACCGCTCCCCCGGCGGGAGCGCCCGCACAGGAGGCGAGTTCGCGAGAAGAGCCGGCTCGCGACGCGCCCGACCACGGCAACGAGGAGCTGTCATGAGCCCCGTCTTCTCCCATGGCGACCTGCGGCTCTACCTGCTCAACCTGCTCGACGAGTCCCCCCGGCACGGCTACGACATCATCCAGGCGCTCTCGGACCGCACAGGCGGCACCTACACGCCCAGTGCGGGCACCATCTATCCGCGCCTCGCCAAGCTCGAGGAAGAGGGATTGGTCACCAAGACGGTGGACGGCCGCAAGACCGTCTATGCGATCACCGCGAGCGGACGCGCCGAAGTGGCGGCTCGCGCGGGGGACCTCGAGGGCATCGAAGCAGGCCTCGCGGACTCCGTCCGGCTCATCGCCGACGAGGTGCGCGGGAGCGTGCGCGAGGCGATGAAGAGCCTGCGCGCCGACCTCGCCGCCGCCGCCCGCACGGCGACGGAGGCCGAGCCCACGGATGAAGACCCGCGCGCCCGCAGCCGAGAGCAGCTGCAACGGGCGGATGCCGCCGTCAACGAGTTCCGCGCACGCGTGCGGGCCGACCTGCGCACCTTCGTCGCGCGCGGCGGTGTGCTGCCGGCATCCGTCGTCGATGAGCTGAGTACGGCTCTGGATGCTGCCGCGACGGCGATCACGCGGGCGGTACAGCGCTGACGAGCACCCGCGGAGCGGGCCGTCGCCTCCAAACCGCGGGGCGGCGGCCCGCCCGTTCGCGCGGCGCGGGACGCGCGGGGTTCACTCCACCCACAGCTCCTCATCGTCGGCGGCGGGATCGCCGAGCGGCACGACGAGGATCGGACGATGTTGTCGGTGCGCCAGGCGCGCGGCGACCGATCCGGTGAAGAACTCGCGGATCGACTCGCCGATGCCGCGATTGCGGGTGCCGACCACGAGCAGCTTCGCATCGATGCGATCGGCGAGCTGCTTGATCGCGATCGCGGGATCGCCGACGAGCTGGCGCAGCGTCCACGCCACGCCCTTCGGATCGAACGCCGCCGCGGCCGCCGCGCGCACCTCCTCGAGCTCGCTCGCCCCCGGAGCGATGTTCAGGTCGATCGGGGCGGAGTGCACGAATCCATCGGGGTCTTCGTACGTGACGAAGCGCGTCACGTCGACGTGGACGACCACCAGCGGCGCGTGCATGAGCTTCGCGTAGTGCGCCCCCTCGAGCAGGACGCGCGCGGGCTGACCCGGAATCGCGGCGACGATGACGGCGCCGCGGATATCGGCGTCGGGGTCTGCCTCGGTCTGCGCCTGCGTGGCATCGGGGTTGATGTCGCACATCGATCCTCCCACCGCCGGGCCCGGCGCGACCGGCTCCGGTACGCGCGCCCGTGCTATTCTGAATGCTACTCTTACCGGCCTCGAGCCGGTCCCGTGAATGCGGCGGGTCCAGCGAAACCAAGCCCGCAGCCCTAGTCGTGAGGGGGTCTCGCATGGGGCGTGGCCGTCAGAAGGCGAAACACACCAAGATCGCCCGCGAACTCAAGTCGTACAGCCCGTCGGTGAACTACTCGGCGCTGGAACGCGAACTCGGTCACCCCGAGGGAGACGACGACGCCTACGTCGACAAGTGGGCAGACGAGTACGCGGACGAATACGAAGACGAGAAGGCCTGACCCGCCGACTCGTGCAGACTCATCGGCACGGCGCCGGTTCCTTCGGCGCGGCCCCCGGGCCCGTCGCAGAGGTCTGAGCCCGTCGCAGGGGTCTGAGCCCGGCCCCGCGAGTCCGTCGAAGAGGCCTCAGGAGGTCTGCGTGCCCTCGACCCAGGCGAGATACTCATCCGAGACGGTGCCGGTCACGTATCGGCCGTCGAAGCAGCTCATGTCGAGGTCGTCGAGGTCTGATCCCTCGAGGATCGCGGCCTTGAGGTCCTCGACCTCCTGATAGACGATGTAGTCCGCGCCGAGCTCCTCGGCGATCTCGGGGATCGTGCGATCGTGCGCGACGAGCTCCTGACGCGAGGGCATGTTGATGCCGTACACGTGCGGAAAGCGCACAGGCGGCGCGGCCGAGGCGAACGTCACCGAGGTGGCCCCGGCATCCCGCGCCATCTGGATGATCTGCTGGCTCGTGGTGCCGCGCACGATCGAGTCGTCGATGAGCAACACGTTCTTGCCCTTGAACTCGCTCGACATGGCGTTGAGCTTCTGGCGTACGCTCTTTCGACGCACGGCCTGGCCGGGCATGATGAACGTCCGCCCGACGTAGCGGTTCTTGTAGAACCCTTCGCGGTACTCGATGCCGAGCTTGCGCGCGACCTGCATCGCGGCGGGGCGAGCCGAGTCCGGGATCGGCATCACGACGTCGATCGCGCCCGAGGGCGTGTACTTGGCGATCGTGTCGGCGAGCCGGTCTCCCATGCGCAGGCGCGCCTCGTAGACCGAGATGCCGTTCATGATCGAGTCGGGTCGCGCGAGATAGACGTACTCGAAAGAGCACGGCACGAGCCGCGGGTCGGCGGCGCACTGGCGGGTGTGCAGACGACCCTCGAGGTCGATGAAGACCGCCTCGCCGGGCATGACGTCGCGCACGACCTCGTAGTCGCCGTTCTCGAGCACGAGCGACTCGGAGGCGACCATCCACTCGTAGCCGCCCGCCTCGGTCTTGCGGGTGCCGAGGATCAGCGGGCGGATGCCGAACGGATCGCGGAAGGCGAGCAGCCCGTAGCCGGCGATGAGCGCGATGGTGGCATAGGAGCCCTCGACGCGCTCGTGCACACGGCTGACCGCCTGGAAGATCTGTTCCGGGTCGAGATCGAGCCCCGAGATCGAGGACTGCAGCTCATTGGCCAGCACGTTGACGAGCAGCTCGGTGTCGGAGCTGGTGTTGAGGTGGCGCCGGTCCTTGGAGAACAGCTCCTGCGTGAGCTCGCGCGTGTTGGTCAGGTTGCCGTTGTGCACGAGCACGATGCCGTAGGGGGCGTTGACGTAGAACGGCTGCGCCTCCTCCTCGTTGCCCGCGGTGCCCTTCGTGGCGTACCGCACGTGTCCGAGTCCGATCGTGCCGAGGAGTCCGCGCATGTCACGGGTGCGGAATGCCTCGCGCACCTGTCCCCGGGCCTTCGCGATGTGGAAGATGCCGTTCGGCTCGGCGGTCGCGATGCCCGTCGAGTCCTGTCCGCGGTGCTGGAGCAGCAGCAGAGAGTCGTAGATGTCCTGGTTGACCGGCCCCTGACCGACCATTCCGACGATGCCGCACATGGGTGTTACTTCGCTCCGTCCGTGCCGGCAACCGCCGGGCTGTGCCCTCCGTAGGCGCCGACCAGACGCACGGCGCCGCCGTCGACGCCCTTCGCGCCCTGTTCGTAGCCCTCGTCCCCGGGCGTTCCGGCGTGCACCTCGCCGACCTGCCACGCGGCGATGCCGTCGGCCGCGAGCTCGGCCATCGCCGCGCCCGCGGCGGCCGGGTCGACGACGGCGAGAAACCCGATGCCGAGGTTCCAGGTGCCCTCGGTGTCTTCGAGCGAGAGATCGCCCGCTTCGGCGAGCACACGGAAGACCGGAGGCGGCGACCACGTCGAACGGTCGAGGTCGACCCACGTGCCGCGGGGCAGCACGCGCGCGAGGTTCGCCGCGATCCCGCCGCCGGTGACGTGACTGAGGGAGTGCGTGCGGTCGCCGAGCCGGTCGATCATGCGCAGCAGGGGCGAGGTGTACAGGCGCGTGGGCTCGAGCAGCGCCTCACCCCACGTCGTGCCGTGCTCGCCGAGATCGGGGGCGACATCCCCGTAGCGGATGCCGCGCCCCGCCACGATGTGGCGCACGAGCGAGTAGCCGTTGGAGTGCAGGCCGCTCGAGGCGAGCGCCAGCACGACGTCGCCTGCGCGCACCCGGTCGGCGCCCAGCACGCGCCCCGCCTCGACGACGCCCGTCGCAGCACCCGCGATGTCGTAGTCGGCGGGGCCGAGCAGGCCCGGATGCTCGGCGGTCTCTCCGCCGATGAGAGCGGTGCCCGTCTGCGCACAGCCCTCGGCGATGCCCGCGACGATGGCGGCGATGCGCTCGGGCACGACCTTTCCGCACGCGATGTAGTCGGTCATGAAGAGGGGCTTGGCACCCACGACGATGATGTCGTCGACCACCATGCCCACGAGGTCCTGGCCGACGGTGTCGTGCTTGTCGATCGCCTGGGCGATCGCCACCTTGGTGCCGACGCCGTCGGTGCTGGTCGCCAGCAGCGGGTGCGTGTAGTCACGGAGGGCGCGGGCGTCGAAAAGGCCGGCGAAGCCGCCAACACCGCCCTGCACTTCGGGCCCGTGGGTTCGCCGGACGGCGGCTTTCATCAGCTCGACGGCGAGATCGCCGGCCGCGGTGTCGACGCCTGCAGCGGCGTAGGGATTCGCGGGGGATTCGTGGGAGGGTGCGGCCACCCGAACAGACTACCCGGCCGCCGGGGATCCGACGCCGGGGCCACCCGCCGCGACCCGGGCCCGCCCTACAATGACGGCATGCCAAGCGCCGGAGGACCGGAGTGGGTGATCCGCGAGGACGCAAGCGTCGCCGTGGTGATCGCTCTCGCGCTGCGCCAGCGCATCGGCATCCGCGCCCCGGAGGAGCTTCCGCCCCTGCGCGGCCTGCCCTCGCAGAAGCCGACACGGGATGCTGCCGCTCAGGACGTGCTCGAGCGCCAATGGCGCGAGTACTGGGCCATGACGGTCGAGCCTCAGGCCCATCCTGCGACCGGGCCGCTCGAGTTGATCGAGGGATTCGACACGCACGTCGCCCTGCCCGTCGAGGGCTTCGACGAGCTGCGGGCGGAGTTCGCCGCGCACACCGATGTGCTGGAGTTCGCGCGTGCCGCCCACGATCGCCACGCCGGCGACGCACTCGGGCGCACGGGCGTGTCGTATCGCGCCTACGCCGGCGCCATCGCGCAGCACGAGCGCGCGGTGGGGCGTCGCGCCCACTCCTTCGAGCTGAACGTGCAGATCCTCCCCCTCAGTCAGCGCGGCCTGTGGTGGATCGGGTCGCTGACGATCGCCGTGACCGACGGGCTGCGCAGCGACGTCGTCGCCTTCGACGCGGCGATCCACCCGATCATCGCCGAGCTGGCCTGATCCCCGGTCCCGCGCGTCTTTCGTCAGGAATCGACGACGGTCTCCCGATCGGCGATGACCGTGCGCGCGTGACGGCCGATGACGCGATCGAGAATCAGGGCGACGCACCCGGCGATGCCCATGCCGATTGCGCCGAGGATCAGCGTCAGGAACCCGAACACCTGCATCGGCGAGTACATCGCGCCCGTGATCTGGCTGGCCTCGACGGTGCCGCGATAGGTGAAGGTCAGGATCAGCGCGACGACCGCGCCCAGGACGAAGCCGAGCGTGAGGAACACGCCGTAACGCGGAACGCTGCGCACCTTCGCGGCGACGATCTCGTCGCTCACCCAGTGCTCGCGCTGGCGGGGGGCGGCGCCGTCGGTCGTGCCGTCGGTCGTGCCGTCGGGGCGGGCGCCCGTGGCATCCGTCGGGGTCTGCCCCTCGGCGGGCTGCTCGGGCTGCGCGGTACTCACCCTTTCATTGTCGCACCGCCGGGCGCGCCGCGGGCGGTGGCTGTCGCGGCGCCGAGCCCACATTTTTGCAGCGAGCCACCACGCGACGAATGGTGGCTCGCTGCAAAAATGTGGGTTCGCCGGGACCGGGGGGCGGGCGGTGGCCCGCGTCAGGGACGCAGGGGCAACAGGTCCGACAGATCGGCGCGCGTGCCCGAGGCGTGGATCGCGCCGCGGGCGACAGCATCCACCCACTGCTCCGCGCCCGTCGCGAGACCGATCCAGGTCGCGGGATCGGTCTCGACGACGTTCGGGGGCGTGCCGCGCGTGTGCCGCGGACCCTGGACGACCTGCACCGCGCCGAAAGGCGGCACCCGCATCTCGACGGAGTTGCCGGGCGCCTTCTCGGCGAGCAGCTGCAGCAGGTACCGCACGGCTGTGCCGAGCGCGGCGCGCGAGGGCGTGGATGCTGCAGCCACCACCGCGAGCGCGTTGCGGCCGTCGTCGGTCGAGATCTTGCGGGGCACGCTGTCACGCTACCCGCGCGTCGGCGCCGCGTGCGCGATGCGCCGCCCCGCAAGGGATGCGCGGGGAGACGACTGATGCGGGATGCGGCCGATGCGCGGGCACACAGCCGATGCGCGGGCACTGAACCGTGCCCGACGGGGCGGCTCGGTAGGCTGACCGGGTGAGAATCCTGGTCCTCGGCTCGGGCGCGCGCGAGCACGCCATCATCCTCGCCCTCCGCGCCGAAGCGGCGGCGCACGAGATCTTCGCCTCTCCCGGCAACACCGGCATCGCCCGCGACGCGACGATCGTCGACCTCGACCCGGTCGATGCGGCCGCCGTCGTCGAGTTCGCCGGCGACGACAACGTCGACCTCGTCGTGATCGGACCGGAGGCCCCCCTCGTCGCGGGCGTGGCCGACGCTCTGCGCGAGCGCGGCATCCCCGTCTTCGGGCCCGGCAAGGCCGCCGCGGCGCTCGAGGGATCGAAGGCATTCGCCAAGCGCATCATGCACGAAGCCGGCGTGCCGACGGGGCGCGCGACGCGGGCGACGAGTCTCGCCGAGGTCGCCGCGGCGCTCGACGGATACGGTGCCCCGCACGTGGTCAAGGCCGATGGACTCGCCGCAGGCAAGGGTGTTGTCGTCACCGGCGACCGGGCGGCCGCTCTCGCGCACGCCGAGACCTACCTGCCGACCGGTCCGATCCTCGTCGAGGAGTTCCTCTCCGGGCCCGAGGTGTCGCTGTTCTTCGTCTCCGACGGCGACACCGTCCTGCCGCTGAGCCCCGCGCAGGATTACAAGCGCGCCCTCGACGGCGACGCCGGGCCCAACACCGGCGGCATGGGCGCCTATTCGCCACTGCCGTGGCTGGCCGAGACTTTCGGCAGCGAGGCCGAATTCGTCGAGCAGGTCACCCGCACGGTCGCCGAGCCCGTGATCCGCCGCCTCGACGCCGAAGGCACGCCGTTCATCGGGCTGCTCTACGCGGGACTCATCTTGACGGATTCCGGCGTCAAGGTCATCGAGTTCAACGCGCGGTTCGGCGACCCCGAGACCCAGGTCGTGCTGCCGCGCCTGGTGACGCCGCTCTCCGAGCTGCTCATGGCCGCCGCCTCGGGCACGCTCGACCACCACCCCGCGCCGCGGTTCGCCCCCGACTGCGCCGTCACCGTCGTGCTCGCGAGCGAGGGCTACCCGGAGTCGCCCGTGACAGGGCGCGCGCTCACCGGCGCGGATGCCGCGGCCGCTGTGCCGGGTGTGCACCTGACCCACGCCGCGACCGCCGACGGCGCCGACGGACTGATCGCCACCGGCGGTCGAGTCCTCAACGTCGTCGCCGTGGGCGAGACCTTCGCGCAGGCGCGCGAGCGCGCATACGACGCCCTCGGCCGGATCACCCTGGAGGGTGCGCACTTCCGCACCGACATCGCGGCACGGGTCGTCTCGTAGGGGCCGGGCGACAGCATCCCCGTCCCGCAAACCCAGGGCATTCCCAGCCCGCCGCGCACCCCGGGATAATGGGCGGGTGAGCTCCCCCCTCGATCTTCCCGGCTGGCGGCACGTCTACTCCGGCAAGGTGCGCGACCTGTTCGTGCCCGCCGCGACCCCCGACGGCGGAGCGCCCGAGCGGATGCTCGTCGTCGCCTCCGACCGGGTGAGCGCGTTCGATCATGTGCTCGAGCCCGGCATCCCGGGCAAGGGCGAGCTGCTGACGACGCTGAGCCTGTGGTGGTTCGACCAGCTCGCGGGCGCCGATGGCGGGCCCGCGGTACCCAATCACCTCGCCGCCTCCGCCGAGCTCGGAGCGGACGACGAGGCGCACGAGACGATCCCGGATGCTGTCACCGGGCGTGCGATGGTCGTCCGCTCTCTCGAGATGGCGCCGATCGAGTGCGTCGTGCGCGGATACCTGACCGGGTCGGGCTGGGCCGAGTACGACGCCGAGGGAACGGTGTGCGGCATCCCGCTGCCCTCGGGCCTTGGCAACGGCGATCGGCTGCCCGAGCCGATCTACACCCCTGCCTACAAGGCGCCTCTCGGCGAGCACGACGAGAACATCACGTACGAGCGCACGGTCGAGCTCGTCGGCCCGGCACGTGCCGCCGAGCTGCGCGACGCGTCGCTGGCGATCTACGGCCGAGCGGCCGCGCTCGCGGAGGCGCGCGGTCTGATCCTCGCCGACACGAAGTTCGAGTTCGGCACCGACGAACGCGGCGTTCTGCGCCTCGCCGACGAGGTGCTCACGAGCGACTCGTCGCGGTACTGGGATGCTGCCGCATGGCACGCGGGCGGATCACCGCAGGAGCGCATGGCCAGCTTCGACAAGCAGATCGTGCGCGACTGGCTCGCCGCCCACTGGGACAAGACGGGCGAGCCGCCGGCGCTGCCGAGCGAGGTCGTCGAGCGCACGCTCGCGCGCTATCGCGAGCTGCTCACGCGCCTCACCGGCGCCTGACTTGGGTGTCCCACTTTCTGTCGCCTGCGCCTGCGCGAGGCGACAGAAAGTGGGACATGCCTCCCCGACGCTGCGAGTGGCGGGCGACATCCGCACGAGCAGAAGCAGGACGCTGCCTCATCCGTAACTCGAGGCCACCTCAGCACCAGCGATCGTGCAGATGGCGCCTCGCGACCCGGATTGCAGCACCCACCCGCTCGGTTGAGTATGCACATGAATGAAATGGCGTCCACCGGGCTCGCTCCGGCGACGGTGATGGGAGCCGTGACCCTCGACGTTGCCGACCTCGACGGCATGACCCGCTTTTATCGCGACGTGATCACACTGCAGGTGCTGTGCACCCTCGGCGAGCGGTTGAGGCTGAGCGCCGCTCCCGAGCGCCCCACCCTCGCCCCGTATGTCCCACTTTCTGTCGCCTGCGCCTGCGCGAGGCGACAGAAAGTGGGACATGCAAGACCGCCAGGATGCTGGGGTCAGGTCGTCTCGCGAACCACAAGCTCGGTGGGCATGATCAGCGCCCGCTCGGCCGGGGCCGTTCCCGCGAGCACCTGGATCAGCAGCGACGCCATCGTCTCGCCCATCTGCTCGAGCGGCTGGCGGATCGTCGTCAGCTGCGGTTCCCGGTCGGTCGCGACCGGCGAATCGTCGTAGCCGACGATCGCGACGTCCTGGGGAACCCTGATGCCCGCGGCGGTGAGCACACGGATCGCGGCGCGCGCCATCATGTCGCTCGCAACGAAGAGGGCGTCGAACTCGCGGCCGCTCGCGAGGATCCGGCGCATCGCGTCCTCCGCGAGTTCGGGCTTGAAGCCGCCGTCCTCGGCGGGCCCCTCGGCGAGCCCCGCCTCGGCAAGGGCGGCGCTCCAGCCCGCGAGCCGGTCGACACCCGCGGGCATCGACAGCGGACCCGTGATCGTCGCGATGCGCGTGCGCCCGCGCTCGATGAGGTGCTGGGTCGCGAGGCGCGCCCCAGCGACGTTGTCGACGTCGACGAAGTGATGCGTGTCGCTCCACTGCGCGGGCCTGCCGCCGAAGACGAGCGGCACGGCCGCAGCGATCGCGTCGATGAAACGGTCCTCGGCGTGATGTGAGGCCACGAGCGCCCCATCGATCGTGCCGCTGCGCACATACGACGCCGTCTTGTTGCTCGGATCGTCCGACGCGATGATGAGGTTCAGCAGGTAGTCGCTCTCACTGATCCGCCGACTGATCCCCGTGACGATCCCGGCGAAGTAGGGATCGCCGAAGAACTGCGAGGCGTCCTCGGGCACGACGAGCGCGATCGCGTGGGTCTGCCGGCTCGCGAGCGAGCGTGCCGCGCGGTTGGGAACGTACGCCAGGCGTTCGATGGCGCCCTTGACGGCCGCGAGCGCCTCGGGGCTGACGGCGCTCGAGCCGTTCACGACCCGCGACACGGTCGAGCGCGACACCCCTGCCGCCGCGGCGACCTGTTCGATCGTCGGGGTGGCGCGAACGGCGTCGGTGGCCATGGCTTCTCTCATCGGGTGGGGCCACGCGGGCCCGGGGCGACGCGAACGGCGCCGGGGCCCGGATGCGGCCCGGACGGCGGTCAGTGCCCCGCGGCCGGCTCCGGGTCGAGGGCGCGCGCGGCGATGATGCGACCATACTCCAGGCCGCTGTCCTTCACCGTGCGCTCCTGGGTGTCGTAGTCCACGCGAACGATCCCGAACCGCTTCTCGTACCCCCAGGCCCACTCGTAATTGTCGAGCAGGGACCAGTAGAAGTATCCGCGCACATCGACTCCCGCCTCGATCGCGTCGAGGATCGCCGCGAGGTGCACCCGCACGAAGTCGCGGCGCTCGGCATCGTGCACGCGCGGGCCGGCGTCGGTCGGCGTCACGACGTCGTCGTAGGCCGCCCCGTTCTCGGTCACGTACAGCGTCGTGCCCGCCGGTCGCGCGTACTCGTCCCAGACCCGCTGGAGCAGGCTCGTCAGCCCGCGGGGCTGCACCTCCCAGTTCATCGACGTGCGGGGCAGCCCGCGCTCGTGCCAGAAGATGCCCTCGTGCGAGGGGAACGGGGAGCGCCCCTCGCGATCCGTGGGGGCGTCCCCGGGCTTCGGGGGATCCGCCGCCTCGCGACCGCCGACGAATTCGCCGTGGTAGTAGTTCACGCCGAGCGAATCGATGGGCGCCGCGATCGTCTCGAGGTCTTCGGGCAGGATGGCGGCGTCGAGGGCGGCGCGGGCCGCAGCATCCACCCCCGCGAGGTCTTCGAGGATGTCGGCCGGGTACTGGCCCCGGAAGATCGGGTCGAGGAACCACCGGTTGAACTGCCCGTCGATGCGGCGCGCGGCGTCGACATCGGCGGGGTCGGCCGGGTCGGCGGGCTCGGCGACCGTCAGGTTGAGCGTGATGCCGAGCTCGAGCGCCGCGTCGCGGGCCCGCAGCTCGCGCACGACCGTGCCGTGCCCGAGCAGCAGGTGGTGCGCGGCGAGCACCCCGTCGGTGACGCTCTGCCGCCCCGGGGCGTGCAGCCCCGCGGTGTAGCTGAGGAAAGACGAGCACCACGGCTCGTTGAGGGTCGTCCAGATGTCGACGCGGTCGCCCAGCGCGTCGTGCATCGACAGCGCGTACTCGGCGAAGCGATCGACGGTGTCACGGGCGGTCCAGCCGCCTTTCTCCTCGAGCGCCTGGGGCATGTCCCAGTGGTAGAGCGTGAGCCACGGGATGATGTCCGCCGCGCGCAGCTCGTCGACCAGGCGCTTGTAGAAATCCAGGCCCGCGGGGTTGACCGCGCCCCCGTCGGGACGCACCCGTGACCAGGATGTCGAGAAGCGGTACGTCTGCAGGCCGAGGCGCTTCATGAGGGCGACGTCGTCGCGATAGCGATGGTAGTGGTCGCACGCGACATCGCCGTTGTCGGCGTTGATCACGGCGCCGGGCACGCGGGCGAACGCATCCCAGATGGATGCTGTCCGCCCGTCTTCGAAGGCTGCTCCCTCGATCTGGTACGCGGCGGTGGCCGCACCGAACAGGAAGTCACTCGGAAACGGACGCGTTTCGGGCACGCTCATCACGCGCTCCTCTCTCAGCGGATGTGACGGTCGAGGGATGCCGGCGGACGGCATCCCTCAGCCCTTGACTGCTCCCTGCATGATCCCACTCACGAGCTGCTTTCCGGCGAACACGAAGAGGATGAGCAGGGGGATGGTCGACAGGAGCACGCCGGCGAGCACGATCGAGTAGTCGACGAAGTAGTTGGACTGCAGGAGCGACAGCGCCACCGGGAGCGTGGGGTTCTGCCGGTCGAGCACGATGAAGGGCCAGAAGAAGTTGTTCCACGCCGTGACGAAGGTGAACAGGCCCAACATCGCCGCGGCGGGCCGCGCGGCGACCAGCCCGACCGTCCAGAACGTGCGGATCATCGATGCCCCGTCCACCCGAGCCGCCTCGATCAGCTCGTCGGGGACGGACTGGCGCAGATACTGCGTCATCCAGAAGACCCCGAACGCGCTCGTGAGGGACGGGATGATGATCGCGCCGATGCTGCCCGTCCAGCCGAGATCGCTGAAGAGGATGTACAGGGGCACGACGCCCAGCTGCATCGGCACCGCCATGGTGGCGATGACGAAGACGAGCAGCCATCCGCTGCCACGGAAGCGGAGCTTGGCGAAGGCCCACCCGGCGAGGGTCGAGAACGCCACCACCGAGAGCGCGATGAGGGCGGAGCTGTAGATCGAGTTCCACAGCGCCGGCCAGAAGTTCACGGCCGGATCGTTCATGACCGAGGCGGCGTTGGCGAAGAAGTTCCCGCCCGGGATCCACGACATGTTC
>NZ_QFPF01000071.1 GCF_003248605.1 Microbacterium sp.
GCGGACGACGTCGGCCGACAGCCCTGGGTCATCTTCTGCGTCGACGACGCGACGCGGGACGAGCTGACGGATGCCGCGGCGTCGCTCGATGCGGACGTCGACCCCGTCGCGCCCGGCCCGGGTGTCGTCTTCTGGAACCCTCCGAAGGGGCGCACGACCGATACTCCGTTCGCGAAGACGATCGCCCGGACGACCTACAGAGCGCGGACGACCAACCGCAACCTGCGGACGCTGCTGCGCATCCTCGCCTGAGGGTGCGGCCCGCGCGGGCTTAGAATCTACGGAGGCTTTCGGGCCGATCGACAGACACGGGAGTTACATGTCCGGGCATTCCAAGTGGGCGACGACCAAGCACAAGAAGGCGATCATCGATTCGCGTCGTGCCAAGTCCTTCGCCAAGCTCATCAAGAACATCGAGGTCGCGGCCAAGATCGGCGGCGCCGATCTCTCGGGCAACCCCACCCTGGTGGATGCCGTCCAGAAGGCCAAGAAGACCTCGGTGCCCAACGACAACATCGATCGCGCGATCAAGCGCGGCGCGGGGCTCACCGGTGAGTCCATCGACTACACGACGATCATGTATGAGGGCTACGGCCCCAACGGCGTGGCGCTGCTGATCGAGTGTCTGACCGACAACAAAAACCGCGCGGCCGCCGAGGTGCGCACGGCGATGACGCGCAACGGGGGCACGATGGCCGATCCCGGCAGCGTCGCCTACAACTTCCACCGCAAGGGCGTCATCGTCGTGTCGTCCGAGAACACCACCGAGGACGACCTGATGCTCGCCGTCCTCGACGCCGGAGCCGAGGAGATCGAGCCGCACGGCGAGGGGTTCGGGGTCATCACCGAGGCCACCGACCTCGTCAGTGTGCGCTCCGCTCTCCAGGAGGCGGGCATCGACTACGAATCCGCCGATGTCGAGTTCGTGCCGAGCCTCAAGGTCGAGATCGACGCCGAGACGGCGCGCAAGATCTTCCGGCTCATCGATGCCCTCGAAGACAGCGACGACGTGCAGAACGTCTTCAGCAACTTCGATCTGACACCCGAGGTCCAGGCGGAGCTCGCGCAGGATGACTGAGCGGGCGCGCCTGACCCGAGGCTGACCGTCGCGCGTCTAGCGTGGGGGAGTGGCCCGAACCTCTCTTCGTGTGCTCGGCATCGATCCGGGCCTGACCCGGTGCGGTGTCGGCATCGTGGATGTCGCGCCCGATCGCTCCGCCGTGCTCGTGCACGTCGGGGTCATCCGCTCCGCCGTCGATGCGAGCGCGGCCGAGAGGCTCGCGACGATCGCGAGGGGGATCCGCGAGGTGCTGGCCGATCATCGGCCGGACGTCGTCGCGGTCGAGCGGGTCTTCGCGCAGCACAACACCCGCACCGTGATGGGAACGGCGCAGGCGAGCGGGGTCGCCCTGCTGCTGGCTGCAGAGCACGGGCTGCCCGCCGAGACGCACACGCCCACCGAGGTGAAGGCCGCCATCACGGGGTACGGCGCGGCCGACAAGCGTCAGGTGCAGACGATGGTCGCCCGCGTGCTGCGCCTGGATGCACTCCCCAAACCCGCCGACGCCGCGGATGCCCTCGCCCTTGCGCTGTGTCACGCCTGGCGACGAGGAGCGGCCGTGGCGCCGGGCGCAGGCTCGGCGCTCACTCCCGCGCAGCGCGCGTGGGCGGATGCCGAGCGTCTGACACGTTCGGCCCGGGTGTGACGGCGTGTCGCTCGAACATAACTACGACATGTGATCTAGGCTCGAAAGCATGATCTCCACGTTGCGCGGCACGGTCGTCCACGTCGGGCCCGAGGGCGTCGTCGTCGAGGTCGGGGGGTTCGGTCTCAGCGTGGCCGTGCCGGGCGATGTCGTGCGCACGACGCACACCGGCGAGGCGATCGCGCTGCACACTCATCTGGTCGTCCGCGAAGACGCCCTCTCGCTGTTCGGGTTCGCCACGCGCGACGAGCTCGAGACGTTCGTGCTGCTTCTGCAGGTGACGGGCGTGGGTCCCAAGTCCGCGCTGGGCGTGCTCTCGCAGCTGAGCGTGGATCAGATCGCGGATGCTGTCGCCCACGATGACGACGCGCCCTTTCGCCGCGTGTCCGGCATCGGGCCCAAGACCGCCAAGCTGATCGTGCTGCAGCTCGCGGGCAAGATCGCGCCGGCGCTGCGTCCCGCGGCGCGGGGGGCGGAGGGCGGGGCATCCGACATCGGCGCACAGGTCGTGCAGGCGCTCATCGGACTGGGATGGCCGGAGCGGGTGGCGACCGATGCCGTGACCACGACGCTCGAGACGAGCGACGAAGCCGAGCGCGCCACCGTGCCCGCGCTGCTGCGGCTGACCCTGGCCGCGCTCGGGCCGGCCCGAGCGGGAGGCGCGCGTGGCTGAGGGTGAGGAGATCGCGCGCGGAATCGACCCGGACGCGTCCGAGTCCGATCTGGCCGTCGAGGGCGCCCTGCGTCCGACCTCGCTCGGCGACTTCGTCGGGCAGCCCAAGGTGCGCGGCCAGCTGCAGCTGCTGCTGGATGCCGCCCGCATCCAGCAGCGTCCTGCAGATCACATCCTCCTGGCCGGTCCGCCCGGGCTGGGCAAGACGACACTCGCGATGATCGTCGCGCACGAGAGCGGCCGACCGCTGCGGCTCTCGAGCGGTCCCGCGATCCAGCACGCGGGCGATCTTGCTGCGCTCCTGTCGAGCCTGACCCCCGGTGAGGTGCTCTTCATCGACGAGGTGCACCGGATGGCGCGCTCGGCCGAGGAGATGCTGTACCTCGCGATGGAGGACTTCCGCATCGACATCATGGTGGGCAAGGGCGCCGGGGCCACCAGCATCCCCCTCGATCTAGCGCCCTTCACCCTCGTCGGTGCGACGACACGGTCGGGTCTGCTGCCGAGTCCCCTGCGCGACCGGTTCGGGTTCACGGGTCATCTCGAGTTCTACGACTCGGCCGACCTCGAGCGCGTGATCGAGCGGTCGGCGACGATGCTCGGTGTCGACCTCGTGCCCGAGGCCCGGGTCGAGATCGCGCGTCGCTCTCGCGGCACACCGCGCATCGCGAACAGGCTGCTGCGTCGCGTCCGCGACTACGCGCTGGTCCACACGGGGTCGGCCGATCTCGCGGCGGTGCGCGCGGCGCTCGAGCTGTACGACGTCGACACCATCGGCCTCGACCGGCTTGACCGGGCCGTCCTCGATGCCCTCATCCATCGGTTCAAGGGCGGTCCGGTGGGTCTGGGCACCCTGGCGGTGGCGGTCGGCGAGGAGTCCGAGACGGTCGAGAGCGTCGTCGAGCCCTACCTCGTGCGTATCGGATTCCTCGGGCGCACCCCGCGAGGCCGTGTCGCGATGCCCGACGCGTATGCCCACCTCGGCGCGCCCCGCGTCCGGGACGCCCTCAGATTCGATGACCTATAATCGCTGAAGGCTTCCGGGCCTCCATCTTGCGTGCCGTTCGGTGCGCCCTCGAAAGGCACCCCCCGCATGGACATCCTGCTCATCGTCGTCCTCGTGGCCCTCCTGGGCTTCATGTTCTGGAACTCGCGCAAGCGCATGCAGAAGGCGAAGGCCGAGCAGGAGGAGAAGAGCCGTCAGACCCTTCCCGGTGCCGAGGTCCTGCTCCAGGGCGGGCTCTACGGCACGATCGTCGAGTACAACGGCGAGGACCTCGACCAGCCGGCCCTCGTCGAGATCGCCCCCGGCACCGTCATCAAGGTGCACAGCCAGGCCATCCTCCGCGTCGTGAACCCGCTCGAGGGCGTTGTGACGGAGGACGAGTTCATCGCGGCCGAGGCCAGCGAGGCCGAGTACGTCTCCGGTGTCGCCGACGGCGAGATCTCCTCGATCAGCGACGACCGCGTCTACCGGGCCGGCGAGGCCGAGGCCGACGCCGAGAAGAAGAACAAGCCCGAGGCCTGACCCGCGCCCCGCGCGGACGACGTAGAAAGCTGGCCCCGGTGGCGACATCCACTCCCGTCCGGCACGCGTGGCGTGCGCTGACGGCACTCCTCGTGCTGACCGCCGTCCTGTTCGGCATCAACGCCCTCGGCGTCTACGTCTTCAAGCAGAGCTCGTGGGTTCCCGAGCTCGCCCTCGATCTGCAGGGCGGCACGCAGATCATCCTCGAGGCTCAGGTCGAGGATGGCGCGGCGCCTTCGAGCGAGCAGATGAACCAGGCGGTCACGATCATCCGCCAGCGCGTCGACGCGTCGGGTGTCGGCGAGGCCGATGTCACGACCGAGGGTGGGCGCAACATCGTCGTGCAGATCCCCGGCCAGGCCGATGAGGAGACGCGCGAGCGCATCGAGGCCAGCGCCCAGCTGCAGTTGCGGCCGGTCCTGTTCACGGGCTCGCCCGCAACCGAGTTCGTGGGGGAGGACGGCAACGCCACGCCCTACCCCTCGCCCGACCCGACGCTCGCTGCGACCCCGACGGCAGAGCCCACGGGCCCGAGCGACCTGGCGTGGATCACCCCCGCGCTCGAAGCCCGCTTCCTCGCCTACGACTGCGCCGATCCCGACATCGATCCCTCGGGCGCTCCCGCCGACCGGCCGCTGATCACGTGCGACGTCGACAACACCGCCAAGTTCATCCTGGGTCCGGTCGAGATCGACGGCTCCTCGATCGACGACGCCACCTCGGGTCTCGACACGACGAGCAACCAGTGGACCGTCAACCTCGAGTTCGACTCCGAGGGCACCGAGATCTTCGGCGAGGTCAGCCAGCGGCTCTACGGCGCGACCGCTCCGCTGAATCAGTTCGCCTTCGTCCTCGACGGTGCCGTCATCTCGGCGCCGTCGATGAACGGGCTGATCCTCGACGGCCGGCCCAGCATCTCCGGATCGTTCACGCAGGAGAGCGCCCAGGTGCTCGCCGATCAGCTGAAGTACGGCGCGCTGCCGCTGAGCTTCGAGGTCGTGAGCTCCGACACGATCTCGGCCACCCTGGGCTCCCAGCAGCTGCAGATCGGCATGATCGCCGGACTCATCGGCCTCGCCCTGGTCGCCGTGTACTCCCTGATCGCCTACCGCTCGCTCGGGTTCGTGATCATCGCCTCGCTCGCGGTGATGGCTGTGCTCACGTACATCGCGCTGTGCATCCTGTCGTGGCGCATGGGCTTCCGGCTCTCTCTCGCCGGCGTCGCGGGACTCATCGTCACGATCGGCTTCACGGCCGACTCGTTCATCGTCTACTTCGAACGCATCCGCGACGAGCTGCGCGACGGAAAGTCGATCACCAGCGCCGTCGAGGACGGCTGGGCGCGAGCCAAGCGCACGATCTACATCTCCAAGTCGATCAACATCCTCGCGGCCGTGGTTCTGTACATCCTCGCCGATGCGACCGTGAAGGGCTTCGCGTTCACGCTCGGCCTCACGACCGTGCTCGACGTGCTGATCTTCATCATCTTCACCCACCCGGTGATGCAGCTGCTCGCCCGCACCCGCTTCTTCGGGCAGGGCCACCCGCTCTCCGGTCTCGACCCCGTCGCCCTGGGCGCGGTCTACCGCAATCGCGCGGAGTTCAAGGCCCCCGTCACGGCTGAGGGACGCGGCGCGAGCACCCGGGCCGCACGATCGCGGGGCGAGGCGGTCAAACGGCAGACGATCGCCGAACGCAAGCAGGCGGAGCTGGCCGCCGCGGGCCGCGGCACGAGCGGCCCCGAGGGGAAGGACGACTGATGGGTCCCATGAGCCGGTTCGGCAACGACCTCTACACGGGCAAGGCGTCGGTTCCCTTCGTCGGAAAGCGGCGGCTGTGGTTCATCATCGCCGCGCTGCTGATCATCGGGTCGGCGCTCGTTCTGCTGATCAAGCCCCCGCAGTTCTCGATCGAGTTCACTGGCGGATCGCAGTTCACCGTCACGGGCCTCGAGCAGCCCGACCAGCTCGTCGCGACCGATGCGGTCCGCTCGGTCGTCCCCGATGCAGCGACGCGCGTGACCACGGTCGGCGGCGACGCGGTGCGGGTGCAGACCGACCAGCTCAGCGCCGACGAGACCCAGTCGGTGAGCGAGGCCCTCGCGGCGGCCTACAGCGTGCCCGAGACCGAGGTGACGACATCCTTCATCGGCCCCAGCTGGGGCGAGGATGTCACACGTCAGTCGCTCTGGGGTCTCGGTATCTTCCTCGCCCTGGCCTTCTTGATCCTCGCGATCTACTTCCGCACGTGGAAGATGTCGGCGGCGGCGATCATCGGCCTCGTCGACGTGCTGGTCATCACGATCGGCATCTACGCCCTCGCGGGGTTCGAGATCTCGCCGGCGGCGGTGATCGGGTTCCTCACGATCCTGGGGTACTCGCTGTACGACACGACGGTCGTGTTCGACAAGATCCGCGAGAACACATCCGAGGACGGCATGAAGTCCGGACGCACGTTCGGTGAGTCCGTCAACCTCGCCGTCAACCAGACCCTGATCCGATCGATCAACACCTCCGTCGTGGCGGTGCTGCCGGTGGCCGCGATCCTGTTCATCGGTGCCTTCTGGCTCGGTGCCGACACGCTGAGCGACATCTCTCTCTCGATCACCGTCGGCATCATCGTCGCGGCCTACTCGACGCTGTTCGTCGCGGCTCCGCTGTACTCGCTGTTCCGCGAGAGCGAGCCCGACCTCCGCGAGCGCGACCAGCGACTCATGGAGGCCCGCGAGCGCGCGTCGGTGGAGGTCTGACCGCGTCGGAGCGACCCGCCCGCGGGCGTAGGATGGATGAATCCGTCGGGACTGCGTCAGCCCGCGATCCGCACGCGGGGGAGGTGTACCGATGACCGAGACGGTTCCGCCCGTCGCGCAGGCTTCGTCGCTGCGCCGACTCGTGCCCCGCATCTTCTCGCGCTCCACCCGGAGCGAGGGCGTCGAGCACCTCATCCGCACGGTGCGCACGAACCACCCCAAGAGCGATGTTGCCGTGATCGAGCGGGCCTTCGTCGTGGCCTCGAAGGCGCACGAGGGCCAGAAGCGTCAGAGCGGCGAGCCGTACATCACGCACCCCGTCGCCGTCGCCCAGATCCTCGCCGATCTGGGGCTCGGACCCAAGGCCATCGCCGCAGCCCTCCTGCACGACACCGTCGAAGATACCGCCTACGGGCTCGATCAGCTGTCGGCCGAGTTCGGTGACGAGGTCGCGATGCTCGTCGACGGCGTCACGAAACTCGACAAGGTCAAGTACGGCGATGCGGCCCAGGCCGAGACCGTCCGCAAGATGATCGTCGCGATGTCCAAAGACATCCGGGTGCTGGTCATCAAGCTCTCCGACAGACTGCACAATGCCCGCACGTGGGGATTCGTGCCGCCGGAGAAGGCCGCCAAGAAGGCGACCGAGACGCTGGAGATCTACGCGCCGCTGGCTCATCGGCTCGGCATCCAGACCATCAAGTCCGAGCTCGAGGATCTCTCCTTCGCCGTGCTGCACCCCAAGCTGTACGCCGAGATCGAGAGCCTCGTCAAACAGCGCACCCCGCAGCGGGAGCAGTACGTCGACAACGTGATCGGCTCGGTCGAGGAGGATCTGCGCGAGCTCCGCATCCGCGGTCGTGTCATGGGCCGGCCCAAGCAGCTGTACTCGGTGTACCAGAAGATGGTGGTGCGCGGCCGCGAGTTCGACGACATCTACGATCTGATCGGCATCCGCGTCCTGGTGGGCACGGTGCGCGACTGCTACGCGGTGCTCGGGGCGATCCATGCCCGGTGGACGCCGCTGCCCGGACGGTTCAAGGACTACATCGCCACCCCGAAGTTCAACCTCTATCAGTCCCTGCACACGACGGTGATCGGCCCCGGCGGCCGCACGGTCGAGATCCAGATCCGCACGCACGAGATGCACCAGCAGGCGGAGTTCGGTGTCGCCGCGCACTGGAAGTACAAGGAGCGGATGTCGGGCGCCAAGACCGAGAGCAAGTCCCTCGACACCGACATGGCGTGGCTCGCCCACATCTCGGACTGGCAGGCGGAAACGGCCGACCCGGGGGAGTTCCTCGACTCGCTGCGCTACGAGATCGGCGCCAAAGAAGTCTACGTCTTCACCCCCAAGGGCCGCGTGATCGGACTGCCCGCGGGCGCGACACCGGTCGATTTCGCCTACGCCGTGCACACGGAGGTCGGGCACCGCACGATGGGCGCCAAGGTCAACGGCCGGCTGGTGCCCCTCGACTCGCCCGTGTCTTCGGGTGATGTCGTCGAGGTCTTCACGTCGAAGAACCCCGACGCGGGACCGAGCCAGGACTGGCTGGGTTTCGTCAAGAGCACGCGGGCGCGCAACAAGATCCGCGCGTGGTTCACGAAGGAGCGCCGCGAGGAGGCCGTCGAGCAGGGCAAGGAGGCGATCGCCCGCGCCATGCGCCGGCAGAACCTCCCGCTCCAGCGCCTGATGAGCCAGGATTCGTTCGCGGATGTCGCCCGTCAGCTGCGGTACGAAGACGTATCGGCGCTATATGCGGCTGTCGGCGAAGGCCACGTCTCGACCCAGTCCGTCATCGAGAAGGTGACGGCACTCGTCGGTGCCAGCGGCGAGACATCCACAGGCCCGATCGATCTCCCGCACATCGGCCGCCAGCGCACGCCGCGCTCGAGCGACACCGGCGTGCTCGTGCGCGGGGCCCCCGACATCCTCGTCAAACTCGCCAAGTGCTGCACTCCGGTTCCGGGCGACGAGATCGTCGGCTTCGTGACCCGCGGCAGCGGAGTCTCGGTGCACCGCACCGACTGCCCGAACGTCGCGTCGCTGATGACCGATCCCGACCGCATCATCGAGGTGTCGTGGACGTCGACGCCCAAGGGCGTCTTCCTCGTGCAGATCCAGGTCGAGGCGCTCGACCGCTCGGGACTGCTGTCCGATGTCACGCGCGTTCTCAGCGAGCACCACGTCAACATCCTCTCCGCCTCGGTGTCGACGACCGATGACCGCCTGGCGCTGAGCAAGTTCGTCTTCGAGATGGGTGACATCGTCCACCTCGATCGTGTCCTCAACGCGGTGCGTCGCATCGACGCGGTGTACGACGTCTACCGTGTGACGTCCTCCTGAGCGGATGACGCGGCCCCGCCTGCGATCCGCGCGAGCAGCGCGTCACCCCGGCGGCATCCCGGCAGCCCGGGGTGGATGGCGAGGAAGTCCCGCCCCGCGGTCGCGGTGACCAGACCCGTCTCGATCAGCCCGCGTGCCGCGGCTGCCGCCCGTGACGGATCCGAGCCCTTGCCGGTCCGCCGCGCGATGTCGGTGAGGGTGCGCAGCGGCGTCGTCACCCGCACGTCGCCGAGGAGCGTGACGTCGTCCGCATCGATCGCCGTGTCGTGGAAGACGGCGCGACGGCTGACGAGGTTGCCGACCCGCCGGCCCGGAGCACGCACCAGCGAATGGCGCGCGGGAGGTTCGTGGAGAGCGCCGTAGACCCACGCCGCGCTCCAGATGCCCACAGCCAGTCTCTCGCTGCACAGAGGAGCGAGGGATGCCGCGCGCATGGCCGCGTTCTCGACCGCATCGGCGGGCATGTACCCCTCGCCGATCTCGACGAGGTCGCCATCCAGGCGTGCCGCCGACAGCTCGGCGGGCGAGAGTCGATCGTGCGCGAAGTACAGGAACGGCCAGACCATGGTCCCGATTGAAGCTCACGGCGGCGGACGCCGGATGACGGCATCCCGGATCTGTGGACAACCCGCGGACGGTCGAGTCAGCCGCTGACGACCTGCATCCAGGAGCGCCGCGTGGCCAACTCGGCCTCGAGCTTCGTCACCGCTTTGGTGTCGCCCTTCGCGCGGGCCGTCTCGATGTCGGCCTCGAGCGCGGCGATCGCATCGGCGAGCTGGCGTGCCATGTCGCCGGCGCGCGCCTTGGTCTCGGGGTTGTTGCGCTTCCAGTCGACGTCCTCGCGTGCGCGCAGAGCCTGTTCGATCTTGCGCAGCGAGTCATCGAGCGCGCGATCCTTCTCACGCGGCGCGACGCGGCCGATCTCGTCCCAACGGCGCTGGATACCGGTGAGCTGCGATCGCGCGGCGGTGAGATTCCGTTCGTCGGCGACCGCCTCGGCCTCGACGAGCAGGGCGTGCTTGGCCTCGATCTTGGGCGCGGACTCGGCGAGCTCGGTCGCGTCGCGCTCGGCGCGCGCGCCGTAGAGCGCGTCGCCGGCGGCCTTGAACCGATCCCAGAGCGCGTCGTCGACCTTCTTGCCCGCGCGTCCGACCGTCTTCCACTCATCGAGGAGCGCACGGTAGGCGGGGATGCCGTCCTCGCCCTTGGCGGAGAGTGCCTCGGCGCGTTCGACCAGCTTGGACTTGCGGTCGCGTGCGCCCTTGTGCGCCTCGTCGAGTTCGGCGAAGAACTCGCGACGATGTTTCTCGACACTCGCGCGCGCGTCGCGGAACCGCTTCCAGAGATCCTGCGCGTCGCGCTTGGGAAGGCGAGGCGCGCTCTGCTGGTGCGCCTGCCACTGGGCGAACAGGTCGTTCAGCTCCTGTGTCGCCTGCTTCCACTGCACCTGTCGCGGGTCGCGCGCGGCGAGCGCCTCGGCGCGCTCCACGAGCGCGGTGCGTTCGGCGACCGCCTCGGCCACCGCCTCCTTGGCGGCCGCGGCTTCGGTGGCGGATGCCTCGGCGAGGGTGGCTCCGAGCGCATCGATGCGAGCAACGAGGCCTGCGAGATCACCCACGGCGGACGCGCCCTCGACGTCGGAGCGCAGGTGGCGGGATGCCGAGGCCAGATCCGACGCGGAGGCGCCACCGCGGCGATGGCGCTGCTCGAGGAGAGTCACCTTGTCGGCGAGGTCGGCGTACTTGCGGGCGAAGTAGGCGAGAGCTTCGTCCGGCGAACCGTCGGGGAACTGCCCGACCTCGCGCCAGTCGTCGCCCTCGCGGACGAATACGGTGCCGTCGTCATCGACCCGGCCCCACGGCCGGTCTGATGCGTGAGCGGAGTCGGAGGACACGGTTCTCCTCGTGTGCGGTGCCGGGTGCGGAAACCACCCCAGCCTAGTACGTGGGGCGCACAGGACTCAGGGGGTCGTGCTGGGCGCGGGCGTCGCAGCCGGGGAAGCGGCCGGCGTCGGCAGGGGCGTCGACGTCGACGTCGCCGTCGGCGACGGGGTCGACGAGGGAGCGGGCGACGGTGCTCCCGGGCCGGCGGTGACGTATGCCACTTGGCCGCCGATGCTCGCGAGGATCACGACACCGCCGACGACGGCGGCGAGCACCGTGTCGCGTCGGCGTCGGGCGGCCTGTGACTCACGCAGCTCCTGTCGGGCACGGTAGAGTCGCGCGCGCTCGCGGGCCTCGCGGTCGCCGCGCGCTCTGTCACCCTTGCCGGTCGCCATTCGCGCATCCCTTCGTCCGCGCGCGGACGTCACCGCGTGCGGTGCCAGCATATTCGGCGTGCGGCGGCGGTTAGCCTGAGGGGGTGACCCCCTCCTCCGCGCTGTTCCAGGGCAGCACACCGCTCGCGGTGCGCATGCGGCCGACCTCGCTGGCCGAGGTCGCGGGACAGGGTCACCTGCTGCGCCCCGGGTCACCGCTGGTCAAGCTGGCGGACCCGGACGGCGCGGCAGGTGCCGTGTCGGTGATCCTGTGGGGCCCGCCCGGCACGGGCAAGACGACACTCGCCCAGGCGATCGCGCGCTCATCCGGCCGACGGTTCGTCGAGCTCTCGGCCGTCACGGCGGGGGTGAAGGACGTGCGCGAGGTGATGCAGGAGGCGCTCACGCAGAGGGACCTTTACGGCACCTCGACCATCCTCTTCCTCGATGAGGTCCACCGATTCACGAAGGCACAGCAGGACGCGCTGCTGCCGGGGGTCGAAAACGGCTGGGTCGTCCTGATCGCCGCGACGACGGAGAACCCCAGCTTCTCCGTCGTCTCGCCCCTGCTGTCCCGTTCGCTCCTGCTCACGCTGCAGCCGCTCGGAGACGACGACCTGGGTGCGCTGCTGGACCGGGCCGTGTCCGACCCGCGCGGCCTGCACGATGCCGTGCGCCTGGATCCCGCCGCGCGGGCCGCGCTCGTGCGCCTGTCCTCCGGCGACGCGCGCCGGGCGCTCACGGCGCTCGAGGCGGCGGCGGCATCGGTGCTCGGCGCGGAGGACGTCGAGGGAGAATCCGGACCGGCGCGCGGGGCCGTGCCGGATGACGCGGACGAGACGGGCACGGCTGCCATCGATGACGAGACGGATGCCGAACCGGCCGTCGTCGACGCCGACGATGTGGCACGGGCCGTCGACCGCGCGCTCCTGCGGTACGACCGGCAGGGCGATGAGCACTACGACGTCATCAGCGCCTTCATCAAATCGATCCGCGGGTCCGATGTCGACGCGGCCATCCACTACCTCGCGCGCATGATCGAGGCGGGGGAGGACCCCCGCTTCATCGCCCGTCGTCTGATCATCTCGGCGTCTGAGGACATCGGACTCGCCGACCCTCACGCGCTCACGATCGCGGTGGCCGCCGCCGATGCCGTTCAGCTGATCGGCATGCCCGAGGGTCGTATCCCGCTCGCCGAAGCGACGGCATATCTGGCCACGGCCGCGAAGTCCAATGCCGCCTACACGGCGATCGGCAAGGCGATCGCCGATGTGAAGAACGGCCGGATCGGGCGTGTGCCCCTCCATCTTCGCGACGCGCACTATGCCGGCGCGAAGCGCCTGGGTCACGGCAAGGGCTACCTGTACCCTCACGACAGCGACATCGGCGTCGTTCGTCAGCAGTACCTGCCCGACGAGCTGCGCGGCACGCGGTACTACGAGCCGACGACGCACGGCACCGAGCGCGACATCCACGCGCGCCTCGAGAAGCTGCGCAGAATACTCGGTCTGCTAGACTAGATCGGCTCGAATCCGAATTTCGAGCATCCCCCTCTCCGACACCACACTTCCGGTGCGCCCCGACGTGCGCCCGGCAGCAGGAGGCGGGAGATACGTCCGTGAGCCCGCGACCGACGCGGCCACGTCACTGAAAGGCAATTGTGTCCACC
>NZ_QFPF01000158.1 GCF_003248605.1 Microbacterium sp.
AAGGGGAAGGATGCGACAGCCGTCTCGATCTCCTCCCGGGTGACCAGCACGATCCACGCGTCGTAGTCGAACCGGTTGCGCAGCGCCGCCTCGATCGCGGGCTTGAGGTCGCCGTGCGATCGTGTCGACCGGAACGCTGTGTTGCCGCTCGCGAGAAACGTGCGCACGTCGGTCAGGCCGAGGCCCGAGAGCACGTCGCGAAGCTCCGCGCTCCGGATCGTGACGCCGCCGACATTCACCCCGCGCAGCAGCGCCACCCATTCGGTCACGTCGTCACCCTCACACAGGGCCCCGACATCGGACTCAGGCCGCGTCGCCGGAACAGGAGATCCGGCGAGCACAGGAGGATCCCGCCCCGATCTTCCTGCATCCGGCGCATCTCCTGTCGCCGGCGCATCAGGATGCCGCCCGCACCGTGTCGAGGAACAGCGCGTGGAAGCGGGTCTCGCCCGTCACCTCGGGATGGAAGCTGGTGCCCATCAGCGCGCCCTGGCGCACGGCGACGATCCTCCCGTCATCCAGGGCCGCGAGGGTCTCGACATCGGGACCCACCTGCTCGACGAGCGGGGCGCGGATGAAGACGGCGTGCACGGGCGGTGCGCCGAGCACCGGCACGTCGAGGTCGGTCTCGAACGAATCGACCTGGCTGCCGAAGGCATTGCGCCTGACGGTGACATCGAGTCCGCCGAAACTCTGCTGCCCCGCGATCGCGTCGGTGATGCGGTCGGCGAGCAGGATCAGGCCCGCGCAGGTGCCGTACATCGGCATGCCCCGGGCGATCGCTTCGCGGACGGGATGCTGCATGCCGAACGCCCGGGACAGCTTGTCGATGACGCTCGATTCGCCGCCGGGGATGACGAGACCGTCGACGCGGGCGAGCTCCTCCGGGCGACGCACGGCGGTCGCGGCGGCGCCAAGATCGGTCAGCACGCGGACGTGCTCGCGCACGTCTCCCTGGATCGCGAGCACACCGACGCGGGGGCTCACCACCTGACGCCCGCCGGCTCTGTCGTCTGCACGACGGTCGGCGCCCGAACCACCACACGCGCCACGTCGGTCACCACCCGCCCCGCCGATCCGACAAACGTCGTCCCATGCCTACCAGCCGCGCTCGGCGAGGCGATGGGGCGCGGGCAGATCGGCGACGTTGATGCCGACCATGGCCTCGCCGAGGCCGCGCGAGACGTCGGCGATGACCTTGGCGTCGTCGTAGAACGTCGTCGCCTTGACGACGGCGGCGGCACGCTCGGCCGGGTTGCCCGACTTGAAGATCCCCGAGCCGACGAAGACCCCGTCGGCGCCCAGCTGCATCATCATCGCCGCATCCGCGGGGGTCGCCACGCCGCCGGCCGTGAAGAGGACGACGGGGAGCTTCCCGGTCTCGGCGACCTCGACGACGAGGTCGTACGGGGCCTGCAGATCCTTCGCCGCGACGTAGAGCTCGTCCTTCGTCATGGAGCGAAGGCGATTGATCTCGGCCGTGATCGTGCGGATGTGCTTCGTCGCCTCCGATACGTCCCCCGTGCCCGCCTCACCCTTGGAGCGGATCATCGCGGCGCCCTCGTTGATGCGCCGCAGCGCCTCGCCGAGGTTGGTGGCCCCGCACACGAAGGGCACGGTGAAGCCCCACTTGTCGATGTGGTTGACGTAGTCGGCGGGCGAGAGCACCTCGGACTCGTCGATGTAGTCGACACCGAGCTCCTGCAGCACCTGCGCTTCGACGAAGTGGCCGATGCGCGCCTTGGCCATCACCGGGATCGAGACCGCCGCGATGATGCCGTCGATCATGTCGGGGTCGCTCATGCGCGATACGCCCCCCTGCGCCCGGATGTCGGCGGGCACGCGTTCGAGCGCCATGACGGCGACCGCTCCCGCATCCTCGGCGATCTTCGCCTGCTCGACGGTGACGACGTCCATGATGACACCGCCCTTGAGCATCTCGGCGAGGCCGCGCTTGACGCGCGATGATCCTGTGGTGGAAGAGGACATGGGGGCTCCTTCTTTGGCCTAGGCCAAAAGATAGCATGGGGCTCTACCCGCCCCCAGCGGTGAGACGGAGTGTGACATGGCAAAGACGAGACGGCCCACCCCCGGCATCAGCGGCGCCTCTGCAGCAGAGATCGCCGACAACATCCGGATGCTGATCGAACGCGCCGCGCTCGGCCCGGGCGACGCGCTGCCGCCGGTGCGCACGCTGGCCGACGACCTCGGCGTCAACCGCAACACAGTCGTCGCGGCCTATCGCCAGCTCGCCCAGACAGGCCTCGTCGCCGCGCACGGACGCGGGGGCACGCGCGTCGCAGGCAACACCCGCGTCGCGCAGGACGGGTATGCGGCATCGGGACGCCTGACCGATGTCGGCACCGGCAATCCGGACCCCACGCTGATCCCCGATCCTTCCTGGGCGCTCGCCGCGATGGCCGGTCGACCCGTGCTGTACGGCGAGCCGGTGATCGATCCGGGCCTCGAGGCCTGGGCACGCGACTGGATGTCGACCGACGCACCCGACGCGGAGTCGTTGCGACTGACCATCACCAGCGGCGCGGTCGACGCGGTCGAGCGTCTGCTCGCTCAGGCGCTCGTGCGCGACGACGCCGTGGCGCTAGAAGATCCCTGCTTCCTCGCCAGCATCCACACCGTCCGTCTCGGCGGTTACCGCGCGATCCCCGTGCCCGTCGACGCCGAGGGGATGACCGTCGCCGGGCTTCGAGCGGCGCTCGACGCCGGTGTGCGCGCGGTGGTCTGCACGCCGCGCGCCCAGAACCCGACGGGGGCGAGCCTGTCGGCACGTCGCGCCGCAGATCTGCGCGCCGTGCTGGCCGACCATCCCTGGGTGCTCGTGATCGAGGACGACCATTTCTCGCTGCTCTCGACGCGGCCGGCGCACTCCGTCATCGGAGCGGGCCACCGGCGGTGGGCTCGCGTGCGCTCGGTCTCGAAGTTCCTGGGTCCCGACATGTGCCTGGCGATCACCGCCTCCGATCCCGAAACCGCCGAACGCCTCGCGCTGCGGTTGAGCCCCGGCACCACGTGGGTGAGCCACCTCCTCCAGCGCCTCGTGCTCACCCTCGTCACCGATCCCGATGCGCTGGCGGTCATCGCCCGCGCCGCAACGCACTACGCCGACCGCAATACCGCGTTCGCGGCGCACCTGCGCGCGCGCGGCATCGAGGCGACGGCGGGTGACGGCCTCAATCTCTGGGTCCGCCTGCCGGTGACGGCGCGCGGGGTCGCCGCCCGCCTCGCCGACCGCGGATGGGCGGTACGCACCGGGGACGAGTTCGTCCTCGCCGATCCCGCCGCCGCCTCCTGCCTGCGGCTGACGGTGCACGACCTCGGCGACACCGACGCCGCGCGCCTCGCGTCGGATATCGCGACGGTCGTCGCCGACCGCGTGGCCGCGCACGATGCACCGGTCACCGCGGCGCCGGCATCGTCGGGAGTGGGATGATCGAGCGGTGAAGGTGCTCTCCATCCAATCCGCCGTCGCGTACGGCCACGTCGGCAATTCCGCGGCTGTCTTCCCCCTGCAGCGCATCGGCGTCGACGTCCTGCCCGTCTACACGGTCAACTTCTCGAATCACACGGGCTACGGCGTGTGGCGTGGGCCGCTCATCTCCCCGGAGGACGTGCGCGCGGTCATCACGGGCATCGAAGAGCGCGGCGTGCTGCCCGAGATCGATGTCGTGCTGTCGGGGTATCAGGGCGGAGAGGGCATCGCGGATGTGGTGCTCGATGCCGTCGCACGGGTCAAGGCCGCCAATCCCGACGCGGTGTACGCCTGCGACCCCGTCATGGGCAACGCCGTCTCGGGGTGCTTCGTGGCCCCGGCGATCCCGGTGCTGCTGCGGGACCGCGTCGTGCCCGCGGCCGACATCATCACGCCGAATCAGTTCGAGCTGGGGTTCCTGACCGGCACCGAACCCGGAGACCTCGACTCCACACTCGTCTCGGCCGACCTGGCACGCGAGATGGGACCCTCGACCGTTCTCGTGACGAGCGTGCTGCAGCCGGAGGCGCCCGACGGCACGATCGAGATGCTCGCTGTGACCGATGACGGCGCCTGGATCGTGCAGACACCCCGCATCCCGATGAAGGCGAACGGATCGGGAGACGTCACGGCCGCGCTCTTCACCGCGCACCTGCAACAGACGGGGGATGCTGCCCTCGCGCTCTCGCGCGCGGCTTCGAGCGTGTTCGACCTGCTGCAGACGACGCATGACTCGGGTGAGCGCGAACTCAAGCTCG
>NZ_QFPF01000072.1 GCF_003248605.1 Microbacterium sp.
GCCGAGGGCCTCGTCGACGGCGTTGTCGATGATCTCCCAGAGGCAGTGCATCAGACCCGGCGAGCCGTTCGAGCCGATGTACATGCCCGGCCGTTTGCGCACGGCTTCGAGCCCCTCGAGTACCTGGAGGTGGTGGGCTGAGTACTCGGACGTCACAATCTCCCAGCGTACAAGCGCGGCCTCGACTGCCTGACCCGACACACGGCCGGCGTCGCCCGGCGTACGCGCTGAGCGAAATGTCACCGAATCGCGGCCTGGCCGTAACAAACCCGTGGTTCTATGGGACGATGTCGCACCCGACCAGCGATCCGAGGAGGCACCGAGATGACCACGCTTACGACTCCCACCGAACACGAGATCACCTACCGCCTCAGCGCTGCCGACCGCTGCGACTCGTGCGGTGCGCAGGCCTACATCGCCGCTGAAGTCAAGGGCAGCGAACTGCTCTTCTGCGCACACCACGGGCGCAAGTACGAAGACAAGCTGCGCAGTGTCGCCACGTCGTGGCACGACGAGACGGCGCGCCTCATCGAGGCGGGCTGACCCCATACTCCGCGGATCCTTCGATCCGCCCCGAATCGGCCGTGACGCTCAGGCGTTGCGGCCGATTCGCATGTTCTCGAGCACGATGCGGTTCGCGGTCTCGGCATGCGCATCCGCACGGCTCTGGCGAGGATCGACCTCACCGGCACCGATGCCACGTCGGGCGAAGGCGCGCAACAGCACCTCGTCCGCGAGGCGCGGGTTGCGCGCCAGCACCGGCCCGCGGATGCCCGTGCCGACACAGGCGCCGATGACGGCGCCGTCCTCCCGGCCGCCCGCCACGAGGTTGCCGATGCCGGAGACAACGACGCCCAGCGGCTGCTCGGCGCCCGAGCGCACATAGTCGCGCAGGTGGTACTCGTAGCCCACGAGGCGGCCGAAGGCGGAGTCCACGGCCACGGTTCCCACGCGCCGCTCCGACGCGACGGCCCGTCCGGGGAACACGCCGAGCCCCGGGGTGTGCTCCCCCGGTGCGAGCTCGACCGACGCGCTCAGCAGCTCCCAGCCCAGACCGACGGCGACCAGCGGCACCCCCGCGGCGACCCATCCCGAAAGCTCGCCCTCGAACGATCGCAACGCAGCGAGGATCTCGGCTGCGTCGGCGTCGAACCCCGCCCCGATCGTGATGGCGTCCGGATGCTGCGCCGCAGCATCCGCGGATGTCTCGACGTCGACCACGGTGGCATCGACACCCCGCCAGCGGGCGCGGGCGGCCAGCACCTGCGCGTTCTGCGCATCGCCGTGGATGTCCAGCAGGCGCGGTACGAGTGACGCGACGACGAACCCGCTCATCGCGCGCCCGCCTTCGCCCGCACCTCGGCGCTCGTGAGCCCGTAGTGCCCGCGGATGCGGCGCATGCTGCGTGAGGTGAACACGACGGTCTTGTCTCCTTCGGAGGGAGCCGGCAGAGCGAGGAACGCCTCGAAGGCCCGAATCAGGTCGGTGTCGACCGTTCCGAAGGGCACGCCGTCGTAGGCGAGGCGATTGGCCATCGCGTCGGCCTTCGGCCCGCCGACGATGTCGACGTGACCCAGGGACTCCGTGTGCACCGTCCACAGCCAGGAGGTGTCTTCTTCGGCGTCGCACACTCCGAGGAACACGCGCTCCCGCGCGGGACCGATCGCGTCGATGTTGAGCTGGAAGCTGGCGGTGTTCTGCACGAGCAGGCACTCGATGCGCTGGCCGGCGATCTCGACCGTCTCGCCCCGCCCGAACACGGGCTCGAGGGTCGAGAGTGTGCGGGCCGAGAGCGCCGCGTCGAACGCATCGCCGAAGACGGCGTGCGCCGTCTCGATGGCCGCCGCCGCGTCCACCGCGAAATGCACGCCGCGTGCGGGGAGGGTGACCGGCATCGACGCGCCACCGCGCGTGATCTCGGCATCTCGCCCCGACACCGAGAGGACCAGCGTCCCGTCGCTCGCCGGCATCCGCTCCGGCTCGGTGCGCACATAGCCGAGCCCGTAGGGCTGCGCTTCCATCACCGTCCCGGCGACGCCGAATCGGTGGACGGCGACGCCCCGCTCGCCGGCCTGGACGGCGCGCGCCACCCGCGACAGCGAGGCGTCGTCGGCGTTGAGCACGACCGCCTGCGTGGCGCGTCCGGCGACGGTGCTCAACAGGCGGATCACCCGCTCGTAGGACTCGAACCGCGCAATGTCGTCGAGGTTGATGTTGGTGAGGGTCACGACCCTGGCCGTGTATATCCCGGCGATCTTCGCACCGAATGCCTCGTCCATCTCGAGGACGGCGATATCGGCATGCACCCGCCCGGCCCAGTCGCCCTCATCGAGCACGGCCGAGGTGATGCCCTGGGGCAGGTTCGCCGTCGACGAGTTCGTGAACACGCGCAGCCCGTGCGCGCGCAGCAGAGCCGCGACCATCTTCGTGGTCGTGGACTTGCCGGCCGTGCCGCTGATGACGACGACCCCCTCGGGGAACGAGCCGAGGACGCGCGGCAGCAGACCGGGGCTGATCCGGTTGGTCACCAGCCCGGGCGCGCCGGACCCCTTGCCGCCGCGCACGCGCAGCGCCCACTGCACACCCCGGCCGGCGGCCACGCCCACGGCGTCGCGTACCCGGCCGACGGCGCCCGCGATCGCGCCTGCCATCCCGGCTTACTCCAGGTAGTCGCGCAGCGACTGAGACCGCGACGGATGCCGGAGCTTGGCCATCGTCTTCGACTCGATCTGACGGATCCGCTCGCGGGTCACCCCGAACGTGTCGCCGATCTGGTCGAGCGTCTTCGGCATGCCATCGCCCAGACCGAAGCGCATGCGGATGACACCCGCCTCGCGCTCGCTGAGCGAGTCAAGGAGCGACTCGAGCTGACGCTGCAGCATCGTGAAGCCGACGGCGTCCGCCGGCACGACAGCCTCGGTGTCTTCGATGAGGTCGCCGAATTCGCTGTCGCCGTCCTCGCCGAGGGGGGTGTGCAGCGAGATCGGCTCACGGCCGTACTTCTGCACCTCGATGACCTTCTCGGGGGTCATGTCGAGTTCGCGGCTGAGCTCCTCGGGAGTGGGCTCGCGGCCGAGATCCTGAAGCATCTGGCGCTGGACGCGCGCGAGCTTGTTGATGACCTCGACCATGTGCACGGGGATGCGGATCGTGCGGGCCTGGTCGGCCATGGCTCGGGTGATGGCCTGACGGATCCACCACGTGGCGTACGTCGAGAATTTGAAGCCCTTGGTGTAATCGAACTTCTCGACCGCGCGGATCAGGCCGAGGTTGCCCTCCTGGATCAGGTCCAGGAACTGCATGCCGCGGCCGGTGTAGCGCTTTGCCAGCGAGACGACCAGTCGCAGGTTCGCGCCGAGCAGGTGGGACTTGGCGCGCTGACCGTCCTTGGCCACCCACGTCAGGTCGCGCCCGAGCTGCGTGCGCTTCTCGGCGTCGGAGAGGTGCGAGAGCTTCTCCTCGGCGAACAGGCCGGCCTCGATGCGCATCGCGAGTTCGACCTCTTCGGCCGCGTTCAGCAGCGGAACCTTGCCGATCTGCTTCAGGTAGTCCTTGACGGGGTCGGCCGTCGCGCCGGTGATCGTGGTGGAGTAGACGGGAACGTCGTCCTCGTCGCTCGACGAGATCACGATCGCGCCCGTGGGGAGCGGCTCGCTCACCGGCTTCTTGGGTGCGTCCTCGTCGTCGTCGTCGCCCGAATCGTCGTCCGAGGCCTTCTTCTCGCCCGACGCGGACTCCTCCGACGTGTCATCGTCGGCGGAGTCGTCGGTCTCCTCGACCTCTTCGATCGCCTCGTCGGGGTCGACGTCCTCGTCGTCCTCGGAAGCCGAGGTCTTCTTGCTGGCCTTCGCAGGCGCCGCCTTCTTCGCGGCGGGGGCCTTGGCCTTCGCGGCGGGCTTCTTCGCCGCCGTCTTCGTCGCGGGCTTCGCCGCGGTCACGGTCGCCTCGTCGACGACGTCTTCGGTGGTGGTCCGGGAAGGAGTCACAATTCGCCTTTCACCGCCGCCCCTCGGTCCCTGAGTCGGGGGGCGTCCGGTCGGTTTCGGACACGAGTAAGACCCTTGTCAAGTCCTGCGCAGAGCATTCACCCTTGACAACGGGTCGGATTGTCCATTATCGCACACTGGATGCCGGCTGCCGACACCTGCGGGACTGCCGTTGTCAACGCGGCCCGTCGACTGGGCATTCCCCGGTTCGCGTCAGGAGAGTCCGGTGTGCTTGTCGTCGTCGCCCGCGGGGCGGGACGCGAGGAATCGCTCCAGCTCCGCCGCGAGTTCGTCGGCGCTCGGCAGCTCGACCTCGCCGAACGACGCCGCGCGCAGCGGCGACCCCGCCATATACTGGTCGTAGCGCGACTCGAGGTTCTCGAGCATCGTCGCCAGCTCGTCACTCGCACCGATCTGCTCCTCGACCTTGGACAGGAAATCGAGGTTCGCCTCGCGAAGATCCTCGGAGGGCAGAGCAAGCCCCGTCGCGATGGTGATGCTCTCGAGCGCGGTGATCGCCGCCGCCGGATACTCGGCGTCGGCCAGATAGTGCGGGATGAGCAGGACGAAGCTCGCCACGGGCGTGTCGTGCTCGGAGAAGCGGAGCTCCAGAAGATGGCCCGCCGTCGCCGGCACCTGGGTGTGCGGCTGCCACACGGAGTGGGCGGAGATCAGCTCGGCACGGGTGCCGCTCACCGTGGTGCCGATCGGCCGAGTGTGGGGAACGGGCATCGCGATCGCGTGCACCCAGGTCACCGACGACACGGAGTACCGATCGGCCAGATCGAGGACGGCCGCGGCGAAGGCGTCCCAGCCGAAGTCGGGCTCGTAGCCCGTGAGGGTGAGGAACGCCTTGCCCATGGCATCGTGGGCGAGCGCCAGCTCCAACCGCGGCGGGCGGTAATCGGTCAGATGGTCCTGGTCGAAGGAGATCACGGGTCGCCGCGCCCGGTAGTCCAGGAGCGCGTCGTTCGAGAAGGCGATCACGGCGGAGGTCTCCATCGACTCCCGCAGCACGTCGATCACTTGGGAGACCGCGCTGCCCGCGTCGGTGAAGCCGGTCAAGGCGATCACGAGGGGCAGGCCCGCTGGCACATCCGGCGCGTCGTCCGCATGCGCGTAGAGGGGTCCGAACGAGGGCATCCCCCCACTCTACGAGGCACCCGGCGCGGTGGCTCGGACATGACGCGCGCTGACAGCGAACACGTCGGGCGCTCGGCGCGTGCTCCCCGCCGCCGGGCGCACGCCCGACCTAGGATGGTCCATATGCCGACGCCTCAGCTCTCGCACAGCACTGGTTCCGCACCCGAGATCGAGGCTGACGCGCAGCTGCTCCTCCTGATCCCCTCGCCGCTCGATGAGAAGGCTCTCGAAGCCTGGGCCGGCCTTTTCGACGCACTGCGGGCCGTGGAGTTCGCCGGCGCCGCGGGGTCTTTCTCCCGTGTTCCGTTCGATGGCGCGACGGTCGCCGTGGCGGGGGTCGGTCCCGGGAGGGATGCCGCCGCCTATCGCGACGCCGCGGGCGCCGGCCTGCGTGCGCTGGGAGGCGTCGAGGCGGTCGTGGTGAACGCGCCGGCGGCGCCCTCGGGCGCGTGGCGTGCGATCGCCGAGGGCGCGGGGCTCGGCGCCTATACATTCGCGTCGTACAAGAAGGACGGCGGCAAGCGCCGCGCCTCGACGGTGCGCGTCGTGTCCGATGACGATGTCGCGGACGACGATGTCGCGGCGGTGCAGTCAGTCGTCGACGCCGTCGCGCTGGTGAAGGATCTCGTGTCGACGCCCGCCGACCGGCTCGGCCCGCAGGACCTCGCCGACGAAGCCGTCACCGCCGTGCGCGACCTGCCCGTCGAGGTGACCGTGCTCGACGAGCAGGACCTCGCCGACGGCGGCTACGGCGGCATCCTGGGCGTGGGACGCGGGTCGGATCGACCGCCCCGGCTCGTGCGCCTGGACTACTCACCCGCCACCGCGACACGTCATGTCGCCGTCGTCGGCAAGGGCATCACGTTCGACACGGGCGGGCTCTCGCTCAAGCCCGCCGGATCGATGGTCGGCATGAAGTACGACATGTGCGGCGCCGCCGTCGCGCTGGCCGTCGTGCGCGCCGCGGCGCAGCTTCGCCTCCCCGTGCGGGTGACGTCCTTCCTCTGCATCGCCGACAACATGCCCTCGGGCCGCGCGACCCGGCCGGGTGATGTGCTGACGGCTCTCGACGGTACGACGATCGAGGTGCTCAACACGGATGCCGAGGGGCGGCTCGTGTTGGCCGACGGGCTCGTCGCCGCCTCGCGCGAGCATCCCGATCTGATCGTCGACGTCGCGACGCTGACCGGAGCGATCACGGTGGCCCTCGGCACGCGCCACGCGGGTGTCATGGGCGAGGGCGAGGCGGTGCGGGAATACCTCGAGGCCGCGACCCGCGCCGGCGAGCTCGCCTGGCATCTGCCGCTGCCGGCCCACATGCGAGACGACCTCGACTCCCCCATCGCCGACCTCGTGAACGCCAAGATCGGCGACCCCGCCGGCGGCTCGCTGTTCGCGGGTCTGTTCCTCCAGCACTTCGTGGGTCGTGTCGATGACACGGCGGATGCTGCGCGCATCCCGTGGGTGCACCTCGACATCGCGGGCGTCGGCATGAACAAGGGCGCGCCCTTCGGCGCCACGGACAAGGGCCCGACCGGAGCGACCGTGCGGTCCCTCCTCGCCCTGCTCGAGGGCGAGCGCAGCCGCTGATGGCCGAGCACACGGTCGATCTTGTCGTCCTCGGGGGTGGCAGCGGCGGCTACGCCGCCGCCATCCGGGCGGCGGAACTCGGCTCCACCGTCGTTCTGATCGAGGCCGACAAGGTGGGCGGGACGTGTCTGCACCGCGGGTGCATACCGACGAAGGCGCTGCTTCACGCGGCCGAGGTCGCGGATTCCGTTCGCGGTGCCGCGCATCTCGGACTCGACGCACGCCTGGACGGCGTCGACGCCGAGCGGCTGCGCGCGTATCGAGAGGGAATCGTCGCCAAGAAGTACAAGGGCCTGCAGGGACTGCTTGCGACGCGGAAGATCACGGTCGTGCACGGCCGTGGCGTCCTCGAACCCGGTCCGGCCGTGCGCGTCGGCCACGATCTCTACCGCGGCGCGAACGTCGTCCTGGCAACGGGGTCAGCCTCCCGCACGCTTCCCGGCCTCGAGCCGGGTGGCCGCATCCTGATGAGCGAGCAGGCGCTCGAGCTCGGCGAGATCCCGCGGCGTGTCATCGTGCTCGGCGGCGGAGTGATCGGCGTGGAGTTCGCGAGCCTCTGGCGCTCCTTCGGTGCGCATGTGACGATCGTCGAGGCCCTGCCTCACCTGGTGCCGGGCGAAGACGACGTCCTCGGCAAGGGCCTCGAGCGAGCCTTCCGCAAGCGCGGCATCGAGATGAAGCTCGGTGC
The DNA here is from genome assembly GCF_003248605.1 of Microbacterium sp. Classification (GTDB taxonomy): domain Bacteria; phylum Actinomycetota; class Actinomycetes; order Actinomycetales; family Microbacteriaceae; genus Microbacterium. Next base: position 7,408 of record NZ_QFPF01000072.1, read on the forward strand.
GCGCCTGTCGTCCGCCACCCAGAGCGACGACAGCGTCGAGGTCGTGCTGGAGGACGGCACGTCGATCGACGCCGACTACCTGCTGGTCGCCGTCGGACGGCGACCAGTGACGGAGGAGATGGGCTACGCGGAGACGGGAGTCGAGCTCGACGACGGATTCGTGCGCGTCGACGAGAACCTCGCGACCACCGTCACCGGCGTGTGGGCCGTCGGCGACATCGTCCGCGGGGTCCAGCTCGCCCATCGGGGCTTCGCACACGGCATCGCGGTCGCCGAGCGCATCGCGGGACGCACCCCCAGCTCGGTCCCCGACCACCACATCCCGAGGGTCACCTACAGCGACCCGGAAGTCGCCTCCGTGGGGCTGACGAAGGCGCAGGCGATCACGCAGCTGGGCGAGGCCGCCGTCGTCGTCCAGGACTACAACCTCGCCGGCAACGGCCGCAGCGAGATCCTCGGAACCGCCGGCCTGGTCCGGGTGGTGCGCGAGGTCGACGGCCCCGTCGTCGGAGTGCATCTTCTCGGTGCACGCGTCGGCGAACTCATCGCCGAGGCCCAGCTGATCGTCGGGTGGGAGGCCCATCCCGACGACATCGCACCCTACGTCCACGCACACCCCACGCAGAGCGAAGCGCTGGGTGAGGCGTTCCTCGCCCTCGCCGGCAAGCCCCTGCACGCCCTGTAGGCGCGCACCGAATGCGCGTCAGTAAGCTAGAACACAGCATCGTCCTGAAGGAGACACCGTCATGAGCACATCCGTCGTCCTCCCCGCGCTCGGTGAGAGCGTCACCGAGGGAACGGTCACCCGCTGGCTCAAGCAGGTGGGCGACGAGGTCACCGCCGACGAAGGCCTGCTCGAGATCTCGACCGACAAGGTCGACACCGAGATTCCCGCGCCCGTCTCGGGAATCCTCGAGGAGATCCTCGTCCAGGAGGACGAGGTCGTCGAGGTCGGCGGCATCCTCGCCACCATCGGCGACGGAAGCGCAGCTTCGGGCGATGCTCCCGCCCCGGCGGAGGCGGAGCAGCCGTCGGACGAGGCTCCCGCAGAGCCAGAGCAGCCCGCAGCCGCCGAGCCGCCGGCTCCCGAGCCCGAGGCACCCGCGGCCGCCGCTCCCGCCGCGGCCTCGGATGATGCCACATCGGTCGTTCTTCCCGAGCTCGGCGAGAGCGTGACCGAGGGAACGGTCACCCGCTGGCTCAAGCAGGTGGGCGACGACGTCGCCGTCGACGAGCCGCTGCTCGAGATCTCCACAGACAAGGTCGACACCGAGATCCCCTCCCCCGTCGCCGGCACGCTGCAGGAGATCGTCGTGGGCGAGGACGAGACCGTCGCCGTCGGCGCGGTCCTCGCCAAGATCGGCAGCGGTGCGCCCGCCAAGGCCGCCGAGCCCGCAGAGCCCGTCGAGCAGCCCGAGGCGCCCTCGACCGAGAAGCCCGTCGACGAAGACGTCCCTGCCGCCGAGACGAGCGAGAAGGCCCCCGAGCCGGAGCCCGCTCCGGCCGCGGCGGCCCCCGCGGCGTCCGCTCCCTCCGAGCCGGCGGCGCCCGCACCCGCACCCGCCGCGGAGGGCGACGACGAGCGCTCGTACGTCACGCCGCTGGTCCGTCGCCTCGCGGCCGCACAGGGCGTCGACCTCGCGACCGTGAAGGGAACCGGTGTCGGAGGACGTATCCGTAAGGAGGACGTGCTCCAGGCCGCGGCCGCAGCATCCGCACCCGCACCCGCACCCGCTGCCGAGACGCCGGCCGCCCCCGCCGCGCCGAAGCTCGAGGTGTCGCCGCTGCGCGGCACGACACAGCCCATGTCGCGTCTGCGCAAGGTACTCGCCGAGCGCGCCGTCGCATCGATGCAGGCGACCGCGCAGCTGACCACCGTGATCGAGGTGGATGTGACCCGCCTCGCCGCGTACCGCGACAGTGTGAAGGCCGAGTTCCTCGACAAGACCGGCGACAAGCTCTCGTTCCTGCCTTTCTTCGCGCTGGCCGCGGCTGAGGCTCTTCAGGCCTACCCGGTCGTGAACGCCACCGTCGACGGCACGGACATCGTCTACCCCGCGAGCGAGAACCTCTCGATCGCGGTCGACACGGAGCGCGGCCTGCTCACGCCCGTGCTGCGCGACGCGGCCTCGAAGAACCTCGCGGAGATCGCGCACGAGATCGCCGACCTCGCCGGCCGTACGCGCAACAACAAGCTCAAGCCCGATGAGCTCTCGGGTGGAACGTTCACGCTGACCAACACCGGTTCGCGCGGCGCGCTCTTCGACACCCCCGTGGTGTTCCTGCCGCAGTCCGCGATCCTCGGCACGGGCGTGGTCGTCAAGAAGCCGGGTGTGGTGAAGGTCGACGGCGTCGAGGCCATCGGAGTCCGCTCCTACGTCTACCTGGCGCTCTCGTACGACCACCGCATCATCGACGGTGCCGACGCCGCGCGCTTCCTCAGCGCGGTGAAGACGCGTCTAGAGGCCGCGGACTTCGCCGCATCGCTCGGCATCTGACATCTCCTCACGAAGGCGCGGTCATCCCTCAGGGGAGGCCGCGCCTTCGGCGTCCGCGCATGTGTCTCGCCCTCACGGGAGACGCTGGGTCTCGGTCACGTCTCGGATGCGCCAGCCGCCGTCGCGGATCACGAGCACGACGAGCTGGGCCGGCATCGTCTCGGCGAGGTCTCGAATTCGCAGCACGGCGACGCCGCCGAGGTCGTCGAGCAGCTCGATCGCGCGGGTGTCGGGGGCGAGGTCCACGGCACCGGCCGGCAACAGGGTCTGCGCGGGCTGCTCGAAGACGCCCTCGAAGCACTCCTGCGCATCACCCGCTCGGGTGCAGTCGGCGCGCTCACGAAGCAGGCCGTCGAGAGCGGCGACGGGGTCCTGCGCCGCCTCTGCAAGACCGGTCGGCCCCGCGGGCTCGGACACGGCGGTCGCACCATCAGGGTCCATCGGAGCGCTCGAAGGGCCGGGAACCGGGTCCGAGCGCGGCGAGGTCGTCTCGAGCGATCCACGGTCTGCGGACTCGGCGGGGTCGGGGGGCACAGGCCACAACAGGCCGCCCGCCACGACGACGGCGGCGGCGGTGGCCGCCGCGACGATCCACGGCATGCGCCTGCGCGCGACGAGTTCGCTCCCCCGCCGCCGCGTGCGGTCGACGGCATCCGACATCAGATCGCCGAGTCCCTCGTCCACATGTCGGCGCAGCATCCGCCGGACCAGTCCTGCAAACCCGGCGGGCGCGGCGTCCTCGACGACGGGGGCCGTGACGTCACCGCGCGGCCGGAGGCCCGTCACGCGGCGCGGGGTGAGCTGTTCGCGGTCGAGGGCCCTGGCCTGCCCGAGGGCGAAGACAGCGGGCTCGAGAGGCGCCACGTCCGCGCCCTCCGCGATCGCGGAGGCGAGCCGCTCGACCACGGCCGCACCCGCGTCGAGGTCGCTGGTGTGCGCGATCTCTCTCAGCACGGATGTGGTCGCCTCGATCGCGGGCGCCGAGCCGACGGCATCCCAGACCAGAACCGGCATGCCCTCGTCGGTGAGCCACCAGGCCGCCCCGCGCTCGGGCGTACGGCGGGCATGATCCCAGCCGCGCAGGAGGCTGGCGGCGAGCGTCACGATCTCGCCGGCGCTCAACGGTGCCGCGCCCGCAGCACGCCGGGAGAGGAACGCGGTGATCGATTCGACGCACCACGGCAGCACCGCATCGTGACCGTCCGGGCGCCTGGCGATGTCTCGCGCGGCCAGCACATGGACGTTGTCGTCCGCTCCGCGCCACGCGGGCATGACCTGGATGTCGACGAGGAGCACCGCCTGTTCTCCTTCTCGGGCCAAGACCGCCGGGAAGGGTGTCTCCGGAGGCACGAGCGAGCGCACGGGTCGGTAGGCGCCGGCGAAGACCGGCGAGGGCGAGGGGGCGGCTACGCGGTCGTGATCCACGTCGCCAGCGTCTCAGTACCTCCGCGTCGATCGATTGAACCGGCTGTGCGTGGAGGACGACAGCCGCCTCACCCCCGCTGGGGAGGAGCCGACGGCGCGGACTCGGGCCGATCTGCGGTGCGCGGCGAAGGTAGGCTGGATGTCATGGCAGCACGCAGCACGGCGCCCGAGAAGCGCCCGGGATTCTTCTCTCAGATCCGAAGCCTCTACTCCTTCACCCAGCAGGAGTTCCGCTTTCTGCCCTGGCTGCTGATCGGCATCCTCGTCGTCGCGATCGGCCTCGGCATCCTTCTGGGCTTCCTGATCCAGCCGGTGCAGTGGTGGACCGTGCTGCTCTGGGGGATCACCGGCCTGCTCGCGGGCGTGCTCATCTCGCTGATGACGATGACACGCCTGTCCACCAGGGCGATGTACGTCAAGCTCGACGGCATGCCCGGAGCGGTCGGACACGTCATCTCCACATTCCTCGGTCGTGGCTGGACCGCCTCCGAGATGCCGGTGGGCGTGAACCCCAAGACGCAGGATGCCGTCTACCGGGTCATCGGGCGCGGCGGCGTCGTGATCATCGGCGAGGGCGCCAAGGGGCGTCTCTCCCGCCTCGTCGGCGACGAGCGCTCCAAAGTCACCCGGGTGGCCCATGGCGTTCCCGTGCACGTCTTCTACATCGGACACGGTGACGGAGAGGTGCCCATCAAAGACCTCGCCAAGACGATCAAGTCGCTGCCGAAGAAGCTCGACAAGGCCACGATCGGCGCCGTCATCAAGCGCGTCGACTCGATCTCGCAGGGCCTGAACTCCCTTCCGATCCCGAAGGGGATCGATCCGACGAAGGTGCGCGCGCCCCGTCCGCGCTGAGTCCGTCAGGACCTGACGAGCACCGTCCCGGCCGCCTTGTCGTGCAGGCCGCGCTGGTCCGCGTCCCAGATGACCGCCGGGATCACGACGATCAGCAGCGCCGTACGCAGGATGGGACGCCACAGCCCCACCCATCCGCCGCCGACGCGCTCGAGGCGCAACCCGAAGATGCGGTGCCCGGGGCTCCCCTGCAGCGTGGGCAGGAAGGCGATCTGGATCAGTCCGAAGATCGCGAGGATCGCGAGCGGGTCGAAGGCGAAGAAACCGGAGATCAGATACGCCGCGCCGTAGTCGATGAACAGCGCACCGACACGTCTGCCCAGCCGGGCGACCGAGCCCGCACCGGTACGCGGGAGACCCAGTCTGCGGCCGGGAAAATCAGCGGGTTCGATCGACGTCACCACGCCAGCGTATACAGCGGCGCGTAACATGCCGGAAACATAGGCGTCACTGCCGGGCAACGCCCCGTCGATAGGTTTCCAGGGAAGCCCGCACACGCGGGCGGCAGTTCCCGAATGCCCTACCTCTGGAGACTCCATGTTCAGTGATTCATCCGAGGTGCTGCGGTTCATCAAGGACGAGGACGTCAAATTCCTCGACATCCGTTTCACGGATCTTCCTGGTGTGC
>NZ_QFPF01000073.1 GCF_003248605.1 Microbacterium sp.
CGGTGCTGCGCGAGGCGCTCGACAAGTTGAAGCTGTCGGATGCTTCGCTCAACTACGAGCCCGAGACATCCGTCGCCCTCGGCTTCGGTTTCCGCTGCGGGTTCCTCGGATTGCTGCACCTCGAGATCGTGACCGAGCGGCTCGAGCGCGAGTTCGGTCTCGACCTCATCTCGACGGCGCCGTCCGTGACGTACGAGGTGATGACCGATGACAAGAAGACCTTCACGGTCACGAACCCGAGCGAATTCCCCTCTGGCACCAAGATCGCAAGCGTCACCGAGCCGATGGTCAAGGCCGCGATCCTCGCGCCGAAGGACTACGTCGGCACGATCATGGAGTTGTGCCAGCAGCGGCGCGGCACGCTCTTGGGCATGGAATACCTCGGCGAGGACCGCGTCGAGATCCGCTACTCGATCCCGCTCGGTGAGATCGTGTTCGACTTCTTCGACCACCTCAAGTCCAAGACGGCCGGGTATGCGTCGCTCGACTACGAGCCCAGCGGTTCCCAGGAGGCCGACCTGGTGAAGGTCGACATCCTGCTGCAGGGCGAGGCGGTCGACGCCTTCAGCGCGATCGTCCATCGCGACAAGGCCTACGCCTACGGTGTGCTGATGACCGAGCGTCTCAAGAAGCTCATTCCCCGCCAGCAGTTCGAAGTGCCCATCCAAGCCGCGATCGGCGCGCGCATCATCGCCCGCGAATCGATCCGCGCCATGCGCAAAGACGTCCTCGCCAAGTGCTACGGCGGCGACATCAGCCGCAAGCGCAAACTGCTCGAGAAGCAGAAGGAAGGCAAGAAGCGCATGAAGATGGTCGGCCGCGTCGAGGTGCCCCAGGAAGCCTTCATCGCGGCGCTGTCGGGGGATGTCGAGGCGAAGGCGAAGTAGGGTGGAGCGCATGCGCCGCGGGAGCTTCCGGGATGACACCGTCGACTACGCGGCCGTCGGGGCAACCCAAGCGGCCGACCTGATGCACTTTCCGCCCGAGCGCAGCATCCCCGCCGAGGAGACGCTGCGCATCGGCTCGGGTGAGGCGAGGTTCCACTCCGCCGGCGAGTCCCTGCTCTCGTGGGCGGCTCTGAAGGGCGCGGGTCTGCGCCTGTCGGATGTGCGTCCCGCGGCCGGTCCGATGTACACCGGTGTCGGCTTCGATGACGAGGGCAACCCGGTCGCCCCCGCCCGCAGTGAGAGTGAGCAGCGCTTCGACGCGGACGGCACGCCGTTCGTCGGCGCGGGTACGACCGTGCACGTACGAGGCCGGGCCGGCGGGATGAAGGCGGATGCCGAGCTGCGCGTGATCTTCGTCGTGGAGGAGCCGCGGCGCATCGGGTTCGCCCTCGGCACGGTCGGAGGATCGGTGGTCAGTGGCGAGGAGTCGTTCATGCTCGACTGGCGCACGAACGATGAGGTGTGGTTCACGGTCCGCGCGTTCGATGCGCCCACCGGTCTGCTCCACCGGGTGCTGCCGGGGCTCACCCGCCGTCGGCGCAAGGCCCTGTTCACCGGCTACCTGCGCGCCATCTCACCGATGTACAGCACACCCTCCTGACGTGGCCGGTCCTCTTCCCCCGGGCGATCCCGCTCCGGCCGACGGTCTGCTGCCCGCCGACGTCGCCGTCGACGCCCGCGCCCCGTTCGGCGTCTACCTGCACGTGCCCTTCTGCCGCGTGCGATGCGGCTACTGCGATTTCAACACCTACACCGCGACGGAGCTGCGCGGTACGACCCAGGCCGCGTACGCCGACACGGTGCTGCAGGAGGTCGCCCTGGCGCGCCGTGTGCGTGACGCGGTGACCGACAGCCGCCCCGTGCACACGGTCTTCTTCGGTGGGGGCACGCCGACGCTGCTGCCGCCGGGAGACCTCGCGCGCATGCTCGACGGTGTGCGCGAGGCGTTCGGCGTCGAAGCGGGCGCCGAGATCACGGTCGAGGCGAATCCCGACACGCTCAGCCGCGATGTCGCCGACGCCCTGGCCGCGGCCGGGGTCACCCGGGTCTCGATCGGCATGCAGTCCAGCGTGCCTCACGTCCTCGCGACCCTCGACCGCACCCACGACCCGCGCAACGTCGCCACCGCCGTGGCCGCGGCGCGCGAAGCCTCGCTCGATGTCAGTCTCGACCTGATCTACGGCACGCCGGGGGAGTCCCTGGCCGACTGGGAGCGATCGCTCGAGACCGCCCTCGCGCTGCGCCCCGATCACCTGTCGGCGTATGCGCTCATCGTCGAAGACGGCACTCCGCTGGCTCGGCGCATCCGCCGCGGTGAACTCGAGGCGCCGGACGACGACCTGCAGGCCGACATGTACGAGCTCGCCGACGGGATGCTGTCCGCCGAGGGGTTCTCCTGGTACGAGATCAGCAACTGGGCCCGAAATCCGCACGCCCGCTCGGAGCACAACCTGGGCTACTGGCGGGGCGGCGACTGGTGGGGCTTCGGCCCCGGCGCCCACAGTCATGTCGCCGGCGTGCGCTGGTGGAACGTGAAGCACCCCGCCGCGTACGCGCAGCGTCTCGCCGCCGACACGTCTCCCGCCGCCGCCCGGGAGCGGCCGGATCCTGCCACCGCAGAACTCGAGCGCGTGCTGCTTCGCACCAGGATCAGCGAGGGCCTGCCGCTCGATTCGTTGGCGCCGTCGGGCCGGCGCGCCGTGGCGGGCCTGATCGCGGACGGCCTCGTGGACCCCGCCGCGGCGCTCGGCGGGCTGGTGCGCCCGACACTGCGGGGTCGGCTTCTCGCGGACGCCGTGGTCCGCGCCCTCGTCGCGGACTGACCCGGTCCCGCTGCGCCTCGCGCGGGCCCTTCCCGGGTCGGGCTAGAATTGGCACTCAGACTTCTCGAGTGCCAGCATCCGGAGGGGGAGCCATGGTCAGCGAACGCGGACTGCAGGTGCTCCGTGCCATCGTGCAGGACTACGTCGAGACCCACGAGCCGGTGGGCAGCAAGTCGATCGTGGATCGGCACGCGTTCGGCGTCTCGGCCGCGACGATCCGCAACGACATGGCGCTGCTCGAGGACGAAGAGCTCATCGCGGCCCCGCACACCTCCTCGGGGCGCGTGCCCACAGACAAGGGCTATCGCGTGTTCGTCGATCATCTCGCCGAGGTGCGGCCCCTCTCGCCGGCCCAGCGCAGCGCCATCTCCACCTTCCTCGGAGACCCGGGCGATCTCGACGACATGCTCGCCCGCACTGTGCGTGTGCTCTCGCAGCTGACCGGTCAGGTCGCGATCGTGCAGTACCCCTCGTTCGCGCGCGCGACGATCACGCACGTCGAGCTCGTCGGTCTGGCCCCGACGCGGTTGCTCGTGATCATCGTCACCGACACGGGCCGGGTCTCGCAGCGCATCGCCGGCCTCTCGGCGCCGCTCGGCGACGACGAGATCCCGATCCTGCGCGCGCGGGTGACGACCCTGATCTCCGGGATGCCGGTGGGCGATGCCTCCGACCGGGTCGATGCGCTGCGCTCCGTGCCGCAGCAGGCTCCCGCGCCCGTGGAGGCTGCCCTGCTGCAGATCGCGCACGTCGTCTCCGAGGAGCTGGAGGAGTTCCGCCAGGATCGCCTCCTGATGGCGGGTGCCGCAAACCTCGCGCGGCGGGAGTCCGACTTCCGCGGCAGCATCTATCCGCTGCTCGAGGCGATCGAGGAGCAGGTCACGCTGCTGCGACTGATGACGGAGATGGTCGCGGACTCGCAGGGGCTCGCCGCGAGCATCGGTCGTGAGAACGAGCCGTGGGGTCTCGGCGAGGCATCCATCGTGACGAGCGACTACGAGACCTCCGGCACCGTCGCCCGCGTGGGGGTGCTGGGGCCGACCCGCATGGACTACCCGAGCAACCTCGCGACGGCGAGGGCCGTCGCCCGCTACCTGTCGCGACTGCTCGACGAAGACGAGAACCGGCGCTGACGCGCCCCGCCCGCCGCGCCCGCGTCGGCGGGCGCTACCTGTGAAAGGCGAATGTGGCTGACCATTACGAGGTGCTGGGTGTCGCGCGCGACGCGAGCACCGAAGAGATCAAGAAGGCCTACCGCAGGCTCGCTCGCGAGCTGCACCCCGATGTGAACCCCGGGGCTGATGCGTCCGAACGCTTCAAGCTGGTCACGCACGCCTACGACGTGCTCAGCAACCCCGAGGAGCGTCGCAAATACGACGTGGGCGGCGATCAGGCCTTCGGCGGCGCCGGGGGATTCGGCGGCTTCGGCGACATCTTCGAGACGTTCTTCGGCGGCGCGGGCGGGGGGCGGGGTGCGCGTCCCCGGTCGCGCCGTGAGCGTGGTCAGGACGCGCTCGTGCGAGTCACCCTCGAACTGGCCGATGTCGTCTTCGGCACCCACCGCGACCTCGAGGTCGACACGGCCGTGCTGTGCGAGACCTGTCAGGGATCCTGCTGTCAGCCCGGCACTCAGCCGGTGACGTGCGACATCTGCCGCGGCAGTGGACACGTGCAGCGCACGGTCCGCAGCCTTCTCGGCAACGTCGTCACCAACCAGCCGTGCGCCAGCTGCCAGGGGTACGGCACGACGATCCCGTACCCGTGCTCCACCTGCCAGGGTCAGGGGCGCGTCCGTTCGCGCCGCACGGTTTCGCTCGACATCCCCTCGGGCGTGGAGACGGGGCTGCGCCTGCAGCTGCCGGGGTCGGGCGAGGTCGGCCCTGCCGGCGGTCCGCACGGCGATTTGTACATCGAGGTGTCGGTGGCTCCGAACGAGGTGTTCAGCCGCGAGGGTGATGACCTGCTCGCGACGCTCGAGGTGTCGATGCCCGACGCGATCCTCGGCACCACGACGACGATCCAGAGCCTCGACGGCCCCGTCGAGCTCGAGGTGCGTCCCGGTGTCCAGGCCGGCGATGTGCTGACGATCAAGGGCCGCGGCATCACTCCGCTGCGGGGATCGCAGCGCGGTGACCTCCGCGTGGGCGTGCAGGTGGTCACGCCCACCCGGCTCGACGGCAAGGAGCGGGCACTGGTGGAGGAGCTGCGCAAGCGCACGAAGGCGCCCGCGCCCCAGCTCGCCCACTTCCACCAGGGTGTGTTCGCCAAGCTCCGCGACCGGTTCCGGAACGGCTGATGCCGCTGCACTTCGTGCAGGACGGCGCCGGTTCTTCGGAAGTGGGGGATGCCGTCGTCCTGACGGGTGCCGAGGCGCACCACGCCGCGGCGGTGCGCCGCGTTCGCGTCGGCGAACAGGTCACGGTCGGAGACGGGCGCGGTGTCTGGCTCGAGGGCGAGTGCGAGGCGGTGTCGCCGAAAGAGGTCGTCGTGCGTGTCGACTCGCGCCGATTCGTCGAGCCCCCGCATCCACGGGTCGTGCTCGTGCAGGCCCTCGCGAAGGGGGACCGCGACGAGTTGGCGGTGCAGTCCGCGACGGAGCTGGGCGTCGATGCGATCGTGCCGTGGCAGGCTGCGCGCAGCATCTCGAGGTGGGACGCGGCGAAGGCGGTCAAGGGCGTCGCGCGCTGGCAGAGCATCGCGCGCGAGGCCGCCAAGCAGGCCCATCGCGCGTGGCTGCCGGAAGTGGAGGATCCCGTCACGACCGCCGAGCTCGCCTCCCGCGCCGCGATCTCCCTCGTGCTGGTGCTCGAACCCACCGCCGACGAGCCCCTCACCGCGCTCGAGGCCATCGCGGCAGAGCGCGGCGACATCCTTCTCGTGGTCGGACCCGAGGGCGGGATCGCGCCCGAGGAGCTCGAACGGCTGCAGCGGGCGGGAGCGCGGACGGTGCGACTGGGTGACACGGTGCTGCGCACCTCGACGGCCGGACCCGCCGCGCTGGCGGTCGTCAGCGCCGCCCTCGGCCGCTGGTGAGTCGGCCTCGGTAGACTGGCGTGGTGTCAGACGAACCCTCGATCTTCACGAAGATCCTCCACGGCGACATCCCCGCCGAGATCATCGCCGAGACCGAGAACGTCTTCGCGATCCGCGACATCGCTCCGCAGGCGCCCGTGCATCTGCTGGTGATCCCGAAGCGGCAGACCTACCGCAACGTGGTCGAGCTCGCCGCGGGCGATCCGGGGTTGCTGGCCGAGGTCGTCGGTGTGGCCAACACCCTCGCCGCGCAGCACGCGGGCGGTGACTTCCGGCTGGTGTTCAACACGGGCGCCGAGGCGGGCCAGACGGTCTTCCACGTGCACGCGCACGTGCTGGGCGGCGGCCTTGCAGAGGGGAGCCTCGGTGGCTGACGCCGATTCCGAGATCGTCACCGAGCGTCTCCTCGCCGACGGCGTGGCGATGGTGCAGCTGCTCGGCCCGCAGGACCGCCTGCTCCGGGTCGTGGAGCGCGAGCACCCCGATGTCGACGTGCACGTGCGAGGCAACGAGATCGCGCTGAGCGGCACAGTCGAGGCCGTCGCGGCGGCGCGCACCCTCGTCGAGGAGCTGCTGACCATGACCAAGTCGGGCCACGCTCTCGGACCCACCGACGTCTCCTCGTCGGCGCGCATCCTCGGCCGAGACGGTCAGCGCCCCTCCGAAGTCCTCGGCGAGGCCATCCTGACCTCCCGTGGGCGGGCGATCCGCCCCAAGACCCTCGGACAGAAGGCGTACGTCGACGCGATCGAGCTCAACACGATCGTGTTCGGCATCGGTCCGGCAGGTACGGGAAAGACCTACCTGGCCATGGCGAAGGCTGTCCAGGCGCTGCAGCGCAAGGAGGTCAGCCGCATCATCCTGACCCGCCCCGCGGTCGAGGCGGGCGAGCGCCTGGGATTTCTGCCGGGCACGCTCAACGACAAGATCGATCCCTATCTGCGCCCTCTCTACGACGCGCTCAACGAGATGATGGATCCCGAGATCGTGCCCAAGCTCATGGCCACCGGCACGATCGAGGTGGCGCCCCTGGCCTACATGCGCGGTCGAACGCTCAACGACTCCTTCGTCGTCCTCGACGAAGCGCAGAACACCACGCCCGAGCAGATGAAGATGTTCCTCACACGGCTCGGCTTCAACACGCGCATGGTCGTCACCGGCGACATCACGCAGGTCGACCTTCCCGGCGGCAGCTCCGGCCTGCGGCTCGTGACCCGGGTGCTCGACGGCATCGACGACATTCACTTCGCGCGCCTCACGAGCGAGGACGTCGTGCGCCACACTCTGGTGGGCAAGATCGTCGATGCCTACAGCGCGTTCGACGAACAGCGCGCGGCGGCGCGGCACGAGCGCGAGCAGGCGGCCGAGTTCGCGAACCGCGCCGAACGCCGCTCGTCGACCCGACCCCTCGGTCCGAAGGACCGCCTGCCCAAGCGAGGCCGCTCATGACCATCGAGATCACCAACGAGTCCGGGTTCACGGTCGACGAGCCCAAGCTGCTGCGTCTCATGGAGCACCATCTCGCCGAGCTGCACGTCAGTCCCGAGGCGGATGTCGCGATCATCCTCGTCGACGAGGGCGCGATGGAGGCGCTGCACGTGCAGTGGATGGATGAGCCCGGGCCCACCGACGTGCTGAGCTTTCCGATGGACGAGCTGCGGCCCGGCACCGAGGATGTGCCCACCCCGCCCGGCCTGCTCGGAGACATCGTGCTGTGCCCGCAGGTGGCCGAGACCCAGGCGCGCGACAATGGGCAGTCCACCGAAGACGAGCTGCTCATGCTCACGACGCACGGGCTGCTGCATCTGCTCGGCTTCGATCACGCCGAACCCGACGAAGAGCGCGAGATGTTCGGTCTGCAGAAGGAGCTGCTGGTGGGCTTCGCGATGCGTGAGCGTCGCCGGCGCCGCGCATGACGCCGCTTCTGCTGATCATCGCTTCGGCGGTGCTCGTGGCCTTCGCGGGACTGATGGCCGCTCTCGAGGCCGCGTTGGGCGTGACGTCCCGGGGCGATCTTGTCGACTGGTCAGTGGGCGCGCGGACGGCGCGGTCTCTGCGCCGCATCGCCGAACAGCCCGATGCGCACACGAACGCGGTCGTCTTCATCCGCATCCTGGCCGAGACCGCCGCCGCAGTGTTCGTCACGACGGCGCTGACGATCATCTTCGGGTCGATCTGGTGGGCGATGCTGGCCGCGGTCGTGCTGATGACGGGAGCGAGCTTCGTGCTCGTCGGCGCGAGCCCGCGCTCGGTCGGGCGTCAGCACGCGACGGGGCTGCTCAAGACCTGCGCGCCGATCATCCGCTTCGTCCGCGTGATCCTGGGACCCCTGGCGAATGCGCTCGTCGCGGCCGCCAACCGCTCGACACCCGGGGGACGCAGCGCCGCCCCCTTCGCCTCCGAAGAGCAGCTGCTGAGCATGGTCGACGAGGCGGTCGAGGCCGACCTCATCGAGGACGAGGACCGCGAGCTCATTCACTCGGTGTTCGATTTCACCGACACCTTCGTCCGTGCGGTGATGATCCCGCGCACCGACATGGTGACCCTCGACGCGGGGGCATCGTCCGACGAGGCGATGGCGCTGTTCCTGCGCACGGGTGTGTCGCGGCTTCCCCTCGTCGAGGGCGATGACGACGACGTGGTCGGGATGCTGTACCTCAAGGACCTCGTGCAGTTCAGTTTCGGCGCGGTCGATGGCTGGCGCATGCACGGCGTGCGCGGCATCGCGCGCCCCGCGGTGTTCGTGCCGGAATCGATGATGGCCTCGACGCTTCTCGCGCAGATGAAGCGGGACGCGGTGCACGTGTGCATGGTCGTGGACGAGTACGGCGGCATCGCGGGACTCGTGACCCTCGAGGACCTCATCGAGGAGCTCGTGGGCGACATCGCCGACGAGTACGATCTGCCGCAGAACGAGGTGGTCGAGTTGGCCCCCGGGCAGTACCGCGTGAGCACCCGGCTCTCGCTGGACGACCTCGGCGATCTCTTCCACATCGAGCTCGAGGACGATGACGTCGACTCGGTCGGTGGTCTGTTCGGCAAGGCGCTCGGTCGAGTGCCGCAGCCGGGTGCGCAGGCCACGCACAGCGGCATCCGCATGACCGGCGGCGCCTCGCGGGGGCGCGGGCGCGGCATCAGCACGGTGTTCGTGGAGGCGACGCCCGAGCTTGCCGCCGCCGAGGAGGCATTCCTCGCGCTGTCGACGGGCGAGATCGCGACCGTGGACGGCAGAGAGGCGCGAGAGTCGCGCGAGAGCAAGAAACGCCGAGGAGAATCGCGTGACTGAGGACTCCGAAGAATTCCGCAGCGGCTTCGTGACCTTCGTCGGTCGGCCCAATGTGGGAAAGTCGACGCTCACGAACGCCCTCGTCGGCGAGAAGGTCGCCATCACGAGCGACAAGCCGCAGACGACGCGCCGCGCGATCCGGGGCATCGTCAACCGTCCCGCGGGTCAGCTCGTCGTCGTCGACACCCCTGGACTGCACAAGCCCCGCACACTTCTCGGCCAGCGCCTGAACGATCTCGTCGAACAGGTGCTCGGCGATGTCGATGTCATTGGCTTCTGCGTGCCCGCCGACGAGAAGGTGGGCCCGGGCGACCGGCGAATCGCCGAGTCCCTCGACGGATACGGCAGGGCGAAGAAGGTTGCGATCGTCACCAAGACCGACGCGGCGGGCCGCGACCAGATCACCGAGCGATTGCTCGAGGTCGATGCCCTCCGCGAGGACTGGGCGGCCGTCATCCCGCTCTCTGCGCTGACCGACGATCAGCTCGACGTGCTCTCCGACGAGCTGCTCGCGCTCATGCCCCCGGGTCCGGCCCTGTACGAGGCGGGTGTCGTGACCGACGAGTCGATCGAGGACCGCATCGCCGAGATCATCCGCGAATCCGCTCTCGAGGGTGTGCGAGACGAGCTGCCGCACTCCATCGCGGTGACGATCTCGGACATGGCACCGCGCGAGGATTCGGACCTGACCGATATCTGGGCGGACCTGGTCGTCGAGCGCGACAGTCAGAAGGCGATCATCATCGGCCACCGTGGTTCGCGGCTGCGGGATGTCGGGGCTCGTGCCCGCGCGCAGATCGAGCCGCTCGTGGGCACGCGTGTCTTCCTGAGCCTGCACGTGCGCGTCGCGAAGGAGTGGCAGCGCGACCCCAAGCAACTGCGGCGCCTCGGGTTCTAGGGTCGGCCGGTCGGTCGGGTTCGAACCCCTACTTGCGAACGGATGCGATTGAACCGTCAGGTCGGCTTCGACTCGCCGGGTGGAGCCGTGCAGATGTTTCGGCTGCGGACCGGGTGAAGTACTTCCTTCGAAGCGGGGACTTCCTTTTCCCTCCTGCACCGCGCCTTCCGCGGAGAGCTGTAGCCCACCTATGCAGCGAGCGGCGGGCGGCCGAGGCTCCCCGGCCGCCCGCATCGGGAATCAGTCGACCTTCGTCCAGTCGCCGCAGTGCTTCGACATGAAGTCCTGTCCGTCGCCCGAGCGGTAGATCGACCAAGAGCAGGTGTCGGTCGACGACGTCGCACGGCATGTGCCGGGCTCCAGCCGACTCGCGCTCGTACGCGCCTTCGGCGGGGTTGGTGCGGCGCTGGGCGTCGTCGTCGGGCGTGCTGTCGAGTGTGCTGTCGGACATGATCATGCTCTTTCGTCGGGCCTGACGCGATGCCGCTGTGCGCCACCGGCGGATGGCCAGTCGCGCAGTTGATCATGGGGCTCCGACATCGCCCGCGATTCACGTGCGTCTGACGACCCGGTCGAGCAGTCTCGTCTTCGAGGCGGTGGCGGCGCGCCAGGTGGGTCGGCCTTCGATCCAGGTGGGGGCGAGCACTTCGGGGACGCCGTGGTTCATGCGGATGCGCCAGCCGTGGTGGTCGAGGTGGCGGTGGTGGTACCAGCACAGCAGGACGCCGTTGTCGGTGTGAGTCGGGCCGCCCCGGGAGTGTTCGGTGACGTGGTGGATTTCGCACCAGCCCGCCGGTACCCCGCATCCGGGGATGATGCAGCCGCCGTCTCGGAGGGCGATGGCGCGGCGTTGGTGGCGGTTGAAGATGCGTTCTTCGGTGCCGATCTTGCGGATGCGTCCGTTGTGGCCGAGCATGACGCGTTGGATGACGCCGGCGCAGCCGGCGTGCTGTGCGGCGGCGCGTGAGACGGGTTCGTCGGCGCCTTCGACGTGCGCCCACCCGTTCTGGGTGAGGAGGTCTTCGGCGCGCACCGAGACGACCAGCGTTGGGGCGGCGCCGCCGATCGTCGGAAGGAGCCTGCTGGACGCGGCGACGGTGAGGACGGTCGCCAGGGCGTCGTGCATCTTCTGCGCACGGGTCCGCCCATCCGTCCCGTCATCAGGGGTGATCTCGTCGGAGGGCCGGAACATCACCGACCCCTCACCGTCGCGCACGCGTGGCGAGGTGATCGCGTCGAAGGCGAACTGCAGTTGTGCGGCGATCTCGGGCAGCATTGCGCCGCGGATCGGCACCACGCCATCGGTGGTGCGGCCCAACGTGAGGCCCCGCAGGCGGAGTGCCCGTGCTTCGCGGGGCTCCGCGCCGTCCTGATCGAGTGCCGCGCACCACACCTGCGCCTGCACGCGGAGTTGATCCGCAGTCGCCGGGGGAGCGGCAGCCGGTCCCTCACCGCGCGCTTCCGCAGCCAGCACGGCGTCTGCCATCCGCACGTCATCGAGCGGGACCCGGTCCGACATTGCATCCAACGGCCCGGCGACAGCGAGCAGTCCGTCCAGCCCGATGGTGCCGTCCATCAGCGTCGCGCGGATCGCGGGGAGCAGGGGTGGCAGGGGGTCGCCGTTGAACGCCTCCCGCACCCGCACCGGCTTCGCCCCCCGCTGCAGCCGCCCCACGGTCGCCGGTGCCAGGCGCGTGGTGCGCTGGACGAGCTCGCTCACGTCATGGCACCCGTATCGGGACGTCATCCGCAGTTCCCGGTCGCGCTGCACCGACCGGCGGGCCACCTCGCCCGTCGCCTCGACGAGGACGGCATCCGTCACCCTCTGGAGCTCGGCAGCCAGAGCGAGCGCACGCATGATCTGGTCATCGGACGCGTGAAGCACACCACCCTCGCCGAGGGCGGATCGCACCCGGTCGCGTACGGGCTCGATGACCTCTTGGAGGTGTTCGAGCAGTGCGTCCATACCCACAATTCTGCCGGGGGCCACCGACATTCGAACCCCGGATTACCCCAGTCCAGAAGAGAAATCCCGAAGAACATCCGATCAACGTCGCTGCTGATTCAGTGACTCTGCCGAGCTCTTCACCGGCTGGATCTACGACGCAGAAGCGCTCCCGCGCCCCTATGACTCGTCGTTCGCCGGGCTCTCACGCGCCATAGAGTTCACCGCGGCCGCCGGCCGCCCCGTCACTCTCAAGCTCGACGTCATCCGCACGATCGGCAACGACGCCGTGCACAAGGAGGCCCCCGTACCGATCGACCGTGCGCTGTCCTCGCTCGAGCAGCTCCATCAGGTGCTGCTGTGGCTCGCGCACTCCTACGGCGATCGGGATTCGCGCCGCCCGCGTGAGATCCCTCCCTCGTTCCTCCGCCGCTCGCGGGCGTCGTCATCCGCGCGCGCCGACCTCGAACGTCTTCAGGCGCAGAACGAGGCGAAGGACCGAGAGCTCTACATCGATCTGCTCCTGAACGAGGCGGGGCGGAAGCTCGACGAGAAGCGCGACCGCGAATGGCCGGTCTCCGGCATGCCGACGCCCTGGAGCGCGAGTTCGGACAGCGTCCGCTCATCTATGCCATCAACGGCTACGAGCACTGGCTCTGGGACGGGCAAGACGCGCACAGCGATCGCGCTGGTCGACGTGATGCAGCGTGCCAACTGGGCCAAGCGCGTGCTTTTCCTCGCCGATCGTACCGCCCTGGTCCGTCAAGCAGC
>NZ_QFPF01000179.1 GCF_003248605.1 Microbacterium sp.
GTCCTCGATGAGCATGAAGTCGAAACAACCTCGCTCGAGGTCCTTGGCCAGGTCGACGAAGAACTGACCCGTCGCCCAGTCGCGCGTCGAGTGGCCGGACCATTCCCTGCCCCACGCGGGTGCCCGAAAACCGGCCTGAAACCAACCGAGGTGGAACTTCGTACCGCTCATCATGCGCCTTCCTGCTGGCGATATCGACGTGCACCGAATACTCGGAGGACACTGGGCTAGCCTCAGTGGACAGGTGTTCACTGATGACGAACAAGCTACGACTCGACGGTTTCGTGGACGTGGCTCAGCGTTTCGGGCTCGTAAACCCTTGTGGCAGCTGCTGAATCCGACACCCCCTCGGGAACCGCCCCCCGAGGCGGCGCGAGGAGGTACCCCCCGTCGTCATTCCGATGGAGAGCGACGCGCAACGAGCGGTTGTTGCCGGAACTGACTACAAGGTCGGCGCTTGCGTTGGCGTCGCGCGGTGCTGGGTGACAGCATCCACTCTGCGAATGCCACTTCGCGGTTGCGGTGGGCGCGGGCGGTGGGGCGTGGGCGGTGGGTCAGCCGAGCGCGACGATGAGCGATAGAACAGCAAGCAGGGCGGCGACCGGGGTCATGGTGAAGCGCTCCTTGCGGCTGCGGGAGAGGGCGTTCATCAGGATGCCGAGCGCGAAGTAGGCCGTGACGATCCAGGCGGCGATGGCGACCGCGGGTTGCGGGATCGGTGCGGGGGCTGCGCCGGCGCGGGCGAGGATGATCCAGCCGATGAGCGCGTAGACGAGGATCGAGACCGCGCTGCCGATGCGTTTGCGGCGCGGCAGCACGCGGTCGGCACCGCCCCAGGCGAATTCACCGAGCGGAGCGCCGAGGACGAGCGCAAGCTGGAAGAGGGCGAGCGCGCCGAGGATCGCGGTGAGCGCGATCGCGGCGAGGGTTGTGGTTGGCGTTGCCGTGGCGGTGGCTGCGGTGGCGGTGGTTGCGGTGGTTGCGACGGCGGCGACTGCTGCGGCTGCGGCTGCGGCTGCGGGCATGGCGGCGGTCACCTGCGAAACGTAGCAGTGGTGGCGACTTGGGCCGTGGGTGGCGAGGGCTGCCGCGGGATCGCGCGCGATCCCTTGCCCTCGGCGAGCGGGTCGGGTCGGGTCGGGTAGGAGAGCGGGGACAGCGGGCGGGATGGGCGAGCGGGCGGGGTGGGCGAGCGGACGGGCGGGGTGGGGTGCCGAGTAGGGTGGCGCGAGAGTTGCCGTCCCGACATGGTGTCTTGTGCTGTTACAGGTCTGATGCAGTCCTAGACCTCGGGTACCGTTGTGGTGAATTGTTCGGCGGATCGGAGGACAACGTAGAGTCTCGAACATGAATACGAAGCCCGGCGGTGACGCACACGACGACAACGTCGACGGCGTCGACGCCGTGGCGGCGGGGTTGGCCGCGGAGTACGCGGCCGCGGTGTCCGCTATTGCTACGGCAGAAGCCCACGCGATGAGCGTGCTGGCGCGGGCGCAGGCGGTCGGGTTAGAACGGGTCGCGGAGATCCCCCGCTCCGCGGGCCGTGAAGCCGAACTCCCGTTGCGGGCCCTCGCCGCGGAGCTGGGTGCGTGTGCGCGGCAACCGGACCGGTCGGTGCAGCGGCGGATGAACGACGCCCACACCCTCGTGAACCGGTTCGCGGCGTCGTTTGAGGCGCTGGCCGCGGGTGTCGTGTCGGTCGGGCATGTGCGGGCGATCGTGGAACACGGGGTCAAGCTCACCGACCCGGAGGTTCGGGCCGCGTTCGAGACCGAAGCATTGGAGCGGGCGGCGTCGACCACACCCGGGCGGCTCGGACCGCAACTCGCACGACTCGTGGAGCAGGTGCAGCCGACGACGTTCGCGGAGCGGCACAAGGTCGCGCGCAAGAGCGGCGGGGTGTGGGTGCGGGACGTCGAAGACGGGATGACCGAACTCCTCCTCCGGGGCCCGGCGGTGCCGGTGCACGGCATCCACGACATGATCACCCACAAAGCAGCTGACGCGACTGGCGCGGGCGCCGCGGGTGGCAACATCGTGGATTCTCGGACGCTGGATCAGGTGCGTGCGGACGTGCTCACCGAGATGATCCTCACCCACCGGATCGACACGGAGACCGGTGAGGGGCTCGGCGACGGACACGGTGGACTGGCGTCGATCCGCGCGACGGTCAACGT
>NZ_QFPF01000159.1 GCF_003248605.1 Microbacterium sp.
GCCTGCCTCGCCCTGGGAACGTCTACCCACGACGACAGGTTATCGCTACGCACAGCGCGGAAGTTTGCTATCTATTTCGGCACATCAGGCGTATGTTGCACCTATGTGCGCACACATCTCCGCCGCACTCCCCCGCCTGCCGCCCCCGCGCTGACGGCCGAACGGTGAGCGAACACCTACCTCTGCTGATGAAGCCGCCACAGCGCGACCGCGAAGGGGGTAGGGCGTCATGGCTCATCAGAGGTCCGATGCCGGTGCCATTCAGGCGAAGCTGGACCGGATCCACGCTCAGCTAGCCGAGGCGGTAGCCGACCTCGTGACGGGCGAAGACTGGAAGCGCGCGCTCACGTTCGCCGCTCGGTTCCGCTCTCGGTCATTCAACAACACCCTGCTGATCTGGATGCAGCACGCAACGGCGTTCGACGAGGGCCGGGTCTCCGAGCCGACGCCGACCTACGTCGCCGGCTTCCACCAGTGGCTCGCTCTGGGGCGATCCGTCGATCGCGGCCAGCGCGGCTACATGATCCTCGCCCCGGTCGTGGGCCGGTTCGCCTCGCCCACTCCGCAGGTCGCCGAGTCGTGGCGGCGGCTATCGCCGCGCGAGGCTCCACAGCGCGGCGAAGTGATTCAGTCGCGACTGGTGGGCGTACGTCCCACTTACGTGTGGGACGCCTCCCAGACCAGCGGTGCCCCAATCCCCGAGCCACCACAGCCCCAGCTTCTTGAGGGGCAAGCGCCGACAGGGATGTGGGACGGACTTGCGGCGCTCGTGCGTGCACGGGGGTACTCGTTGCGCCTTGTCGACAGCGATCGGGATCTCGGAGGTGCGAACGGCATGACGGATTACATCCTGAGGAGTGTGGCTGTCCGAGGCGACATCGATCCGGCCGCCCGCGCGAAGACTCTCGCCCACGAACTCGCCCACGTGGATCTGCATGGGCCGGATCACCCGGAGGCCAGGCTGCATCGCGGCATCGGCGAAGTCGAAGCGGAGTCCGTCGCGCTGATGATCGGCGCGGCCCACGGACTCGACACATCTGACTACACCGTGCCCTACGTGTCGACCTGGGCAACGTCCGTCGACGGCAAGACACCGGTCGAAGTCGTTCAGGCGACAGCCGAGCGTGTCCGGTCGACGGCGCTCGCGATCCTTTCGCAACTGGACACGGCACAGGTGGGATCCGGTGACCCGCCGGGATTGGCGCGCGAGCAGAAGACGGGACCGACCGCAACCGGACGCGCCTTCGAAGCGCGCGACAACGCGCCCCCCGTGATGGCCGACCGGCTGCACCGGAGCCGCACCGTGACGGCAGGTCGGGGGCTCTGATGGACACGGCGTCGCTGTTCGCATCCGTCATCGGGCTTTCGCAGAGAGAGGGTGTGGAGACGTTCGTTGCAGCTGGACTTCCGATCTTTCCCTGCAAGGCCGCCGAGAAGCGCCCCCTGACCTCTCACGGGTTCCTCGACGCAACCACCGACATCGACAAGATCCGGACGTGGTGGACTCGGTGGCCCGAGGCGAACATCGGCATGCCGACCGGATCCGCCTCCGGGCTCGAGGTGGTCGACATCGACGTGCACGGTCGAGTGCGCGGCTTCGCGGCGTTCGAGCTCGCTCGCCGCGAGGGCCTTTCAGACCGCTGGCAGGCGTTGGTGAAGACGGCATCCGGCGGAATGCACGCGTACTACCCCACGGATCCCGACCGTCCTCAGCCTTCGTGGCAAGCGGCTCGGGCCGGCATCGACTTTCGTGGTGATGGCGGCTATGTCGTCGTCCCTCCGTCGCGGGTGCTTTTCGAAGGCAACAGGTGCGGATACGAGTTGATCGGAGCAGGACGGGGGGATGCGGTGCCGATCGACGCGACCGCGCTTCGACAGTTCCTCGATCCGAGACCGGCTCCCCCGTCGAACGGCGTCATCCGTGACCGGCGCGACATCGACGCGGATCGGATCGCTGCCTGGCTCGCGACGCGCGTCGAGGGTGAACGCAACCGCGCGCTCTACTGGGCAGCGTGCCGCCTGGCGGAGAACGGGGTCACGGATCACCGCGCGCGGGACGTTCTCGGCCCGGCCGCTGAGCGCGCCGGCCTTCAGCAATCAGAGATCCTGACGACGATCCGCTCTGCCTACCGGACGGCGGTGGTGTCGACAGCACCCTTTCGAAGCAGCCCGGGCGGCAGGTCGATGAGCGGGCAGGTGGTCTTGTGATCCCCGCTCCCGCAGACCCACGGTCGGGCCGAGTCGCCGTCTGGACGGCGATCGCGGGCACGGTCTTCATCGCGATCGGCGCCTTCTGGCTCTCTTTCACGGCGCTCGCCGATCTCGCGCGCCGATCCGGCATCGCCCCGACGCAAGCGTGGGCCTGGCCTCTCATCGTCGACGGCATCATCGTCGTCGGCACAGTCGCCGTCGTCGCCCTGGCTGGCCGGCGCGAAGCCTGGTACCCGTGGATGCTGCTCATTGCGGGCGCGGCGGTCTCGGTCGCTGCGAACGCCATCCACGCGATCGTCGCCGCGGACGCTGACGTCCCGCCGATGCTCGCCGCGACCGTGGCCGCTGTACCGCCACTCGTCCTGCTCGCGATCACACATCTGACCGTCGTGCTCACGCAACGCTTTCGAGTCCCTCTTTCCTCCGCAGCGCCCGACGGAGAGACGCCATCCACAGAAATCGTGCACCTTCGCCAACACGCGGACGTTCCGGAGAAGGGTGCCCGTAAAGACATCGCGGCGCTGATGCGTCAGCGCGGCATGTCGAACAAGGAGATTGCGAGCGCCACGGGAGTGCACCCGTCGACAGTCGGCCGGTGGTTCGCGGGGACGCTCGACATACCTGACCTTCAGAAGGGAGCTGCGCCATGAACGAGCACGGTCCAGAGCATGACGTGTGGTCGCGTGACCGCTCGAGTGCGCCCGCTAGCTTCGGTGCCCGCGCCGACAGGCCGGTCGGCGAAGAGGTATCCGAGTTCGCGCGGCACGGCGATCCTTCGCTCGAGGGGCAGCCACTGGGCCTGTCGGGGGGCGAGACGGTCCGGAGCGAGATCGTGTGGATGCGCCCTACGGAGCTTGTTCCCGCGGTCACAGGCCGGGTCGCGGGGCAAGGCATCGACCTCGAGTCGTCGATCGCGCGGTGTGCCCGCGCGCTACCCACCCAGAGCGTTGCGGCCACGCGGCGCGCCATTCGCGATCGAGCGCTTCAACTGCCGCCCGTCACGGCGTTCGGTACCAGTCGCCACGCGCACGGCGCGGTACGGCGGTCCGGGATCGGTCGGTAGCGAGGTTGCCATGGACACCCAGCGCTCGTGGTCGCCAGCACCTGCACCCACCCCTGCCGCGCGTCTCCCGCACACGGCGGAGGGCAGCGATGACCGTGAGTCGTTCGAGACCTCGGAGGGTCTTCGCGCGCTGCTTGAGCGACTTGCCGCGCAGGATCACGGGGCGTGGCGCCATGACAAGCAAGCTGCCGCGCTCATGGCCCACGTCGTGAGACGCTACGCGAAGCTGGCACGCAAGCACGGGCTCGACCCGTGGGATGCGGCGGCCGCTGCATTCGACGCCATGCGCCTGCCGTCCGTGCGAAACGCCGATGATCCTTGGGCTGTCGTGACCCGCGCGGTCCAGGTCACGATGATTGCGGAAGAACGGGCAAACGGATTGCTGTGCTCGGTCTACCAGGCGCGTCGACCCGAGTTCTCCTCCTTCCACGACCCCGAACGGTTCAGCGACCGCGAGAACCCGCTGAGCGACTATCACCCCGCGCTCAGAGTGGAATCGGCCGAGGACGCAGACGTCGACAGCGACTCACACGAAGGCCCCGGCATCCCCGAAGCCGTCGAGAACGCGATCGCCTTCATGACGCTTCTCGGCTGGCCGCGGACACCCGCACGCACCGCGATGGAGTACATCTGCGCTCGGCTGAGCGAAGCGCCCTCGCGCGCGACCGCGTGGGAGTCGCTCCGGCGAGACGTCCACGGACGGACACTCCTCGACCTGTCCTCCGCGTCCTGGAACGGGCTCCTCCGCGCCGTGCTCGGAAACCCCGAGCCTGAAGTGGCGCGCACGACTGCTGGCCGCGGCATCCTGCTCCGCCTGCTGATCGGCGAACCGCTGAGATCGCTCCTGACAGACGACGACCTCGTTCTCGGCACCGCCACGAGTACGGCGACATCGACGAGTTGGCTGCATCCATCACCCGCGATGGACTACTGCAACCGGTCACGGTCACGCCAGAGGGCGTGCTCGTGTGCGGCGCCCGGCGTCTCGAAGCTCTCAAGCGTCTGGGCGAGAAGACGATCAAGGTCTGGGTGAGATCAGGGATCTCGGATCGGCTCGCCGAACTCCTCGCCGAGCAGGCCGAGAACGTGCTCCACAAGCCGCTCACGCCCACCGAAGCCGCGACGCTCTACACCGAACTGAAGTCGTATATCGCCGAGGACGCGCTGCGCCGCCAGTCTGCAACACAGTTCAGCCGCGGGGACGATTTCGCCGGAAACTACGGTGGTGCCACCGTGGCACCACCGCAATTCAAGCCAGGAAAGAGCCGCACGCAGGCCGCAAAGATGGTCACGGGCAAGGCGTCGTACACGACCCTCGAGCGCATCGCAGAGCTGCAGCGGCTCGTCAACAGTCCTGTGACCGACCCGGAGCTGAGAGAGCGAGCCCACGAGGAACTGCAGCTCATCGACGAGGGAGGAAGTGTCACCGCGTCGCACGCGCGCATCCGAGAGTTCCTCGATCCCGAACCGCCCCGTGGGTTCGAAGACTTCGAAGCGCCCGAGGACTTCGAACCGCCCGACGAGCTCGAGCAGTTGGCGAACGCTGCGCTCGCCCGAGTCAAAGAGGCGAAGCGCAAGGGACGCAAGCCCAAAGCCCGGTCCGCTTCGGTCCACGCCTTCCCGGTTCGCGCTTTCGTGCGCGTCTGGGAGGACCTCGACCTGTGGTGGACGCACTTCGACGTCACCGCCGTCGCCACCGAACTCTCCGATGAGCAACTCATTCAGTTCGAGGAGACGCTGGCCTCGACTGTGGAGTTCTTCGCCGCGCTCCGCGAGGCTCGCGCTCAAGCGAGGCGGGAGATCGCGTGATGGCCGTCACCCCGCATCCCGCTCGTCGCCGGGTTGTCGTTCTCGTCGCGGTCGGCTTCGGGATCCTCGCCGCGCTGGTCGGTGTCGGGCTGTATGGCCTGACGCTTGCGCCCCAGCCTGACGCCGGCGCGCCGACTGACGATTCGACATCGGCGGCTGCCCAGCCCACGGTGCCCGAGCCAACAGTGTCGCGCGGCACACCGCGCGTGGTCCTGTCCACAACGGATGCGGAGGACTTTGCTCGAGACGCGGCGGATGTAGGCC
>NZ_QFPF01000160.1 GCF_003248605.1 Microbacterium sp.
TCGGCGGCGTGTGCGGTGTTGAGGACGTCGCGGGCGATGTGGGTGATCATGTCGTGGATGCCGTGCACCGGCACCGCCGGGCCCCGGAGGAGGAGTTCGCTCATTCCGTCTTCGACGTCCCGCACCCACACCCCGCGTCCCGCGCGTGCGACCTTGTGCCGCTCGACGAACGTCGTCGGCTGCACCTGCTCCACGAGCCGCGCGAGTTGCGGTCCGAGCCGCCCCGGCGTGGTCGACGCGGCCCGCTCCAACGCTTCAACCTCGAACGCGCCGCGCACCTCCGGGTCGGTGAGTTTCACCCCGTGTTCCACGATCGCCCGCACATGCCCGACCGACAGGACACCCGCGGCCAGCGCGTCCCAGGTCGCCGCGAACCGGTTCACCAGGGTGTGGGCGTCGTTCATCCGCCGCTGCACCGAACGATCGGGTTGCCGCGCACACGCCCCCAGCTCCGCCGCGAGGGCCCGTAAGGGTAGTTCGGCTTCGCGGCCAGCGCTGCGGGGGATCTCCGCGACCCGCTCCAACCCGACCGCCTGCGCTCGCGCCAGCACGCTCATCGCCTGCGCCTCGGCGGCAGCGATAGCGGCCACCGCGGCGGCGTACTCCGCCGCCAACCCTGCCGCCACGGCGTCGACGCCGTCGACGTTGTCGTCGTGTGCGTCACCGGCGTGCTTCGTCTTCATGTTCGAAACTCTACGCGGGGCCTCCGACATTGACCCCCGGAATCGACCCTCAAGAGCCCCGATCCGAGAAGTTTCTGGGTTAGACCTTTCTCATCTTCACCGGCCCTTCGACAGGCTCAGGAACCGCTCTCGGCCACGCTCCATCCGGGCCGCGCGCCTGCCCTCCATTCGGGGTGCCGTACCCGCCCCCGCCCCGCCGCCCCAATCGTTCCGCGAGCCGTCCGACCAGTCCACCCGCCTGCCGAGGGCAAGGGATCGCCCCGCGATCCCGCGGCAGCCCCCACCCAGGCCGCGGCCCCCAGCCATCCAGCCCCCGCCCAAGCCCCGCCCCCTACCGCCCCCACGCCTCCAGCCCCACGACAAGGCTCTCCACGACCCGTTCGTAACTAGATTCGATGGAGACCGGCAACCGAAACGCGCCCGACGTCTCCAGGCTGACGAACCCGTGGATGGTCGCACGAAGGAACCGCGTCGCGTCCACGGCGTCTTCTCCCTCCAGTCCGTAGCCGGCGAGCACGGTGTAGATCACCCGCAGCGCGGTCTCGCCGGCGGCAGTGTCCTCGGCATCCCCCTCGATGGCGGCCGCGATCGTCAGTGGGTACTGCGCGGGGTTCGCCAGCGCCCACTGCCGGTACGCGACGCTGATGCCGCGCACGGCCTCGGCGCCCGACCGCCCGATCGTGGCCTGCGCCAGCGCGTCGCCTAAGGAGCGCTTCGCCCGCAGCATGATGCCCCGCCGCAGCCCCGGCAGCCCGTCGACGTGTTTGTACAGCGACGGCGCCCGCACCCCGAGGCTGCCCGCGACCGCCGCGAGCGTCAGCTCCGCCCCCGGCGCCCGCTCGAGCAGCTCAGCCGCTCGCTCGATCACCACGTCGGTCGTGAGTCCCGCCCTAGGCACTCGGCGCACCCGCCCCGGAGGTGCCCGAACCCGCCACGCTCCCCGCCAGAAACGCGAGCACCGCGCGACTGCTCGACTCCGGCTGCTGCGCCTGCGGGTAGTGTCCCGCATCCGGCACCATCACAACCCGGCCACCGAGCGCGTCCGCGACCCAGTGCGCCTCGACGGCGGGTTCCGGGAAGTCCGGATCCCGCTCGCCCATCACCACCAGCACGGGCGCCTGCACCTCGGCCAGTCGCGCCGCGGCCGGTGCGTGGTCGGTTTGCCGTGTCGTGAGAGAGAACGCCTTGCGATACGCGGGTCGTCGCATGCTCGCGTGCACGGCCGCGCGGTAGGCGTCGAAGTCGTCGGGTTTGCGCCCCGCGTAGAGCATCGGCATGTACGCCCGCCACGCGGCCGCGGCCCACAGTGGCATCGTCATCGCTCGGAAGATCGCCGTCATCACCGCGTTTCCGGGCGGGTTCCGCACGAACGGCCCCACCAGCACGAGCCCCGACACCCGCTCCGAATGTCGCGCCGCCACGATCACTGCCGCTCCCGCCGCGAGCGAGTTGCCGACGATGACGGCGGGCGCGCGTCGCTGTCCGACCTCGTCGATCAGGGCGGAGATGTCGGATGCTGTCGCCTCGTCGCCGTACGAGGGGAACCCGGCATCGCTCTCCCCGTGACCCCGCAGGTCCGTGGTCACGACGCGGTAGCCCGCGGCGGCGATCGCGGGCGCGAGGAAGCGGTAGGACGAGCGCAGTTCGCCCATACCCGGGACCATCACGACGAGCGGGCCGGACCCCTGCACGTCGTACGCGATCCTGCCGTCGGCAGTCTCGAGATATCTCGTCACCGGCGCTCCGGCGTCATCCTGTGGGGTCATGGGGCTACTGTACATAGCTAAAAAGCTAATGACAATAGCCAAACTCACGACAGCCGAATTGCCCGCAGGGCTGTGTTACCGTCTTCGCCGCCGTATTCGCGGCGCACACGACGGACGCAGGAGTCCCATGGGCAACGACAATCCACACCCGACCACGATCACCGACCGCGCCGATCTCATCCCTTCGAGGACGGGTATCACCGGGCGCGTCCTGCGCCGCGGGGGAGAGGCGTACGAGACGCTGCGGCGCGGTGCGGTGTGGCATGCGGGGGTGCCCGACAGGTTTCCCGAGATCATCGTGCTGGCAAGCTCCGAAGAGGATGTCGTCGCCGCGGTGCGTCTGGCCAAGGTCGAGGGTCTGCAGGTCGCGATCCGCTCCGGCGGCCACAGCTGGTCGGGGTCGCATCTGCGCGACGATTCGCTGCTCATCGACATGTCGAACCTTCGCGGGGTCGAGATCGACAAGGAGTCGATGACCGCGACGGTGCAGCCCGGCATCCGCGGATCCGAGGTGCTCGCGATGCTGCGCGAGCAGGACCTCTTCTTTCCCGTCGGCCACAACTATGCGGTCGGCATCGGCGGGTATCTGCTGCAGGGCGGCTTCGGGTGGGCGGGGCGCGAGTTCGGACCGGCGTGCATGTCGGTGATCGGCATCGATGCGGTCACCGCCGACGGCGAGCTGGTCCATGCCGACGAGAACGAGAACGCCGATCTGCTCTGGGCCGCGCGCGGGGCGGGCCCCGGCTTTTTCGCCGCGGTCACGAAGTTCCATCTCCGCGTGTACCCGCATCGGGCGGTGACGATGAACAGCCGCTACATCTTTCCGGCGTCCGCGGCCGAAGAGGTCTTCCGCTTCGCGAACGAGCGCGGTCGCGACACCCCCGTCGAACTCGGCGTCATCGTGCAGCGGCACGAGATCGCCGATTGGGAGCCCGTCGTGCTGCTGGGCGGATTCGCCTACGCCGAGACGGAGGAGGAGGCCCGCGCGCAGCTGGCCTTTCTCGAGGAGTGTCCCGCTCGGTCGCGGGCGCTCGCGGCGATGCCCTTCCAGTTGACCCAGCACGGCGCCGACGAGCTCGACGAGAGCACTGCGGTGCCCAACGAGAGTCGTCGCTGGATCGCCGACAACATCGTGAGCGATGCCGGTGCGGACGAGCTGCTGCCCAACCTCGAGCACCTCATCCAGACGATTCCGGCGGCGCCGACCTATCTGCTGATGTTCAACTGGGATGGCTATCCCGGTGCGCCCGAGCGTCCGTCGATGGCGTTCTCGCTCAAGGGTGACTTCTGTTACGCGCTCTACACCGCGTGGGATGATCCCGCCGACGACGCGTCGATGAAGGGCTGGACCACCGATGTCATGCGCGCGTGGGAGCCGCACGCGGCGTTCACGATGCTGGCCGACGAGAATCTGATCAATCGGCCGATGCCCTTCATGGCGCCGGAGAACCTCGCCCGCCTCGATGAGATCCGCAGCGAGCGCGATCCCGAGGGTCGTTTCGTGGCGTGGCTCGGTCGCCCCGCCTGAGAACCCGGGCGCAGCGTCCTAGGCGTCGACGGTCATCGTCTTCGACTTCACCGGGGTGATGACGAGCTCATTGACGCAGGCGCTCGCGGGACTGGTGGCGACGAAGCGCACAGCTGCCGCGACGTCTTCGGGACTCAACATCTGCCGACGTGCGTCCT
>NZ_QFPF01000074.1 GCF_003248605.1 Microbacterium sp.
GGCGCCCGTGAGTGATCCGGCGGGGAACTCGTCGCCGAAGTTCGACAGGTTGCCGTCGACGAAGTACAGCTTGTCGGCGGGGATCTGGCCGAACAGGCTCGGCAGGATCGTCGTGACCTCCTCGAACGTGATCAGGGCGATCGCGTCGGGGTCGGCCGCGAGGACCTCGCTGATCTGCGCGTCGAACGACGTGTCACCCGTGTTGTACGTGGGCGCCGCGACGACCTCGCCACCGGCGGCCTCGAAAGCCTCGGTGACGTAGCCCGCGAGTCCGGTGCCGTACGAGTCGTTGAGCACGATCATGCCGAGCGTCTGGTTGCCGTCCTCGGCGATCAGGTTGCCGAGAACCTCGCCCTGCAGCACGTCGGAGGGAGCGGTGCGGAAGTACAGACCGTTGTCGTCGTACGTCGTGAACGCGTCGGACGTGTTCGCCGGGGAGAACAGGATCGTGCCGGCGCCGACGACCTGGTCGATGAACTGCAGAGAGACACCGGACGACGCGGCACCGATGATGGCCGAGACGTCCATGCCCAGAAGGCGCGGGATCTCGGTCTCGTAAGCCTTGTTGTCGGTGTCGCCCGAGTCGCCGTACTCGACCTCGATGGTCAGGCCGGTGTCGGCGGTGGCCTCGTTGATCTGCGATGCGGCGTATGCCACACCGGCCTCCTCGGGCGGGCCGAGGAAGGCGAGGTTTCCGGTCTGGGGCAGCGCGGTGCCGATCGTGAGGGTCATCTCCTCGCCGGCCTCGGCGGCGGGCTCGGACGACTCGGTGTCGCCGCCGCTGCCGGCACAGCCTGCGAGGAAGAGCGCGCTGACGCCGACCGCGGCGATACCGCCGAGGACCTTGCCGCGCGAGCGGGTGAAGCCGTTCATGTTGCTCCTTGCTGTGAATGAACGTGAGGCACGGCTCGGGAAGCCTGCCCAGTGGATTCACCCTAAGCGCGGGACCCGCCCACCAATGTTGCGGTGCGTTAACGATGTGTCACAGTAAAGTCACGACCCGATAACGGGCCGGTTTTGCCGCCCGAACGGGACAGTTTCCCCCACCGACGGGATGCTGCAGCCACTGTTCCCCCATCGACCCGGTACCACCTGGCGAAGAACCCGGTTCCGCGTCAGGTGATCGCGCCCAGGTCGGAGGCGCCTCGCGCCCGCCGCGCGAAGAGCAGCGAGTCGACCGTCAGCACCGTGAGCGAGACCCAGACGAGCGCGAACCCGATCCATCTCTCGAGGGGCATCGGCTCGCCGAGGAGGAACGCCCCCGTGACGAACTGCATGATCGGCGCGATGAACTGCAGCAGTCCCATCACGGTCAGGGGCACGCGCCGCGCACCCGCGGCGAAGAACAGCAGCGGGGTGGCCGTGGCGACACCCGCGAGCAGGAGCAGCGCGGCGTGCCCGATGCCGGCGCTGCCGAGGGTGAGGCCCGTCGTGAGCGAGACGACGATCAGCTGCCCGATCGCGACCGGCATGAGCCAGAAGGACTCGAGCGTCAGACCGCCGACCGCATCGACGGCCGGACCGATCTGCTTCTTGATCAGCCCGTAGACACCGAATGTGGCGGCGAGGGTCAACGCGATCCACGGGAACGAGCCGTAACCCACCATGATCACGATGACGGCGAGCGCACTGATGGCGATCGCGATCCACTGCGTCGGGCGCAGGCGTTCGCGCAGCACGAGCACACCGAGGATGACGGTGAAGATCGGGTTGATGAAGTAGCCGAGGCTCGTCTCGATCACGTGGCCCGTGAGCGTCGCGATGAGGAAGACCTGCCAGTTCACGTAGATCACGGCTCCCGCGAGGGCGGTCCACAACAGCAGCCGCGGTTGCCGGATGATGCGCGCGAACGCGCCCCACGAGCGGGTGACCGACAGCAGCAGCACGCAGAAGACGAGCGAGAGCAGGATGCGCCAGGCCACGATCTCCCACGGACCGGTCGGGGCCAGCAGCAGGAAGTAGAGAGGGAGGAATCCCCACAGCAGGTAGGCGGTGAAGGCATATATGCCGCCGACGGCGCGCTCGCGCGCCGGGTCGGGCGTGGCGGAAACCCCCGCGGATGTGACCGACCGCGCAGCATCGGGCGCGGGGGTGGGGCTCACCGGCTCAGCCTACGCCCGGTCACCGACACGACAGCATCCCGAGCCTGCCGAGTGTGCGTGGAATTCTGCCAGAGGCGCGGGCGCGGCCCTTCGACGGGCTCAGGGCGCGAAACGCGGGCGCGGCCCTTCGACGGGCTCAGGGCACGAGACACGAAGCCGCGGAGACATGCAGAAGGGCCCGGATGCCGAAGCACCCGAGCCCTTCCGATCGATCAGTCGCTCAGCGGACGACGACCGCGAGCACGTCGCGGGCCGAGAGCACGAGGAACTCGTCGGCGCCGAACTTGACCTCGGTGCCGCCGTACTTGCTGTAGATCACGCGGTCGCCGACGGCGACGTCGAGCGGAACGCGGTTGCCGTTGTCATCGATGCGACCCGGGCCCACCGCGATGACCTCGCCCTCCTGGGGCTTCTCCTTCGCGGTGTCGGGGATGACCAGGCCAGAAGCCGTCGTCTGCTCCGCGTCGACCTGGCGGATGACGATGCGGTCCTCGAGCGGCTTGATGGAAACCTGAGTGGAAACCGTCACGGTCTACCTCTTTCTTGATCCAAGACTTGTTAGCAACCTCGTGGTGAGAGTGCTAATCACAGTGTAGGCATCCGCTGGCACTCACGCAACGCGAGTGCCAATCCGGGTGGCGGATGCCGTCATCCGGCCGTGTCGGAGGGTGCGCCTAGGCTGGTCCGGTGCTGATGTCCGAGCTCACCGCGCTGCTGACCCCCGAGGGTCTGCGGCTGCTCGACGCGACCCCGGCGCTGGAGTCGACAGACGACGTCGCCCGCGAGGTCACGCGGCTGCGCGCGGCGGGGCACTCCCCCGACCTGGTGTCGGCCGTCGTCGGGCAGGCGCGGCTGCGGGCACGCGCGCGGGCCAAGTTCGGCGACCTGGCCGAGCGCATGCTGTTCACGCGCGCGGGCCTCGAGCAGTCCACGCGGTTGCAGGTCGCGACGCTGCACGCGCGTCGCTTCCGCGATGCGGGCCTCTCGGTCGTCGCAGACCTGGGCTGCGGCATCGGCGGCGACGCCCTCGGGCTCGCGGGCCTCGGACTCGACGTGCGCGCCGTCGAGTCCGACGATGTCACAGCGGCCCTCGCGGCCTACAACCTCGCGCCGTTCCAGGGCGCGGCATCCGTCGTCTGCGGGCGCGCCGAAGATGCCGACCTCGCCGGCGTCGACGCGGTCTGGCTCGACCCCGCCCGTCGCACCGCGGGGCACAGCGAGACCCGGGCCGTTGGGGCGTCGGAGTACACGCCGAGCCTCGCATGGGCTTTCGGCCTCGCGGCACGGATGCCCGCGGGCATCAAGCTCGGTCCGGCGTTCGATCGCGGCGAGATCCCCGACGACGTCGAGGCGCAGTGGATCACCGCCGATGGATCGACGATCGAACTCGTGCTGTGGTCCGGGGCCCTTGCCCGGTCGGGCGTGCGGCGCTCGGCGCTCGTGCTCATCGGCGGCGGGGCGCACGAGCTGACCGCGCCCGGCGACGCCGACGACGAGCCCGTGCGCGCGCTCGGTGCCTTCGTGCACGAGCCGGCGGGATCGGTCATCCGCGCTCGGCTGATCGGCGAGGTCGCGCGGGCGCTCGAGGCGGGTCCGCTCGCGCTCGGCGTGGCCTACCTGACGGGCGACGCGGCGCTGACGAGTCCGTTCGTGTCGTCGTTCCGCGTGCGCGAGGTGCTGCCCGCCGACGTCAAGAAGCTCGCCCGCGCCCTACGCGAGCGCGACATCGGCACCCTCGAGATCAAGAAGCGCGGGGTGGATGTCGATCCCGCCGTCCTGCGCACGCGTTTGCGACTCGCGGGACCCGAGTCCGCGACGTTGCTGCTCACGCGGGTGGGCGCCACGCGACTGGCGATCCTCGCCGATCGCGTCTGACGCCCGTGCCTCAGGTGAACAGCGTCGCCTGAGACGCCGCCCACGCGATCCAGATCATGCTGTAGATCAGCGACAGGATGCCGAGCGCGAGCGCCCACCCCGCGATCTGCCGACTCTCACCCGCGCGCCGGAGAGCCATTCCCGCGGCCACGACCGCGACGATACCGAGCGGAAAGCCCCAGCCCACGAACAGAGATGCGGTAAGGCCGACGATCGCCACAGCGAGCGCCCACCCCGCGATGCCGCGGGTGCGCGGCGGTGCCGGCACGGCCTCCGTATCGGGATTCTGCGGGAACGGCACCGGACCCGTCTCGGGCACGAGGGCGGGCGGGGGTACCGCGGCGGGAGCCGCGAGCCCCGTCTCGGGCGCGCGTGGCGTCACGCCGTCGGTTTGGCGCGGCGCCGCGCCCTCAGTCGCGCGCGACGTCATGCCCTCGGGCGCGCGCGGCGTCACGCCCTCGGGCGCGCGCGGCGGCGAAGGGTCGGTCATGCCCGGGCCCCGGCATCCACCGTCTCGGCCGCCGCGACCTGGATCTCAGTCACCGGCAGGGTCGAGTCCGCGCCGAACGCGAGGGTCGACGCGGGGCGCCCCGACATGATCAGCTCGGACGCCAGCGCCGCGATCATCGCGCCGTTGTCGGTGCACAGCGGCAGCGGGGGGATGCGCACCGTGACGCCGGCGGCCTCGGCCCGCTCGAGAGCGACCTCGCGCAGGCGGCGGTTGGCGATCACTCCCCCGCCGAGCAGCAGGCGCGGCACGCCGTGCTGCGCACACGCGTCGAGGGCCTTGGTCACGAGCACGTCGATCACCGCCTCGCGGAAGGATGCCGCGACGTCGGCGATCGGCACCTCGACACCCGCGGCCTCGGCCTGCTCGACCCACCGGGCGACGGCGGTCTTCAGACCCGAGAACGAGAAGTCGTAGCGATGCGCCGCCATGTCGCTGGCCCGAGACAGCCCCCGGGGAAAGCGGATCGCGCTCGGGTCGCCGGATGCTGCCGCACGGTCGATCTCGGGACCCCCGGGGTAGGGCAGTCCGAGCAGGCGCGCGACCTTGTCGAAGGCCTCGCCCGCGGCGTCGTCGACGGTCTCGCCGAGCAGTTCGACGTCGCTCGTCAGGTCGCGCACGAGCAGCAGGGAGGTGTGTCCGCCGCTGACGAGCAGGGCGACCGTCGGGTACTCGAGCGGCTCGGCAGCATCGTCGAGGATGTCTGCCGCGATGTGTCCGACGAGGTGGTTGACGGCGTACAGAGGCTTGCCGACGGCGACGGCGAGCGCCTTCGCGGCGCCGACTCCCACCATGAGCGCGCCGGCAAGGCCGGGTCCGGATGTCACGGCGACAGCATCCACGTCGGCGAGGGCGACGCCGGATTCGGCGAGCGCCGCCTCGATCGCCGGCTGCAGCGCCTCGAGGTGTGCGCGGGCGGCGACCTCGGGCACGACGCCGCCGTAACGGGCGTGCTCGTCCATGCTGCTGGCGATCGTGTTCGAGAGCACCGTGCGTCCGCGGACGATGCCGATGCCGGTCTCGTCGCAGCTGGTCTCGATGCCGAGCACGAGGGGCGCGGTGCGGTTCACGTGCAGGCTCCTGCCTCGGTGGTGATCGGCGCGCCCTGCGCCGGGTGGAGGGCGCCGGTTGTCGTCGCGGGCTCCCGGGCCGGACGCTGGGCCGCCCAGCCCCGCAGATCGAGGCGCATCACGACGGCGTCGACCCCGTCGGGCTGGTAGTACCGGGGCCTGCGACCGATCTCGGCGAACCCCTCCGACGTGTACAGCTGCTGCGCGACCGGATTGTCGGCGCGCACCTCGAGGAACACCTCGCGCGCCCCCAGCCCCGCCGTTTCGGCGAGCAGCGCCCGCAGCAGGGCCCGCCCGCGTCCTCGACCCCGGGCGGACTCGGCGAGAGCGATCGTCTGGATGTCGGCATCCGAGGCCCCGCGGGACGCCCGCACGCCCCCGTACCCGATCAGCCGGCCCGCTTCTTCGAGCACGAGGTAACGGCCGTGGGGCGAGGCGAGCTCTTCGCGCATCATCGCGTCGGACCACGCGTCGGTCGGGAACGATGCGCGCTCCAGGGCCATGATCGCGCCGAGGTCGGCGCCCGTCGCCGCGCGCACGCTCACGTGCCGACCCGCTTGCGCGGCCCGCCGACGGTGACGTCGGGTGAGCGCAGATAGAGGGGCTCGGATGCTGTGGCGACAGCATCCGACGCGATCTGTCGCGCGGCGACCCGGCCGAGGGCGGCCGCCGAGATCTCGGTGACGTCGATGCGGGTGGGGCTGGCGGAGGCGGCGTCGGCGGCGGTGGCGTCGGTGGCGTCAGTGGCGTCGGCGTCGGCGTCGGCGTCGGCGTCGGTGGCGTCGTCCACCGTGGCGGCCCCAGCCCCGGCGAGCCGTGCGTCGAGCTCGTCACGGGGGGCGAGGGCGGGCTCGGCCGTGCGGATGGGCAGGCCGCGCTCGTCGATACCGGCGTAGATCGTGTACGCGAACTCGCGGCGCCGCGCGTCGGTCGTGATCGCGATGGGGCCTCGAATGCCGGGCCGGTCGAAGTGGGTGAGGGCCGCGGCGTCGTGACTGGCGACCGGGACGATCGGGATCCGACGACCGAGGGCGAAGGCTCGCGCGGCCGCGATGCCGATGCGCAGGCCGGTGAAGGGTCCGGGGCCCATGCCGGCGGCGACGTGCGTGATGTCGGCCGGGGTCGCGGCGGCGGCGTCGAGCGCGCGCTCGAGCAGATCGCCGATGATCTCGGCATGGCCGAGGGCGTTCGGGGTGGATGCCTCGCCCCGCACCTCCCCGTCGAGGGTGACGACCGCGACGGCGGTGCCGAGCGAGGTGTCGATGGCGAGGATCACGCCCTCCAGGGTAGTCGCGGCGCCGCGGGGGCGTTGGGGGGCGGTGCGGGGGCGTTGGGGGGCGGTGCGGGGGCGTTGGGGGGCGGTGCGGGGGCGTTGGGGGGCGGTGCGGGGGCGTTGGGGCGTCAGAACCACCGTGGGGCGCGCTGCAGCACGCCCCACGGTGATTTCAACGCCCCAACGGCCGGAGAACATCGAGACCCAGCATCCAACGCCAGCCCACGCCCCGCAGAGCCGACGGTGGGGCGTCAGAATCACCTCGCGGCCGACGGAATGCCGCGTTGGGGCGTCAGAACCACCGTGGGGCGCGCTGCAGCACGCCCCACGGTGATTTCAACGCCCCAACGGCCGGAACCGACGCGCCCCAACGGCCGGAACCCACGCGCCCCAACGGCCGGGAACGACGCGCCCCAGCGGCCGGAACCCCCCGACGCCCCGGCGGGCAGGATCAACGCCCCAACGCCCGCAGAAGCAGGGCCGGGCCGAACACGCGCGGGATGCTGCGCTACGGCCGCCGCGCGATCGTCACGACCCGCGGCGCGTCGGCGTCGAGTTCGATGGTCGCGCGCGAGAGGTCGCCGCACATCGTGTCGGCACCCCGGCCGCCGACGGGACGCTCGATCTCGATCTCCCACCACACCTCGCGCAGCCCCTCGGCCATGCCGCGCCCCCACTCCACGACGACGACCGAGCCGTCGGCATCGATGTCGAGGTCGTCGAGCTCGAGCGCCGAGCCGAGGCGATACGCATCCGCGTGCACGAGCGGCGCCCCGCCGATGAGCGAGGGATGCGTGCGCGCGATCACGAACGTCGGACTCTGGATGGGCCCGCGCACGCCGAGACCCGCGGCGATGCCCCGTGTGAGCGTCGTCTTTCCCGCCCCCAGCGGACCCGTCAGCACGAGCAGGTCGCCCGCCGCGAGTCCCGCACCGAGCCGGCGGCCGAGGTTCTCCATCGCCTGGGCATCGACCACGTCGTGCGTGCCGAGCAGGTCGTCCGCGACGCTCACGACGACACCTGCCGCCGCCCGACCCGCGCCCCGATGCGCGTGACGATCTCGTAATTGATGGTGCCGGCGGCATCCGCCCAGTCGTCGGCGGCGGGCACCCCGAGCGTCGGATCGCCGAACAGCACGACCTCGTCGCCGACCGCGACGGGGGTGTCGCCGACGTCGACGACGAACTGGTCCATCGCGATGCGGCCGGCCACGACGAAGCGGTGCCCCGCGATCGACACGGGCCCCCGCCCCGACGCCTGCCGCGGCACGCCGTCGGCGTACCCGAGGGGCACGAGGGCGAGCGTCGTCGCCGCGGAGGTGCGGTAGTCGTACCCGTACGACACGCCCTGGCCGGCCGGCACCCGGCGCACCGCGGCGACCGACGCGCGCAGCGTCATCGCGGGCCGCAGCCCCAGCGAGGCCGACGAGCGACCGGCGAACGGCGAGAGCCCGTACAGGCCGATGCCGATGCGCACGCAGTTCATGCGCGCCGCAGGCAGAGCGATCGCCGCGTTCGTGGCCGCGATGTGCCGCAGCGGCGGGGTGAGTCCCGCGGCCGCGGCGGCGACCACTCCCCGCTCGAACGCCTCGACGGCGGCGAGATCCTCGGCCTCGGAGGCGTTCGAGAGATGACTGAACAGCCCCACGACCCGCACCCGCCCGATGCGCTCGAGCCGGGCGGCCTCGGCGCACACCATGGCCCAGTCGGCCGGCGCGATGCCGTTGCGCGCGAGACCGGTCTCGAGCTTGAGGTGCACGCCCACGGGGCGGTCGGCGGATGCTGCCGCACCGGCTTGCAGCAGCTGGTCGATGTTGGAGATGCCGAGCTCGATACCCAGCGAGGCGGCCTCGGCGAACGACGCGCCGGGGGCGTGCAGCCACGCGAGGATGGGAGCGTAGATGCCCGCGCGGCGCAGCGCGAGCGCCTCGGCGATGTCGGCGACACCCAGGCGGGTCGCGCCGCCCTCGAGGGCAGCGATCGCCGCGCGCGCGGCGCCGTGGCCGTACCCGTCGGCCTTGACGACGGCGATGATCTCGTCGACGCCGGTGAGGCGTCGCAGGTGCCGGGTGTTGGCGGTGATCGACCCGACGTCGATCGTCGCCTCGCGCATGACTCCGGCGGGCAGCCGGCTCACGAGCGCTCCTCCCAGTCCGCTCCCGCGAACCGCACCTGGAAGCGGCGATCGGCGGGCTCCGCGCCGAGCACCGGCGCGGCCTCGGCGACGACGTAGGCCGTGGCGAATCCCGCGTCGTGGCTCATCGAGAGATGGATCGTGGTGATGCCGCGTGCCGCCACGACCTCGGCGGTCGAGCCCGCGAGCGTGAACCAGGGGCGACCGGACTCCTCGGGGGTGACTTCGATCTCGGTCCAGTGCACGCCGTCGGATCCGCCCAGTGCCTTGATGAGCGCCTCTTTGGCGGCGTACCGCGCGGCCAGGGACCGCGGGCGCAGCGCCCGCTCGGCGGGCGAGAAGAGCCGCTCGAGCAGGCGTGGGGTGCGCTCGATCGTGCGCTCGAAGCGCGGGATGTCGACGAGGTCGACGCCGATGCCGACGATCATCGGACGCTACTCGACCGTG
This sequence comes from Microbacterium sp., assembly GCF_003248605.1. GTDB lineage: Bacteria > Actinomycetota > Actinomycetes > Actinomycetales > Microbacteriaceae > Microbacterium. The sequence continues at coordinate 9,409 of NZ_QFPF01000074.1, forward strand.
ACGGACTTGGCCAGGTTGCGGGGCTGGTCGACATCGAGTCCCTTGGCCTCGGCGAGCGCCATCGCGAAGATGTGCAGCGGCACGACCGCGAGCAGCGGTTCGAAGAGCGGCTCGGCGAGCGGAATGCGCAGCACCTCGTCGGCGAAGGGCAGCACCGCGACATCCCCCTCCTCGGCGATCGCGATGACGCGGGCGCCGCGGGCGCGGATCTCCTGGATGCTGGAGACGACCTTCTTGTGCATGTCGGCCGACGCGCGGGGTGAGGGCACGATGACGAACACGGGCTGGCCCGGCTCGATGAGGGCGATGGGTCCGTGCTTGAGCTCGCCCGCCGCGAAGCCCTCGGCGTGGATGTAGGCGAGCTCCTTGAGCTTGAGCGCGCCCTCGAGGGCGATCGGATACCCGACGTGGCGGCCGAGGAAGAGCACGGAGCGGGTGTCGGCCATCCAGTGCGCGAGCTGCTCGATGCGCTCCTTCTCGGTCTCGAGGATGCGGCTGATCTTGCCCGGGATCGCCTCGAGCTCGAGCACCAGGAGCGAGGCCTCGGTGCCGCTGTGCGCCCAGCCGCGCACGCGGGCGATGTGCAGACCCAGCAGGTACAGCGCGGTGATCTGCGCGACGAAGGCCTTGGTCGAGGCGACCGCGACCTCGGGACCGGCGTGGGTGTAGACGATCGCGTCGGATTCGCGGGGAATCGTCGCGCCCTGCGTGTTGCAGATCGACAGCGTCTTGGCTCCGCGTTCGCGGGCGTACTTGACCGCCATGAGCGTGTCCATCGTCTCACCGGACTGACTGATCGAGACGACGAGCGTGCCGGGGTCGAGCACGGGATCGCGATAGCGGAATTCGTGCGCGAGCTCGACGTCGACGGGGATGCGCGTCCACTGCTCGAGCGCGTACTTGCCGACAAGCCCCGCGTAGGCGGCCGTGCCGCATGCGATGACGACGATGCGCGAGACGCCGGCGAAGAGCTCGTCGAGCCCGTCCAGCTCGGGAATGACGACCTGGCCGTCGCGGACGCGACCGCGAATGGTGTTGGCGACCGCCTCGGGCTCCTCCGACACCTCTTTCGCCATGAACGAGGACCATCCGCCCTTGTCGGCGGCGGCAGCATCCCACGTCACCTCGAAGGGCTCGACCTCGACGGCGCCGCCGAAGAAGTCGGTCACCGTCACACCGTCGGGGGTGATCGCGACGATCTGATCCTGACCGATCGCGAGCGCGCGACGGGTGTGCTCGACGAAGGCCGCGACATCGGAGCCGAGGAAGTTCTCGCCCTCGCCGAGCCCGATCACCAGCGGCGAGTTGCGGCGGGCGCCCACGACGAGCCCGGGGTGGTCGCGGTGCATCGCGAGAAGCGTGAACGCTCCCTCGAGACGACCGGCGATGGTGCGGAACGCCGCGACGAGGTCGCCGCCGTGAGCACGGTACTCGTGCCCGAGCAGCACCGCCGCGACCTCGGTGTCGGTCTCGCTGCGGAAGGTGTAGCCCGCCGCCACCATCTCGGCCTTCAGCTCGCCGAAGTTCTCGATGATCCCGTTGTGGATCACGGCCAGCTTGTCGTCGTCGGCCAGGTGCGGGTGCGCGTTGCCGTCGGTCGGGCCGCCGTGGGTGGCCCAGCGGGTGTGTCCGATGCCGGTCGTGCCGTCGGCGAGCGGGGTGCTCTCGAGGTCGCCGCGCAGCACGCTGAGCTTGCCCGCGCGCTTGCGCATGCCGAGGTCGCCTTCGGCATCGATCACGGCGATGCCCGCGGAGTCGTATCCCCGATACTCGAGGCGTGCCAAGCCCGACAGAAGGATGCCCTGGCTGGGCCGCGGGCCCACGTATCCGACGATTCCACACATGCGATCGAGTGTAAGCGGCGGATGCTGTGGCCACCGTGTGCGGCGCATCCGGGCGCGGCGGGGCCACAGCATCCCGCGTCGTCGCCTGCTAGGGCGTGTCTCCTAACCGTTTGAGCCAGAGGGTGATGGCTCTGAGGACTGCTCCGCCGCGGTAGGTGAGGGCGAGTTTGTCGTATCTGGTGGCGAGTCCGCGCCATTGCTTGTCTTCGTTGAAGCCGCGTTCGACGACGTTGCGGCCCTTGTAGTCCTCGAGGTCGTAGCTGACAGGTCGGCCGCCGCGAGAGCCACGGCGCTGACGGTGTCCTTGCTGATCGGATGGCTCGGGGATCACAGCGACGATGCCGCGGTCGCGGAGATGCTGCCGGATCGCTCGGGATGAGTACGCCTTGTCGCCGCGGACGCGGTCCGGTCTGGAGCGGGGCCTGCCCGGTCCGCGCCGGCCGACTCTGAGGTGATCCATGAGCACCGGGAACATCGGCGCATCACCGGCCTGGCCGGGACCGACGAGCACGACCAGCGGCAGCCCCCGGCCGTCGACGAGGTGATGGATCTTCGTGCTCAATCCGCCGCGTGACCGGCCAATCGCGTGATCAGGCGGCTCCTCGCGCAGATTCTTGTAACTCGATAGAGCCCCCTGTGTCGCGCGGGAGATTCGTCGCGTGCTGATGAGCACGGTTGATGGTGGAGTCCACGCTGACGGCCCAGTCGATCTCGCCCGCGGCGTCCGCGTCAGCGAGGATCTCCGCGTAGATCCGATCCCAGGTGCCGTCGCCGCTGAACCGGCGATGACGCTTCCACGCCGTCTGCCACGGCCCGAACTCCGCCGGCAGATCACGCCACGGCGAACCCGTCCGATACCGCCACACGATCCCCTCCACCACCCGACGGTGCTCCTGGAACGGCCGACCGCCCTTGACCGAAGCAATCGGCATCAACGGCTCGATCCGAGCCCAAGCAGCATCCGAGAGAGTACGAGTACGCGACACACTCCTACCCTGCCCTCGACCCCCCAAGGAGCTTAGGAGACACGCCCTA
>NZ_QFPF01000004.1 GCF_003248605.1 Microbacterium sp.
CCGCGCACCTTGATCGGTCCGAGCGTGACGTTCTCCAGCACGGTCTTGTGCGCGAAGAGGTTGAACGACTGGAAGACCATCCCCACGTCCGCGCGCAGCTTGGCCAAGCCCGATCCCTCTTCGGGCAGCTTCGCCCCGTCGATCGTGATGATGCCGGAGTCGATCGTCTCGAGCCGGTTGATCGCCCGGCACAGCGTCGATTTGCCGCTGCCGGAGGGCCCGATGACGACGACGACCTCGCCGCGGTCGACGACCGTGTTGATGTCGCGGAGGACGTGCAGATCACCGAAGTGCTTGTCAACGTGCTCAATCACGACCAGGGGCTCGCCTCGACGTGCGGAGATGTTCGATGTCTTCGGCTGCACATCGCTCTGGCTGACCATGACGTTCAGACTATGCACAGCCCACGTCCAGGGTCAGTAGGTTGACACGACCTTTACCGGACCGTAACAGGAGCGCGGATGCTGCCTCAGCTCGCCGCGGACCGCTGGGCGAATGCGCTCTCGTACAGGCAGACACTCGCCGCAGTCGCGAGGTTCAGCGACTCCGCGCGCCCGTAGATGGGCAGGCGCAGCGAGGCGTCCACGAGGGCGAGGGACTCGTCGGTGAGGCCGCGGGCCTCGTTGCCGAACAGCCACGCGGTCGGCGACGACAGCATCCCGTCCGCTCTCGCCTCGAGCAGATCGGCGCCCTTGACATCGGCGGCCACGACACGGAGGCCGCTCTCTCGCGCCCGGGAGATCACCAGGTCGAGGTCGCCCCCGAGCGCGATCGGCAGATGGAAGAGCGACCCGGTGGTGGCCCGCACGACCTTGGGGTTGTAGGGATCGACCGTGCGCCCGGTGAGCACCACGGCGTCGGCGCCCGCCGCGTCGGCGGCGCGGATGATCGTGCCGAGGTTTCCGGGATCACGCACCTCCTCGCAGATCGCGACCAGCCGCGGCCCCGCGGCGAACACATCGCGCACCGAGACGGGGAACTGCCGCGCGACGGCGACGACACCCTGCGGCGTCACGGTGTCGGCCATGGCCTCGATCACCGGCTCCGTCGTGAACTCGATGGCGCACGAGGCGTCGGCGGCGAGATCGCGCACGTCGCCGTGCTTCTCGAGAGCCGTCGGCGTCGCGTACAGATCGACGATCGCCTCGGGGCGCCAGGTCAGCGCCTCGCGCACCGCCTGCGGCCCCTCGAGCAGGAACAGCCCCGTCTCGTCGCGGGCACTGCGCTTGCTCAGTTTGGCGACGGCGCGCACGCGCGGCGAGCGCGGATTCTCCAGCACACGCCCAGTCTAGGCAACCGGGCTCGTGCGACCGGCGCACCCCACACGGCCATCGCGGCTCGCTATGCTTCGCTCGGCGGATCCCGCCGAACCTTGATCGAGAGGCACGTCATGTCGTTTCGTTATGGACCGGTGGAGCTGTACCTGGTGGGCTTCGACGGCGACCGTCCCGAGCCGGGCGTCGTCGACGCGCTGCAGAGCCTTGTCGGGTCGGGACTGATCCGGCTGCTCGACCTCGTCATCCTCTCGCGGGAGGAGGACGGCTCGGTCGAGGTCATCGAGATCGAGGACGACGATGACGGCTTCGGGTTCGGGGACATCGAGCTCGCCGAGACGGGGATCGCCGGCGACGAGGACATCGAGGAGCTCGCCGAGTTGCTCGAGCCCGGAACGTCGGCCGCGCTCGTCGCGTTCGAGCTCGTCTACGCCCGGCAGCTCGCGGGCGCGCTCGCCGACTCGGGAGCCGTCGTCCTGAGCGCCGAGCGCATACCCGCGCCCGTCGTGAACGCCATCATGGATGCCGACGACGACGTCGACGCCGACTGAGCGAAGGAGAACACCATGCGACGATCCGGACGACCCGGACTCATCGGACTGGCCGCACGAACCGCGGTCGTCGCCGGCACGGCGAACGCCGTCGGCGGCGCGATGGCCGGCAACCGCGACCGCAAGGCGCAGGCACAGTACGAACAGCAGCAGTACCAGGCCGCCCAGCAGCAGGCGGCGATGGATGCTGCCGCCGCTCGCGCAGTCGCTCAGGCGCAGCCCGCCCCGGCCGCCCCTGCGGCTCCCACCGCACCCGCCGCCGCAGGCCCCGCCACCGCCGGTGTCGACATCGTGGCGGAACTGCAGAAGCTCGCCGCGCTGAGAGAGGCCGGGGTGCTCACCGACGACGAGTTCAGCGCGGCGAAGGCCCGGCTGCTCGCCTGATCGGGAGCCCGCCGGGTCAGAATCCCGACATCCTCATCCAGGCGGCCTTGCCCTGTGCGCGAAGCGCGGCCGCCCGCGGGTCGAGGGCCGCGTCGTCACCGACGCGCTTCATGTCGTCGCGCTGGCGCGGACGGCGGCGAAGCACCGCACGACCGACGAAGGCCGCGGCCCAGCCCGCGGCCGCCACCACGGCCAGCACGATCAGTGATCCCATGCGTCAAGGGTAGGCCCGCGAGGCGGCCACGGGGCAGAAAAGACCCCCGTTCTCCGGACGGAGAACGGGGGTCTTTCTGCACGATGTTGCTCGTGTGCTTACGCCGAAGCCTTCGGAGCCGAGGTGTCGGCGGGCAGCGCGGCCTTGGCCGTCGCCACGAGCGACGCGAAGACGGCGGGCTCGTTCACCGCGAGCTCGGCGAGCATACGACGGTCGACCTGCACACCGGCAAGGCCGAGGCCCTGGATGAAGCGGTTGTACGTGAGGCCGTTCTGGCGGGACGCGGCGTTGATGCGCTGAATCCAGAGACGACGGAAGTCGCCCTTGCGCTTGCGACGGTCACGGTACGCGTAGACCAGGGAGTGGGTGACCTGCTCCTTGGCCTTGCGGTACAGGCGCGAACGCTGTCCGCGGTAACCGGAGGCGCGCTCGAGGATGACGCGACGCTTCTTGTGGGCGTTTACTGCCCGCTTGACTCTAGCCATGTGTCTTGTTTCCTATCCTGATTCGGCGCGCTCAGCGACCGAGAAGCTTCTTGGCGACCTTGGTGTCGGCCTTCGACAGGACCTGGTCCTGGTTCAGGCGACGCGTGCGACGACTCGCCTTGCCCTCGAGGTTGTGGCGCATACCGGCCTGCTGCTTCTTGAGCTTTCCGCTGCCGGTGATCTTGAAGCGCTTCTTGGCACCCGAGTGGGTCTTCTGCTTCGGCATCTCGTTTTCCTTTGCTGAGGCCCCGAAGGGCGTCGTGGGTGTGCACCCGCTGAGGCGGGAGTCGTATGGAGTCCTACTCGACGACCGATTCGGCCGTCTCGGACTCGGGCTTGGGACCGCGAGCCTCGCGCGCGGCCTGCTTGCTCGCGTCGCGCTTGGCGTTCTGCTCGGTCTTCACCTCGGACTTGTTCTTGTGCGGGGCGATGACCATGACCATGTTGCGTCCATCGATCGTGGGGCTCGACTCGACCGTGCCGAACTCGGCGACGTCCTCGGCGAACTTGCGCAGCAGGCGCACGCCCTGGTCGGGACGCGACTGCTCGCGACCGCGGAAGAGGATCATCGCCTTGACCTTGTCGCCGGTCTTGAGGAAGCCCTCGGCGCGCTTGCGCTTGGTCTCGTAGTCGTGGTCGTCGATCTTCAGACGGAACCGGACCTCTTTGAGAATGGTGTTGGCCTGGTTGCGGCGTGCTTCCTTGGCCTTCTGCGCTGCTTCGTACTTGAACTTGCCGTAGTCCATGATCTTGACCACGGGCGGCTTCGAGTTCGGAGCCACCTCGACCAGGTCGAGGTCGGCTTCTTGCGCCAGGCGCATCGCAACCTCGATGCGGACGACACCGATCTGCTCTCCTGCGGGGCCGACGAGTCGGACCTCGGGGACGCGGATGCGGTCATTGGTGCGGGGATCGCTGATGCGGAGCTCCTTGTGATCTGTGGGAGCCGCAGGGCGGAGCCGAGCGGCGAGGCCACCCGGATACGAGGGTCGGATCCGGGTGAAAGGGGACGCCGCATTCCACCCGGCGCGCGGTACATCACAGAGCCCGCCGGCTTCGTGCCCTGGCAACCGGGCCTCTCTTGCGAGACGGTCCGGCGGAGCACCTGGACCCGGTAGCCTGGTGAGCGGCCGACGCGGGTGGGATGCGAATCCTCTTTCGAACCGGGACAGAATGCCCCGGAGCCCGCCATAGCTTAGCAGAGAGTGACGCGTGACCACGATTCCCGGCGACCATGACCGCAGCACCCCCGCGACCGGGGCCCCGACAGGCCCCGACGCCGCACGTCAGGCCCGGTGGGAGGAGCAGGAGCGCGCCGCCTCGTCGGCCACGCGCGACATCGCCGATGTCGCGGCGGTCGAGGTCATCACCACGACGGCGGTCCACCTGCTCAGCGCCGCGGCCGTCAAGGTCGGATTGGCCGATGACCCCGAGAGCCAGCGTGACCTCGACGAGGCGCGCAAGCTGATCAACGCCCTCGCGGGCCTGATCACCGCGGCGGCTCCCGAAGTGAGCGACATGCACGCTCGCTCCCTGCGCGACGGCCTGCGCTCGGTGCAGCTGGCCTTCCGCGAAGCGTCGACGATCCCCGACCCGATCGGCAAGGGCCCGGGCGAGAAGTGGACCGGACCGGTCACCTGATCGTGCGGTGAATCACCGGCCGCCCGATCGCGGCTCCTTCGCACTGTCACGTCGGCGGCAGCGCGCGCGCGACCGCCGAGACGGTCTCGGTCACGGCCGTTCGATCCGTAGCCCAGTTGCTGACCGAGAACCGCAGGACGTCACGCCCCCGCCACACCGAGGAGGAGGCGAAGGCGACTCCCTCCGACCGCAGTCGCTCCCCGAGCGCCCGCGTGCCCGCGTCGTCATCGAGGGCGATGCAGACCTGCGTGAAGACGACGTCGTTGACCACGTGCACGCCCGGCATAGCGCCCAAACGCCCGGCGAGGCCGCGCGCTTGGGCGACGAGTCCGTCCACGAGGTCTGCCACTCCCTCCGAACCGAGCGCGCGCAGCGCCGCCCACACGGGAACGCCACGCGCGCGCCGGGAGAGCTCCGGCACCACCTGGTGCGGGTCCGTGGCGGTGTCGGACGCCGTCTCCACCAGATAGCTCGCGTGCGTGCCCATCGCGGCGCGAACGGCCACGGTGTCGGAGACGATCGAGATGCCGCAGTCGTAGGGCACGTTCAGGGTCTTGTGCGCGTCGGTGGCCCAGGACTGCGCACCCCTCACGCCGCGCATGAGCGCGCGCACGCTGCTGCCGGCGGCGGCCCACAGACCGAAGGCACCGTCCACGTGCACCCATGCCCCCGCGCGCCGCGCGATCGGGACGGCGGTGTCGAAGGGGTCGAAGGCGCCCGAGTGGATGTTCCCCGCCTGCAGCACGACGATCGCCGGTCCCGCATCCTCCCCCAGCGCCCGCTCGAGGGCACGTGCCTCGAGCCGGCCCTGGTCATCGACGGCGATCGGCATCGGGAGCCCGAGACCGAGCATGCGCAGCGCCAGATCTACCGATCCGTGCCGCTCCGCCCCGGCGAAGACGCGGATCACCGGGGCGCCCGTGAGACCGTGGACTCCGACATCCCACCCCGCATCCGCGAGCACCCGGTGCCGCGCTGCGGCCAGACCCGTGAGGTTCGCCGTGGTCGCCCCCGTCGTGAATCCCACGTCGCTGCCGCACGGCAGGTCGAGCAGATCGAGGATCCACCGGCCCGCGGCTTCCTCGGCGGCGACGACACCCGTCGTGACATCGCGCATCCCGGCGTTCTGGTCCCACGCGGAGACGAGCCAGTCGGCCCCGAGGGCCGCCGGCAGCGTGCCGCCCATCACCCAGCCGAAGAAGCGCGGCGACTGCGAGGCCATGAGCCCCGGCTCCACCGCGTCGGCGAGCATCTGGACCACCTCATCCGGACCGGCACCCCGCGACGGCAGATCGCCCCCCAGCGCGGCGGCCACCTCTGCGACGGTCGCTCGGGCCGGAATCGCGTGATCGGCACGGCCATGCAGCCAGGCGAGGGCACGATCGGAGGCCGTCGCGAGCGCGGCGGCGTAGTCGGCATCGATCGAAGGATCGAATGTGTGCGTCATGATCCCCTCCGGGGCGGCCGCGTCTGGGCAGGCGCGCGCGCCGTGGATCAGGAGGCGGGCGGGGCGGATCCTGATACGAGCACGACGCTCAGGGAGTCCACGAGCGTGGCGATGCGGTCATCCGCCGCCCAGCGCTGGGCGAGTCGGCCCAGCACCGCATCCAGCTCGTGGCGCTCGAGGCCCTGCAGGAGCCGCAGCCGCACGACCGTCTCGGGGCCGCGCATGCGCGCGTCGGGATCGCCGGCGGCCAATTCGACGTCGAGGGCGGCCAGCTCGGAGGCGATCGACTCCAGGAACGCGGTGCGCACCGGCACGGAGGTGTGCGGCGGCATCCACGCCTCGCCCTGGGCGAGCGCCCACACGGCGGGGCGGCGGATGACGAACTCGGTCTCGGAGCCGGGGTCGACCACGATCAGGTCGGTGCCCTCGCTCACCGCTGCCTGAGCCACGCGCAGGACCGGTGTGGGGATGGGGCGGGCGGTGGCGTCCCACGCCGTCATCGCCGTGACGCTGCTGAACGCCGGGAGCACGGTGCGGCCGTCGGGGGCTGCCACCGTGACGATGGAGAGCTCCTGCGTCTTGTCGACGACGTGACCGTGGGGCGAGAGGCCCTCGTCGCCGCGCTCAGCGACGAGGGGGATCAGCAGTCGTTCGTCGCGCAGCGCCTCGATGACGCCCTCGGGCCCGGTCTCACCGGCGCGGAACGCGGCGATCGCTCCGAGGAACGCCGACGGGGCTGTTCCGTCGTCGCCCGCGTGGGTGTTGGGCTGGAACGCGCGCCCCTGCCAGGGCACACCCGCCGAGTCGCCGGCGGGCGTGCAGTCGTCGCGGTCAGCCGGCCGCGACATCCAGCGCCTCGGCCAGCGTGAACGCACCGGCGTAGAGCGCGCGGCCGACGATCGCGCCCTCGACGCCGAGCGGGACGAGTTCGCGCAGGGCCGCGATGTCGTCGAGGTTCGACACACCGCCGGAGGCCACGACGGGCTTGGGTGTGCGCGAGGTGACCTGGCGCAGGAGATCGAGGTTCGGTCCGCGCAGGGTGCCGTCCTTCGTCACGTCGGTGACGACGTAGCGGCTGCATCCGGCGGCCTCGAGACGCTCGAGCACCGTCCACAGGTCGCCGCCCTCCTCGGTCCAGCCGCGGGCGGCGAGGGTCGTGCCGCGCACGTCGAGCCCCACCGCGATCGCCTCGCCGTAGCGGGCGATGACGTCGGCTGCCCACTCGGGATTCTCGAGCGCCGCCGTGCCCAGGTTGATGCGCGCGGCGCCGCTCTCGAGTGCCGCTTCGAGCGAGGCGTCGTCACGGATGCCGCCGGAGAGCTCGACCTGGACACCCTTGACCTGCTTGATCGCCTTGCGCAGGACCGCGGCGTTGTTGCCGCGCCCGAAGGCCGCATCGAGATCGACGAGATGGATCCACTGAGCACCCTGGCGGGCGAAGTCGACCGCCGCATCGACGGGATCGCCGTGGAAGGTCTCGGTGCCGGCCGCACCCTGCGTCAGTCGCACCGCCTTGCCTGCGGAGACGTCGACGGCGGGGAGCAGGACGAGCTGGGGCGTTGCGGCGAAATCGTTCATGGATCCTCGTGCGAGTGGCGGATGACCCCGGATGGGCACGGGGCGGGTGCCGGGCCGACCCCGCCCTGCGGGCGAGTGGGCACGAAGCCTAGATCCTAGCCAGGCTCAGGCCGTCGATCCAATTCGCGAGCAGACGGATGCCCGCCGCGCCGGACTTCTCGGGATGGAACTGGGTCGCCGACAGCGGGCCGTTCTCGACGGCGGCGAGGAACCGCCCGCCGTAGTCGGTCCATGTCAGGTGCGGCTTCGGGAAGGGCGGCTGCACGTCGAGGAGCCACTGCTGCACGCCGTAGGAGTGCACGAAGTAGAACCGCTCCGCTTCGAGGCCGGCGAACAGGCGCGAACCGGGGTCGGGGCGGACCGTGTTCCACCCCATGTGCGGCAGCACGGGTGCGTCGAGTTCGGTCACGGCGCCGGGCCACTCCCCCATGCCCTCCGTGTCGACGCCGCGCTCGACGCCGTGTTCGAAGAGCACCTGCATGCCCACGCAGATGCCCAGCACCGGCCGGCCGCCGGCGAGGCGACGTTCGATCAGCCGGTCGCCACCGGAGGCCCGCAGTGCGCCCATGACGGCCGCGAACGCGCCCACACCCGGCACGACGAGCCCATCGGCCTCGAGCACGAGCGCGCGATCGTCGGTGAGCCGGGCGTCGGCCCCCGCGGACTGCAGCGCCTTGACCGCGGAGTGCACGTTGCCGGATCCGTAGTCGAGCACCGCCACGAGCGGGCGCGGCCCGTCGGGCACGATGTCTCCCGGCATGTCGGGGGACGTCACAGCGCACCCTTCGTGCTCGGGATGCCGTGCACCAGCGGATCGATCGCCTTGGCCTGGCGGAACGCGCGCGCGAAGGCCTTGAACTCGGCCTCCGCGATGTGGTGCGGATCGCGGCCGGCGAGGAGGTTGACGTGGACCGTCAGACCGGCGTGGAAGGAGATCGCCTCGAAGACGTGGCGCACGAGCGAGCCGGTGAAGTGACCGCCGATGAGGTGGAACTCGTACCCCGCGGGCTCACCTGCGTGCACGAGGTACGGACGGCCCGAGATGTCAACGACCGCCTGCGCGAGGGCCTCGTCGAGCGGGACCAGGGCGTCACCGTATCGGGAGATGCCCGCCTTGTCGCCGAGAGCCTCGCGGATCGCCTGTCCGAGCACGATCGCGGTGTCCTCCACCGTGTGGTGCACATCGATCTCGGTGTCACCGGACGCCCGGATCGTCAGGTCCGTCAGCGAATGCTTGGCGAACGCCGTGAGCAGGTGGTCGAAGAAGGGAACCGTCGTGTCGATGCGGCTGACGCCGGTGCCGTCGAGGTCGAGGTCGAGTTCCACCGTCGACTCGCTCGTGCGACGGGTGCGGCTGGCCGTGCGGGCGCTCATGACTGCGATCCTAGCGACGCGAGCTGATCGAGGAACTCGGTCGTCTCGTCCTCGGTACCGGCCGTCACGCGGAGCGTGCCGGGCAGGCCGACGTCGCGGATGAGCACCCCCCGCTCGAACAGAGCCTGCCACGTGGCGTGCGGGTCGGCGACAGCGCCGAAGAGGATGAAGTTGGTCCAGGACTCGTAGGGCTCGAAGCCCAGCGCCGAGAGGGTCGCCCCCATCCGGTCGCGCTGCGCGACGATGTCATCGACCATGCCGAGCATCGTGTCGGCGTGTCTCAGCGCACCGAGCGCCGCCGCCTGCGTGAGGGCGCTCAGGTGGTAGGGCAGACGCACGAGTCGCAGGGCGTCGACGAACGCGGGATCCGCGGCGAGATAGCCGACGCGCGCACCCGCGAAGGCGAAGGCCTTGCTCATCGTGCGCGACACGGCGAGCCGCGGCCGGTCGTGCAGCAGCGTCAGTGCGGAACGCTGGTCGTGCGGGGCGAACTCCCAGTAGGCCTCATCGACGACCACCACGCCGCGAGCCGCCTCGTAGACGGCCTCGATCACGGGCAGCGGCAGGGGGGTGCCCGTCGGATTGTTGGGCGAGCACAGCAGCACCACGTCGGGATCGGCATCGGCCACCTGCTCGGCGGCGGCCTGCGGATCGAGCGTGAAGTCGTGCGCGCGCTCCCCGGCGACCCACTGGGCGCCCGTGCCCGCCGTGAGCAAGGGGTACATCGAGTAGGTCGGGCCGAAGCCGAACACGCGGCGGCCCGGACCTCCGAAAGCCTGCAGGATGTGCTGCAGCACCTCGTTCGAGCCGTTCGCAGCCCACATCTGGTCACGGGTGAGGCCGTGACCCAGGTAGTCCGCGAAAGCCTCGCGCAGTGTCACGAACTCGCGGTCGGGGTACCGGTTCACCTCGCGCAGGGCGACAGCGATGCCGTCGAGGATGTCGTCGGCGACCTCCTGCGGAACCGGATGCGTGTTCTCGTTGACGTTCAACGCGATGGGAACGGCAGCCTGAGGAGCTCCGTAGGGCCGCTGCCCGCGCAGGTCGTCGCGGAGCGGAAGGTCATCGAGGGATGCAGTCACCCGATCAATCGTAGAGCGCACCCGCCGCGCCCCGACGAGTCAGGAGGCGTACGTGACGGGTCAGGATGCGTACTCCGCGGGGAGGGAGAGCACCTGGCCAGCGCGCAGGGTCGAGGTGTCGAGCGCGTTGAGCCGCGAGATCGCGTCGACGACGTCGCGCGGGTCGGCGCCGGGTGCCACGCGCTGAGCGAGCGACCAGAGAGAATCGCCGGGCAGGACGGTGACGGCGGTGAAGGCCGTCTCCTCGGCGCCCGCGTCGCGTGAGGCGAGAGCGGAGCCGCCGCTGATGACACCGAACGAGAGCACGGCCGCGAGCGGAATCGCGACGACGGCGGCGAGGACGCGCCGGCCCCGTGTCGTCAGACGAAGGCGCGTGTTCGGTGTCGTGATCGTTGCGGCGGTCATGGTGTCCTCCTGGGGCGTGTGCCGTGTGTGGTGCCGGGAGCGCGGGGACGAGGATTCGAAGACTCCGTCCCGACGTCCGCATCCGGACCTCGGCCGGGAGGTCCGGATGCGTACGTGCGTTCCGAAGTTATCTTCGATATCGCCTCAGGTCAAGCTGTTCTTCGAACTTCGTCACCGCGATGCACCCGACACGCTCGAAAGAATGTGCCGAAGACTCCCGCGGATCGGATAGCCTGCAAACGGCTCCGACGAGCGCGGACACAGTCCAGTAGGGGCCACCGACATTCGAAGCCGACAACGGCGGGAGGAGAGTCCGATGGCACTCGAGAACGAGGTCACCGACGGCGGAGCGGAAGCCGCGCCGGCCCCCGAGGCGAAGCCGCGCACACGCCGGCGCAAGAGCCTCAGCGACAAGCAGATGGCGATCCTCGAGGTCATCCAGCGCGCCGTCCAGGCGCACGGATACCCGCCCAGCATGCGGGAGATCGTCGATGCCGTCGGGCTGCGCTCGCTCTCCAGCGTCACCCACCAGCTCAACCAGCTCGAACTCTCCGGCTATCTGCGGCGCGATTCCGGCAAGACCCGTGCCATCGAGGTCCTGATCGACCTGCCCGGCGTCGCCGCCGAGAATCCCGCCGACGCGGCTCCGCCGATGGGCGATGCCGCCCTCGTGCCGCTCGTGGGGCGGATCGCCGCCGGCGTGCCGATCACGGCCGATCAGCAGGTCGAGGAGATCTTCCCGCTCCCTCGGCAGCTTGTCGGCAAGGGCGAACTGTTCATGCTGCGGGTGTCGGGTGACTCCATGCTCGACGCCGCCATCTGCGACGGCGACTGGGTCGTCATCCGCTCGCAGAGCACCGCCGAGAACGGCGACATCGTCGCCGCCATGCTCGACAGCGAGGCGACGGTCAAGACCTTCCGCCGCCGCGACGGCCACACCTGGCTCCTGCCGCGCAACTCCGCCTTCGAGCCGATCCTCGGCGACCATGCCACCGTGCTCGGCAAAGTCGTGGCGGTCCTTCGAGCTGTCTGAGTCCCGGTCGACGGCGACTGTGCCGAACACTCCCCGCGTAGCCTGAGACCATGCCGACCCTGCCCTACGGATCCTGGCCGTCGCCGATCGAGGCTGCGGAGGTGGCGGCCTCGTCACCGCGCATCGACGGTGCCCGCTTCGTGGGCGAGGACATCTGGTGGAGCGAGTCGCTGCCCGGTGAACGCGGCCGCACCGCGATCCTCAGCGTGGGCATCGGCGGCGGCGACACAGCGCCCGAGGTCCTGCTTCCGGCGCCCTGGAGCGTGCGTTCCCGGGTGCACGAATACGGGGGCGGCGCCTGGGCGGTGACCGACGAGGGATCGCTCGTGTTCGTGGAGCATTCCGACCAGCGCGTCTGGCGCATGGCGCCGGGCACCGAGCCCGAGCCGCTCACCCCCGCCGACACGGGAGCGCGCTTCGGCGATCTCGTCTGCAGCGGAGATCGCCTGCTCGCCGTGCGTGAGACCCACGACGACGGCGCGGCCGCCCCGCTGCGCGACATCGTCTCCATCGCCCTCGACGGCTCCGGCATCCACGTGCTCGCCGCCGGACGCGGCTTCTACGCGGCGCCCGCGCCGAGCCCGGATGGCCGGCTGCTCGCGTACGTCGCCTGGGATCATCCCGACATGCCGTGGGACCGCACGGATCTGCAGATCGTCCCCCTCGGCGCCACGACGACGCACGCACCGAGGACGATCGCCGGTGGGCCCGGCGTGTCGGCGCTTCAGCCCGAGTGGTCCGGCGGCGCGCTGCTCTACGCCTCCGACGCGAGCGGGCGCTGGCAGCTCGAGCGGCGGCGCGCCGACGGCGACGAGCCGGGCGACGAGCAGCAGCTCACCTCGGGTGACGCCGACACCGGCGGGCCGCTCTGGAACCTCGGCGCCCGCTGGTACGCCCCCCTCGCGGACGGGCGCATCCTGGCGGTGCGCACCCACGGACGCGACACCCTCACGATCCGTGCGGCCGACGGCACGGGCGAGCGCGTGCTGGACGTGCCGATCTCGGCGCAGATCCTCGTACGCGACGTGCGGGGTGCCCGCGCGCTCGTGACGGGCGCGGGTGCGACCGCCCCGATGGGGCTCTGGCTCGTGGATGTCGACGACCCGGGCGCAACCCGCGCTGTCCGCGGGGGCGCACTCCCGCGTGACGAAGCGTGGTACCCGCGGGCCCGCGCGATGACCTTCACGGGTCCGTCCGGTCCTGTGCATGCGTTCGACTACCCGCCCACCAACCCGGGGACGCACGCGCCCGAGGGCGAGCGGGCTCCGTACGTCGTCACCGTGCACGGCGGCCCGACTGCGCATGTGGCGGGCGAAGTGAGCCCCGCGGTCGCCTATCTCACCAGTCGCGGCATCGGCGTTCTCGACGTGAACTACGGCGGATCCACCGGGTACGGCCGCGCCTACCGGGAGCGTCTGAAGGGGCAGTGGGGCATCGTCGACGTGCAGGATGTCGTGGCCGCGGCCTCGGGACTGGCCGACGCCGGCCTCGCCGATCGGGCGCGGACGGCCATCAAGGGCGGGTCGGCAGGCGGGTGGACGGTGCTGGCCGCACTCACCGGTTCCGACGCGTTCGCGGCCGGGATCAGCCGATACGGCGTGGGCGATCTCCGCGCCCTCGCCGCGGACACGCACGACTTCGAGGCGCGGTACCTGGACGGCCTCGTCGGGCCGCTGCCGGAGGCCGAGCAGATCTACATCGAGCGCTCGCCGCTGTCGCACATGGACGGCCTGAGCGCGCCGGTCCTCCTGCTACAGGGCGCGGAAGACCGCGTCGTGCCACCGGCGCAGGCCGAAGCGCTCCGCGATGCGCTGGCCGCCGGCGGCATCCCGCACGCCCTTGTGATATATCCGGACGAGGCTCACGGCTTCCGCCAGGCGGCGACGATCGTGCACGCGCTCGAGAGCGAGCTCAGCTTCCTCGGACAGGTCTTCGACTTCGAAACGCCCGGCGTTCCGACGCTTCCGCTCGAGCGCTGACCCGGCGCTTCGACGGGCTCGACGACCGCGCTCAGCGCAGGAACGGAGCGAGATCGGCCGCCAGACGCTCCGAGACGTGCGCGTGCAGCGCCGTGCCGCCCTCTTCGTGCGCCTCCGACAGGATCAGGCCGGAGTCGTGCGCCGCCGAGACGAGGTCTCCGCGGTCGTACGGCACGAGAGCGCGCACCTCGACCGCCGGCAGCGGCAGCGCCGCCTCGACGACCGATCTCAGCTCGCCGACGCCCTCGCCGGTGCGAGACGACACGAACAGCGCTTCGGGCTCGAGGCCACGCAGCAGGAGCCGGTCGTCGTCACCGAGCAGATCGGCCTTGTTGAACACGACGATCTCGCGCGAACCCCGTGCCCCGACATCCGCCATCACATCGCGCACCGTCGCGAGCTGCCCCGCCGGATCCGGGTGCGAACCGTCGACGACGTGCACGACGACATCGGCGCCCGCGACCTCCTCGAGGGTCGAGCGGAACGCCTCGACCAGCTGGTGCGGCAGGTTGCGCACGAACCCGACGGTGTCGGTCAGCGTGTACACCCGGCCATCGGGCGTCTCGGACCGGCGCACGGTCGCGTCGAGAGTCGCGAAGAGCGCGTTCTCGACGAGCACGCCCGCGCTGGTGAGCCGATTCAGCAGGCTCGACTTGCCGGCGTTGGTGTATCCGGCGATCGCGACGGAGGGGATCGTGTGGCGCTTGCGCTCGGCGCGCTTGGCCTCGCGGGCAGGGCCGAAATCGCGGATCTGGCGCCGCAGGATGGCCATCCGCGTGCGGATGCGGCGCCGGTCGAGCTCGATCTTCGTCTCACCAGGACCTCGCGATCCCATGCCCGCCCCGCCCGCACCGACCTGACCACCGGCCTGACGGCTCATCGAGTCGCCCCAGCCGCGCAGACGCGGCAGCAGGTACTCGAGCTGGGCGAGTTCGACCTGCGCCTTGCCCTCACGGCTCTTGGCGTGCTGGCTGAAGATGTCGAGGATCACGGTCGTGCGATCGATGACCTTGACCTTCACGACATCCTCGAGCGCGCGCCGCTGGCTGGGGGCGAGCTCGGTGTCGGCGATCACGGTGTCGGCACCGACCGCCGCGACCAGGTCGCGCAGCTCCACGGCCTTGCCCCGCCCGAGGTAGGTCGCGGGGTCCGGATGCGGGCGCCTCTGCAGCACGGCGTCGCGCACGATGGCGCCCGCCGTCTCGGCGAGGGCGGCGAGTTCGCGGAGCGAGTTCTCGGCATCCTCCTGCTCGCCCTGCGGGTAGACCCCCACGAGCACGACGTTCTCCAGCCGAAGCTGGCGATACTCGACCTCGGTGACGTCCTCGAGCTCGGTCGAAAGCCCCGGTACCCTGCGCAGCGCGAGGCGGTCCTCGAGATCCCACTGGTCGCCGTCCGTGTCGCCGCCGCGAGCGGTCGAGGTGTCCTGCAGCGCCTGCGCCGCGCCGAAGACACGCACCCCGGAGCGGGCGTCCGCGCGGGAGAGCACGCGGCTGACCGCGTCATCCGTGGCGCCCTCCGGCGAGACGGCGTCGTCTTCGTGTACGGGTTGGATCTTGTCCGTCATGTCTTCCCTTCAGGATGCTGCGGCCCGGCGTCGTGCGCACGTGGCGGCATCCGTCGCCCGCTTCCCCGCGGTGCTCCAGAACTCTAGCCTCCCGCGGCCCGCGGGTCCTCCGCTACGCTCGCTCCCATGGCGAGCGACCACTATTTCTCATCGAGTCCCGCCAGCCCCGAGAATCTGCGCCGTGTGCGCGTGACCCTCGACGGTCGCGACCTCGAGGTGACGACGGCTGGCGGTGTGTTCAGCCCCGACCGGCTCGATGCCGGCACGGCGGTGCTGCTGGCCAATACTCCGGCCGCACCTCCGGGCGGTCAGTTGCTGGACCTCGGATGCGGCTGGGGACCGATCGCTCTCACCCTGGCCCTCCAATCGCCGCACGCGACCGTCTGGGCGGTCGATGTCAATGAGCGAGCCCTCGATCTCGTGCGCCGAAATGCCGCGCAGCTGGGGCTCGAGAACGTCAACGCCGTGACGCCCGACGATGTTCCCGATGGCCTGTCTTTCCGCGGGATCCGCTCCAACCCGCCGATCCGCGTGGGCAAGAACGAACTGCACGGGCTGCTCGAGCGGTGGATCCCCCGGCTGGACGAGCGCAGCGACGCCTGGCTCGTCGTGCAGCGCAATCTCGGGTCCGATTCCCTCCAGCGGTGGTTGGCAGCCACCTTCGACCGCGGCTACAGCGTTCACCGTGCCGCCACGGGGCGTGGGTATCGCGTGATCAAGGTGCGCCGGCACGGCACTCCTCCCACCACCCCCATCACCGTCGTCCCCTGATTCCGGCGCTCCGCGCCAGCCGCGGGATCAGGCCAGGGCGACCTCGCCGGAGAACACCAGCGCGGCAGGACCGGAGAGGAACACGTGGGCACCGTCGCGACCGGGCGCGACCCGCACACCGAGCGTTCCGCCGGGCACCTCGACACGCCAGCGGTCGGGCGCACCCGCGCCCGCCCAGTGGCGGACAGCCAGAGCGGCGGCGGCGACGCCCGTTCCGCAGCTGAGCGTCTCGCCGACACCGCGCTCGAAGACGCGCATGCGGATCATCCCGACGCCGTCCTGCACGAGCGGTTCGGCGGGCACGACGAACTCGACGTTGGCCCCGGCCGCCGGCTCGGGATCGAGCACAGGGCGCCAGGTGAGGTCGAGTCCATCGAGCTCGTCGTCGCTCGAGAGCGCGATGACCACGTGCGGGTTGCCGACGTCGATGCCGAGCCCCGGGCGGGCGACACTGAGGCCCCTCGCGCGCACGAGCGGTGCGGCCTCGTCCGCGTCGAAGGCGCCGAGGTCCACCTCGAAGCCGGACGCGTCGCGTCGCACGGTCTTGACGCCGGCCCGAGTGCCGATGCGCACGCCCTCATCGAAGCCGCCCGCGAGATCCGCGTGATCGAGGTACCGGGCGAACACCCGGATGCCGTTGCCGCACATCTCGGCGATCGAGCCGTCGGCGTTGCGGTAGTCCATGAACCACTCGGCGCCCTCGGACGCGGCACCGGACCCGTCTCCGAGTGCTGCGGATCGCACCACGCGCAGCAGGCCGTCGCCGCCGATGCCGAATCGGCGGTCGCAGAGCGCCGCGACCTGGGCCGCGGTGATCTCGAGCTCGCCGTCGGGATCGGCCACGATGACGAAGTCATTGCCGGTGCCCTGGCCCTTGGTGAACGCGATGGTCTGGGGCATGCCGAGAAGTCTACGGGCCCACCGGATCGGGATGCTGCCGTCGGATCGAGTCCTCCGCGAGCACCTGCGCGCCCGATACGTCGCCCGCGGCGAACCAGCGCACGTCGGCGTACCGACGGAACCACGACACCTGGCGCCGCGCGTATCGGCGGGTCAGTGCCTGCGTCTGGGCGATCGCGTCGGCCGCGCTCAGCCGGCCCTCCACCTGCGCGAGCGCCTGGGCGTAGCCGATGGCGCGGCGTGCCGTGGTTCCCCGCTCGAGGCCCCGAGCACGCAGAGCTTCCACCTCGCCCGGCAGACCGTCGGCCCACATCGCCTCGACGCGCCGGTCGAGGCGCTCCACGAGCGCGGCGCGATCGTCGCTCAATCCGATGACGGTCGCCGGCATCCATCTGCGCGGCTGATCCGGCAGGGCCGCGCCGTGGGTCGCGCTGCCCTGTGCGAGCACCTCGAGCGCCCGCACGAGTCGGCGTCCGTTGCGGGGGTCGATCCGCCTCGCGGTCTCGGGGTCGAGCGTGCGCAGTCGTGCGAACAGCGGCCCGGGTCCGTGCGCGTCGAGCTCGGCCTCGAGATCCGCGCGCACGGCGGCGTCGCGCGGCGGGAAGGCGAATTCGTACAGCACGCTCGAGACGTAGAGCCCGGACCCTCCCACGAGGATCGCGTGAGACCCCCGAGCGCGGATGTCGGCGATCGCGGCACGCGCGTCGGCCTGGTACCGCGCGACCGCGGCGTCCTCGGTGACATCCAACACGTCCAGCAGATGGTGCGCGATGCCGCGCCGCGCGGGCGCCGAAAGCTTCGCCGTGCCGATGTCCATGCCGCGGTAGAGCTGCATGGCGTCGGCGTTGACGATTTCGGCGCCCTCACCTCGGGCGGCGAGAGCTTCGGCGAGCTCGAGCGAGAGGTCGCTCTTGCCTGTCCCCGTGGCGCCGATGACGGCGAACAGACGAGGCGCCGCAGCGCTCACGCGCGGGGAGGCATCGACGGCAGTCCGAGCGACACGGCACGCGGGGCACCGGACGATGAGGGCGCCGCGGGCACCGCGCAGGTCTCCGCCTGTGCTCGGTCCCACGCGTCGCCCGCGCGGGTGCGCCGGATGCGCAGTGCCTCGCCGTCGCCGCTGTCGGCGACGAGGAAGAAGGGGGCCGCGCGCGTGACGTCGACCGTGACGATGTCGCCGGGCCGCGGCGTCTCCGACCCCTCGGGGAGCTCGAAGTGGACGAGACGGTTGTCTTCGGCGCGTCCGGTGAGACGCCTCGTCTCCGCGTCCTTCTTGCCCTCGCCGCTGGATACGAGAACCTCGAGCGAGCGACCGACCTGCGCCTGGTTCTCCTCGAGGCTGATGCGCTCCTGTAGCGCGACGAGGCGCTCGTATCGCTGCTGCACGACCGCCTTGGGCACCTGGTCCGCCATCGTGGCGGCGGGTGTGCCCTCGCGGATCGAGTACTGGAAGGTGAAGGCGCTGGCGAAACGTGCCTGCTCCACGATCCTCAGCGTGTCTTCGAAGTCCTCTTCGGTCTCGCCCGGGAAGCCCACGATGATGTCGGTGGTGATGGCCGCGTGCGGGATGCGGGCACGCACGCGATCGAGGATGCCGAGGAACCGCTCGCTGCGGTACGAACGGCGCATCGTCTTGAGGATGCGGTCGGAGCCCGATTGCAGCGGCATGTGCAGCTGCGGCATGACGGCCGGCGTCTCGGCCATGGCGTCGATGACGTCGTCGGTGAAGGCGGCGGGGTGGGGCGAGGTGAATCGGATGCGCTCGAGACCGCGGATCTCTCCCGCGGCCCGCAGCAGTTTGCCGAACGCCTGCCGGTCGCCGAACTCGACACCGTAGGAGTTGACGTTCTGGCCGAGCAGTGTCACCTCGATCGCGCCGTCGTCGACAAGCAGACGGATCTCGCTCAGGATGTCGCCGGGGCGACGGTCCTTCTCCTTGCCGCGCAGGCTCGGCACGATGCAGAAGGTGCAGGTGTTGTTGCAGCCGACCGAGATCGAGACCCAGCCGCTGTGCACGGCGTCGCGCTTGGTCGGCAGCGTGGAGGGGAACGTCTCGAGGGCCTCGAGGATCTCGAGCTCGGCCTCGCCGTTGTGTCGGGCCCGCTCGAGCAGCCCGGGAAGCGAGCCCATGTTGTGCGTGCCGAAGACCACATCTACCCACGGTGCCCTATCGAGCACCGTCTGCTTGTCCATCTGCGCGAGGCATCCGCCGACGGCGATCTGCATGCCCGCGTGCTTGTCTTTGCGCGACTTCAGGTGACCGAGCGTGCCGTAGAGCTTGCCGGCGGCGTTGTCGCGCACCGCGCACGTGTTGATGATCACGACGTCGGCATCGGCGCCGCTCTCGACGGGCACGTACCCCGCGCTCTCGAGCGAGCCGGACAGGCGCTCGGAGTCGTGCACGTTCATCTGGCACCCGAAGGTACGCACCTCATAGGTGCGGGCACGCCCATCGTCGGTCTGCGCGGCGGGTGAGGGCGCGATGAGCGTGGGAGCGGAAGAGGGAGAGGACATGATGCCTTCGATTGTACGAGCGCCGCCGCGCCCGCGGGTCTCAGCGGAACCGGGGGCCCGCGGTGCCCGCACTCGCCTCATCCAGCGCCTGCCGCGCCGCCCCCATCGCGACGGGTCCCCCGAAACCCCGGCGCGCGAGCTGCCCGTGCAGTCGGCGGAGCGCGGCGTCGCGATCGAGTGAGCCCATGGAGCGCGCCTTCTGTCGGGCGAACTCGAGGGCCCGCTCAGCCTCATCGTCGGGAAGCTCGTCGAGGGCGGCGTCGACCACTTCACGCGGGATGCCACGCGTGGACAGCGACTGTGCGATCGCGCGGCGCCCCTGCGCCTTGCGCGTGAGGGCGCCGTGCACGAGCTGCTCCGCCAATCGGGCGTCGTCGAGGTAGCCGCGATCCTCGAAGTCGGTGAGGATCGCCTCGGCCGTCTCGGGGTCGACCTCACGCTCGGCGAACATGTCGCGCGCCTCCCTGACCGACAGCTGCCGCGTGCGCAGTCTCTTCAGCAGCACACCCTCGGCGCCGTCGCGGGTGAGCCCGACGGACTCGCCCGACGCGGTCGCGACCGAGGGAAGACAGCGCGGGTCGGCGCTGTCAGCGGCCGCGGCATCCATCGCCTGTTCGGGAACGGCGGGCACCGCCACCCCCGGGAAGAGCGGCACGACGGGGGCGAGGTGTTCGGGCTCGCCCCCGTCGACGAAGCGCACGGCCACGATCAGGCCGGGCGCTTCTTGGCCAGCTGCTCGGCGGCGGGCGCGTCGGCCGGCACCTGAGGCAGCGCCTTGGGCACGCCGATGCCGAGCTTCTGCTTGATCTTCTGTTCGATGTCGGCCGCGATGTCGGCGTTCTTGAGCAGGAAGTTGCGGGCGTTCTCCTTGCCCTGACCCAGCTGCTCGCCCTCGTACGTGTACCAGGCGCCCGACTTCTTCACGATGGCGTGCTCGACGCCGAAATCGATCAGGCTGCCCTCGCGCGAGATGCCCGTGCCGTACAGGATGTCGAACTCGGCCTGCTTGAACGGCGGTGCCATCTTGTTCTTGACGACCTTGACCCGGGTGCGGTTGCCGACGGCGTCCGAGCCGTCCTTCAGCGTCTCGATACGGCGGATGTCGAGGCGCACCGAGGCGTAGAACTTCAGCGCCTTGCCACCCGCGGTGGTCTCGGGAGAACCGAAGAACACGCCGATCTTCTCGCGCAGCTGGTTGATGAAGATCATCGTCGTGCCGGTCTGGTTGAGCCCACCGGTGAGCTTGCGCAGCGCCTGAGACATCAGGCGCGCCTGCAGACCCACGTGGGAGTCACCCATCTCACCCTCGATCTCGGCGCGCGGGACGAGAGCCGCGACCGAGTCGATGACGATGAGGTCGATCGATCCCGAGCGGATCAGCATGTCGGCGATCTCGAGCGCCTGCTCACCCGTGTCCGGCTGCGACACGAGGAGCTGATCGATGTCGACCCCGAGCTTCATCGCATACTCGGGGTCGAGGGCGTGCTCGGCGTCGATGAAGGCCGCGATGCCGCCCGCGCGCTGCGCGTTGGCGATCGCGTGCAGGGTGAGCGTCGTCTTTCCCGAGGACTCGGGGCCGTAGATCTCGATGATGCGCCCGCGCGGGAGACCGCCCACGCCGAGGGCGACGTCGAGCGCGATCGAGCCGGTCTGGATGACCTCGACCGGTGCGCGCTCGTCGCTGCCCAGCCGCATGACCGAACCCTTTCCGAACTGACGGTCGATCTGTGCGAGGGCGGATTCGAGGGCCTTCTCGCGGTCGGCGGGTGATGGCATGCCGTGCTCCTTCTGTGTCGCGGTTCGCTCGCCTGCAGGCTGTCGCGCGTGCGGGCCGGCGGCCCGGGTGCTTCGACAAGGCGGGGGTGGATCCGATGTGCGAACCACGCTACGGAGGGCCTCCGACATCCATCGGAGGGCCACCCGTGACGGGGGACGACGCGGTCGGAACCGACCTGTGGAGGAGCCTACGCCGCGACGAACATAGTTTCGACAGGCGCGCGGCGTGTTGCGGAACGCGTTCGAACCCGGTCAGACGGGATCGAGCGCCCTCGCCATCTCATCGAGGAAGGCGCCGATGACCACTCGCTGATCGGGCGGGTATCGCATCGTGACGGCGCGCATCGTCGCGAGGTGCTCGCCGAAATGCGCGAAGAACGTGCGCCGGGAGTGCTCGGTCAGCACGAGCACCCGCGCCCGGCGGTCACTCGGGTGCGGACGCCGCTCGACATGCCCCGCCGTCTCGAGTCGGTCGATGAGCTTCGAGGTGGACGCCGTCGAGATGCGCAGGTGCCTCGCGAGGTCGTGCGGGCTCACCGCCTGCCCCCGGCGCTCGCGCTCTACCATCATGCGCAGCGCGCGCAGGTCGGTGAGGTTCATCTCCATGTCATCACCCATGGCGCCGTGCATGCGGTCGAGGGCGTCTCCGAGCGAGCGCACGGCGAGCAGCACCTCGATGACCGAATCGTCGACGTCTCTCACTCGATGGACACCCCCACCCCCCATGTGTAACATCGGGAACACCAAATTGCTAGCCAAACTAGCGAAATACGGACGGAGCCCCCATGCACGATACCGACCACGTGGTCCTGCTCGACGACGAGGGCAACGAGATCGGCACCGCACCCAAGTCCAGCGTGCACGGCACCGACACCGCGTTGCACCTGGCCTTCTCGTGCCATGTCCTCGATGCCGAGGGGCGCATCCTCGTGACGCGCCGGGCGCTCGACAAGCAGGCCTGGCCGGGCGTGTGGACGAACTCGTTCTGCGGGCACCCCCGCCCCGCCGAACCGCTGCTCCAGGCCGTGCGCCGTCGCGCGGACTTCGAGCTGGGCATCTCGGTGAGCGACATCGAGCTCGCCCTCCCGCTCTTCCGCTATCGCGCCACGGATGCCTCGGGCATCGTCGAGCACGAGATCTGCCCGGTCTACGTCGCGCGCACCTCCGACGACCTCTCGCCGAACCCCCGCGAGGTGCTCGAGTGGGAGTGGGTCGCCCCCGCCGACCTCGCCGCATCGCTGCGGTCCACGCCCTGGGCGTTCAGCCCCTGGCTCGTGCTGCAGGCCCAGCAGCTCGATCTCTTCCGCGCCGCCGAGCCCGCGTCGATCGCCATTCCCACCCACCACGCGCAGCGTCGCGCGTCATGACCCCCCTCACCACATCGCTGCTCGGTGCGCACCGGGTGCGCGTCGACGACGCCATCGATCAGGCGATCGCCCGCATCGAGAGCCGCATGGCGCCCTTCGGCGGAGCGTTCGCCGACCTCGGCACCGCGATGCGCCGCTCGACCGCGGGCGGCAAGCGGTTCCGGCCCGCGCTCGTGGTCGCCACCTTCGAATCCCTCGCCGGCTCCCCCGACGACACGCCCGCGCTGTACCCCGTCGCCGCGGCGTTCGAACTGCTGCACGCGGCGTTCCTGATGCACGACGACATCCTCGATCACGACACCGTCCGCCGCGGTGTGCCCAACGTCTCGGGCGAGTTCCGGACATACGCCGCCGGCATGGGGGCGGATGCCGAGGCCTGTGCCCTGCTCGGCGATGCCGCCGGCATCCTCGCCGGCGATCTGCTGCTGCACGAGTCGCAGCGGCTCATCGCCCGCGCGCCCACGAGCGCACCGGCCCGTGAGCGGCTGCTGGATCTGCTGGACGAGGCGGTGCTCGTCTCGGCTGCGGGCGAACTCGCCGACATCGCGCACTCCGTGCTCGACGAGGCTCCCGAGGCCGCCGCCGTGCTCGCCGTCACGCACGACAAGACCGCCGTATACTCTTTCGCGGCGCCACTGCGCGCCGGCGCCGTGCTCGCGGGCGCGGAGCCCTCGGTCGAGGCGGACCTCGCCCGGTTCGGCAGCCGCCTGGGACTTGCTTTCCAGCTCGTCGACGATCTGATCGGCGCGTTCGGCACCGACGAGCAGGCCGGAAAGCCCGCGGGCGCAGACCTGCGCGAGGCCAAGCAGACCGCTCTCATCGCCCTCGCCCGGGCCACCGCCGCCTGGCCCGAGGTGCACCGCGCGCTCACCGAGGCGCGCACGGGACCGATCGCGGTGCGGCGCGCCCAGACGGTGCTCGACGAGAGCGGGGCCCGCGGCGAGCTGGAGCGCCTGGTCGCCGACGCCCTCGCCGATGCTCGCAGCATCGCCACGACCGCGGCCGTGCCCGATCGCACCGCCGCGCTGCTGGAGGACCTCGTCCGCGCCGTCGAAGCCCGCATCCCGTGATCGGCCGACGACGCGCGTCCGCCGAGCGGACCGGCCTGGCCCTGTACGACCGCACCGCGGAGGATGCCGCGCGCACGGTCATCGGGCACTACTCGACGTCGTTCGGCTTCGCATCGCGTCTGCTCGGTCCGCGGGTGCGCACCCACGTGCGCTCGGTCTACGCCCTCGTCCGCGTCGCCGACGAGATCGTCGACGGACCGGCACGGGATGCCGGGCTCACCGCCGACGAGGAGTCCCGCGAGCTCGACGCGCTCGAGGAGCAGACCCTCGAGGCGATGCGCACTGGCTTCAGCGCCAACCTCATCGTGCACGCGTTCGCGCGGACGGCGCGCGTGTGCGCGATCGGGGACGACCTCGTGCGCCCCTTCTTCGCGTCGATGCGCGCAGACATCACGGTGAGCGCCCACGACGAGCGCTCCCACGTCGCCTACGTGTACGGCTCCGCGGAGGTCGTCGGCCTGATGTGCCTGCAGGCCTTCGTCAACGCCGGATCGGCCGCCCCGGGGCCGGCCCCCACCGCTCTCGTCGCCGGCGCGCGCCGGCTCGGTGCCGCCTTCCAGAACGTCAACTTCCTGCGCGACCACGGGCAGGACACGCACGACCTCGGCCGCGACTATTTGCGCCTGGACGAGGGCCCCGCGCGGCGTATCGCCGTGCTCGATGACATCGACGCCGACCTCGCCGCCGCCGCCGCCGTCGTGCCGATGCTGCCCCGCGACAGCCGCCGCGCCGTCGTCTGCGCGCACGACCTGTTCGCCGAGCTCAGCGCCCGCCTGCGGGTCGCCGACCCGGAGGCGGGCCGCGTGCGTGTGCCCGACCCCGTCAAGGCGGCGCTGTTCGCCCGCGCGGCCGCGGGCATGCCGCCGCGCGCTCCGCGACAGCATCCGCACCCCGCACCGGGGGCCCCGCCGACACCCCCGCACGGCCCCGACCGGGAGGACCCCGCATGAGCACCACCCCCCGCCGCGTCGCCGTCATCGGCGGCGGCATCGCAGGACTCGCCACGGCCGCGCTGCTGGCCGACGAGGGCGATGAGGTGACCGTGTTCGAGGCGCGGGAGCAGCTCGGCGGCCGTGCCGGGTCGTGGGAGCAGGACGGCTTCCGCTTCGACACCGGCCCGAGCTGGTATCTCATGCCCGAGGTGTTCGATCACTTCTTCCGCCTGCTCGGCACGAGCGCCGCGCAGGAGCTCGATCTCGTGCGCCTCGATCCCGCCTACCGCGTCTTCACCGAGGGGGATGCCGACGCGCTCGAGGTGCGCTCGGGCGTCGAGGAGGCCGCGGCCCTGTTCGAGCGCGTCGAGCTCGGCGCGGGAGACCGACTGCGCGACTACCTCGACTCGGCGCGTGACGCGTACGACCTCGCCGTGACGCGCTTTCTCTACGACGGGTACGCGAGCACGCGGGGCCTGCGCGATCCCGCGCTGCTGCGCCGCCTGCCGCGCCTCGCGCCGCTGCTCACGCGCCCGCTTCACAAGCACATCGAGAGCCGGTTCGCCGACCCGCGGCTGCGCCAGGTGCTCGGCTACCCCGCGGTCTTCCTCGGCGGCTCGCCCTTCGCGGTGCCGAGCCTGTACCACCTGATGAGCCACCTCGACCTCGGCGACGCCGTCGCCTATCCGCGGGGCGGATTCACCACGATCATCGAGGCGATCGCCCGGCTCGCCCGCGAGCGAGGCGTGACGATCGAGACGGGCGTCGAGGTCGTCGCCATCACCACCGCCGATGCGGTCGCGACCGGCGTCCGGGTGCGCGATGCCGCGGGCACGATCCGCGACGTGCCCGCCGACACGGTGGTGGCCGCCGGCGATCTGCACCGCACGGAGACGACGCTGCTGCCC
This sequence comes from Microbacterium sp., assembly GCF_003248605.1. Taxonomy (GTDB): domain Bacteria; phylum Actinomycetota; class Actinomycetes; order Actinomycetales; family Microbacteriaceae; genus Microbacterium. The sequence goes on from NZ_QFPF01000004.1 coordinate 25,253, forward strand.
CCCGACCTGCAGACCTATCCCGAGGCGTGGTGGGCCAAGCGCACCCCCAGTCCCGGCGCGCTGCTGCTGCTGCTCGGCGTCCGCGGCGAGCTGCCCCAGCTCGCCCATCACACGCTGCTGTTCACGCAGGACTGGCGCGACAACTTCGACGCGATCTTCGGCGAGCACCCGCGCACGCCCGACCCGGCCTCGCTGTACATCTGCCGCCCGAGCGCGACCGATCCGGACGTCGCCCCCGACGGTCACGAGAACCTCTTCGTCCTCGTCCCCGTGCCCGCCGATCCGACGCCGGGCCGGGGCGGCGTGGACGGCGACGGCGACGCCGCGATCGAGACGGCAGCCGACCGCGTGATCGCGCAGATCGCGCAGTGGTGCGGCATCCCCGACCTCGCCGAGCGCATCGTCGTGCGCCGCACCATCTCGCCCGGCGACTTCGCCGCCGACCTCGGCACCTGGCGCGGGAACAGCCTGGGCCTGTCGCACATCCTGACCCAGAGCGCGGTCTTCCGCCCCCGCAACGCCTCGCGGCGCGTGGACGGCCTGTACTACGCGGGCGCCGACGTGCTGCCGGGCATCGGACTGCCGATGTGCCTCATCTCGGCCGAGCTCGTCGTCAAGCGCCTGCGCGGCGACGATTCGGCGGGTCCGCTCGACGAGCCGCAGCCGGCGCTCGCGGAGAGCTGAGCGTGCCGGGCCTGTATCTGCTGGCGATCCTGCTCTCGACCGCCGGGATCGCCCTGCTCGACCGTCGCTTCCGGCTCGTGTTGTGGATGCCGGGGGCCCGGGCCCGCGCTCTCGCCGCGGTGGGCATCGGCACGGCGTTCTTCCTCGCGTGGGACGCGGTCGGCATCAGCACGGGCGTGTTCGTGAAGGGCGACTCCCCCCTCTACATCGGCATCGACCTCGCACCGCACCTGCCGCTCGAGGAGGTATTCTTCCTCGCCTTCCTCTGCTACCTGGCCCTCATCACCACGGCGGCGGCGGGTCTTGGGCTCGCACGGCGCTCCCGTCGTCCTCCTGCGTCCTCCGGCGCGCCGCGGAGCGACGCGTGACGTATCCCCTGATCGTGCTGCCGTTCCTGCTGATCGCCGCCGTGACGGCTCTCGCAACCGCGCGCCGCCCCGACTTCGCCCGCAGGATGTCGGCGTCCGCGCTGGCGGCCGTGGTGCTGGTCGCCTTGACGGCGGTGTTCGACAACGCGATGATCGCCGCCGGGCTCTTCACCTACCCCGCCGAACACCTCAGCGGGGTGCGTGTGGGCCTCGCGCCGATCGAGGACTTCGCCTACCCCGTCGCGGCCGCCTTCCTCGTGCCCGCCGTCTGGACGCTTCTGCACCGACCGGAGACCCCGTGAACGATTCCGCCCGCCTGTCCGCCGGCACCATCGCCCGCGAGCTCGTCGTGTCCTCGCGTCCGGTGAGCTGGATCAACACGGCCTATCCCTTCGCCGCGGCGTACCTGCTGACGGCGCGCGAGATCGACGCGACCCTGGTCATCGGCCTGCTGTTCTTCCTCGTGCCCTACAACCTCGCCATGTACGGGGTCAATGACGTCTTCGACTACGAATCCGACCTGCGCAACCCGCGAAAGGGCGGAGCGCACGGGGCCGTGCTCGATCGGCGCATGCACCCCGTCACCCTGTGGGCGGCGGGGCTGTCCTGCGCACCCTTCCTGGTGTACCTCGTGGCTGTCGGCGATCCGCTGTCGTGGCTCGTGCTGACCCTCAGCATGTTCTTCGTCGTGTTCTACTCCGCACCGCCGCTGCGGCTGAAGGAGCGGCCCTTCGCGGATTCGCTGACCAGCAGCATCCACTTCTTCTCCCCCGCCGTGTACGGCCTGGTCCTCGCCGGAGCGACGTGGACGCTCCCGCTCGTCGCGATCATCGTGGCGTTCGCGCTGTGGGGAATCGCGTCGCACGCCTTCGGGGCGGTGCAGGACGTCGTGGCCGACCGCGAGGCGGGCATCGCCTCGATCGCGACCGTGCGGGGTGCCGCATGGACCGTCCGATTCGCCCTGCTCTGTTACGCGCTCGCGGGTGTCGCCATGCTCGGCGCGACGTGGCCCGGCCCGCTCGCGGGACTGCTCGTGCTGCCCTACCTGGTCGCCGTGTGGCCGTATCGGAGCGTGCCCGATGCCCAGGCCCATCGCGCCACCGCCGGCTGGCGCAGGTTTCTGTGGCTCAACCAGATCGCGGGCTTCGGCGTGACCCTGCTGCTGATCTGGTGGTGGGCGCTCACCGCCTGAAGAACGCCACCGGGCGCGCGACAGTGGGGCAGGATTCCTCCTGCCCCACTGAGCGTCATCGGCTCCGGATGCCGCGGCCCGCCCTCGCCTACTCCGACAGCGCGAGCAGGCGCTCGATCGCCGAGGTCAGACGCGCATCGGCTTCGCCATACGCCGCCCAGTCGCCGGCCTGCATCGCGGCGTCACGCTCGAGCATCGCCTGCTGGGCCTCGACGAGGAGCGCGTCGACCTCGATGCTGACGCCACCGCCCGAGCCGTCCGAGGGCTCCGAGGGAGCGGGCGAGGACGTGTCGCCCGGGGTCGGCTCGGCCGTGGGATCGACGTCTCCATCGCCCGCGTCGGCACCGGAGTCGCCACCGAACAGCGTGTCGAGGGCCTCGTTGAGGGTGTCCTCGAACGCGATGTCGTCACCGAAGGCGACCAGGACCTTCTGCAGGGTGGGCAGCTGGGTGCCGCCGGAGGACTGCACGAAGACCGGCTGGACGTACAGGAAGCCGCCGCCGACGGGAAGCGTCAGGAGGTTGCCGTTGAGCACCTCGGACTGCCCCTGCCGCAGCAGGTTGATCTGACCCGAGATGACCGGATCGGCGTCGAAGGTGTTCTGCACCTGGCCGGGACCGGGCACCGTCGTGTCGGCGCTGATCTCGAGCATGCGGAGCTTGCCGAAGTCCTCGGCGACGTCGCCCGCGACCGAGCCCGCGTCGGAGTCGACCGCGAGGTAGCCGGTGAGGATGTTGCGCGAGGCCGTGCCCGTGCCCGGCGGGATGAAGGTCGTGAACATCGAGAACGTGGGGTCCTCCTGTCCCGGCATCTGCATCGTCAGGTAGTAGGGCGGCTGCAGGCGGTTGGGGTCCTGCGGGTCGTTGGGCGTGGACCAGGCGTTGTCGCGCTGATAGAACGAGCGCGCGTCATCGACGTGGTACTGCCCGAGCATGGCGCGCTGCACCTTGAACAGGTCGGTCGGGTAGCGCACGTGGCTCATCAGCTCACCACCCATCTCGCTGATCGGCTCGACGGTGTTCGGGTAGATGTTCTGCCATGCCTGCAGCACCGGGTCCTCGGGATCCCACGCGTAGAGGGTGACCGATCCGTCGTACGCGTCGACCGTCGCCTTGACCGAGTTGCGGATGTAGTTGATGTCGTCGATCGCGAATCGCGGCGAAGGGTTGGTGCTGTCGGTGATGGCCTGCGACAGGCTCACCGTGCGCGAGTAGGGGTATGTGGAGGCCAGCGTGTACCCGTCGACGACCCACACGATGCGCCCGTCGACGACCGTCGGATACGGGTCGGCGTCGAGCTCGAGGTACGGCGCCGCCTTCTGCACGCGCAGCGCGGGATCGCGGTCGTAGAGGATCTGCGAGTCCTCGTTGACGAAGTCCGAGAGCAGGATGTCGGTGGACTGGAACTTCATCGCGTAGATCAGCTTGTCGAAGAGGTTGCCGATCGCGGGACCGCCGTCGCCCGTGAAGGTCGTCTTGGTCTCGTTGGCCCCCTCTTCGCCGCGCGGGTAGTCGAGCTCGACGGGCGTGGAGCCCTCGGGTGCGCCGACGATCGAGTACAGCGGCGAGTTCTCGCCGAAGTAGACGCGGGGCTGGAAGTCGGGGTTCTCGCTGAGGAATCCCGTGGTGGGGATGCCGCGCTCGAGGAAGACGGGGTTGCCGTCGGGGGTGCGCTGGTTGCCGGCCGCGACGACGAGCCCGTAGCCGTGGGTGTAGACGATGGTGTTGTTCTGCCACGTTCCCGCATCGCCCAGGGCGTCGAGGTCGAGCTCACGCACCGAGACGACCGTGTCCTGCGACTCGCCGTTGATCTCGTAGCGGTCGACGTCGAGCACCTCGGTGAACTGGTAGTACGCACGGAACTGCTCGAGCTGCCGGACGGTGGGGCCGATGATGGCGGGGTCCATGATGCGGATGGATGCCGTCGTGGCGGCGTCCTCGCGCAGGGCGCCCGACTCCGCGTTGGTCGCGGCCGTCGTCTCGGTCTTCTCGAGCCCGTCGATGCCGTACGCCTCCTTCGTGCCCACCAGGTTGCGCTCGATGAACTCCTCCTCGAGCGTGAACTGGTTGGGCGCGACCTGGAAACGGTCCACGATCCACGGATAGCCGACTCCGACGACGATCGCCGAGACCAGCAGCAGCGCGGTGCCGATGAGGGGGAAGCGCCACCGGCCGATGATCGCGGTGACGAAGAAGAGGATCGCGACCAGGAGCGCGATGCCGGCGAGGATCGCCTGACCGGGGATGATCGCGTTGACGCCGGTGTAGCCGGGGCCGGTGATCAGGTCGCCGGTCTCACTGAGGGTCTTGTACCGGTCGAGCCAGAGGCTCGCCGCCTGCACGACGAGGTACAGGCCCGCGATGATCGCGAGCTGGATGCGCGCGGACTTCGAGATGCGCAGCTCCCAGCGACCGCCCTCGCGCTGGCCGGCGCGCACCGATCCGTACAGGTACGACACGACCGCCGTCAGGAGCAGGCAGATCAGCAGGACGGCCGAGACGAAGCCGAGCGTCGCGCTGTAGAACGGCATCGCGAAGAGGTAGAAGCCGGTGTCGATTCCGAACTGGGGGTCGGTGACGTCGGTCGTGACGCCGTTGACCCAGAGCCACGCCGTCTCCCACTGGGTCGACGAGGTGAACCCGGCGAAGAATCCGAAGAAGATCGGGATGCCCCACATCGCGAGCCGGCGCAGCGGCTCGACGACCTCCTGGTAGCGGTCGAGCTGACTGCTCAGGCGTGCGTAGACGGGGCGCAGCCGGTAGGCGAGCTGGATGGTCAGCCACACCGGCACCGCCATCGCGAAGAACCCGACGAGGAACATCACGACACGCGCGATCCACTGCGTCAGCAGCACGCTGTCGAAGCCGAGCTGCTGATACCAGCGGAAGTCGGCGTACAGCGACGCGAAGATGAAGAATCCGATGAGCAGCGCGGCGATCACGGCGAGCGAGATCGCGACGACTCGACGAGTGGTACGGGGGGCCGCCGGCTTCGGCGCAGAAGTCGTGGTCACCCGTCCATCCTAGGCGCGCGGATCTGGGCCTTCGCCGAGCGCCCGCCGCGAGAGTGCCCCGGATGCCGCGCCGGGCATGGGCGGGAGGGTGGCCGATGCCCTCAGCCGGTGGTGCAGGCGGGGAGCGCGTCGAGGTCGCCCCCCTCCCGCAGCGTCTCGAGCGCGGCGAGGGAATCGTCGAGGGTCGCCACCGAGAACACCTGGAGCCCCGCGGGGATGTGGCCTTGGACCTCGTCGCAGTTGGCCTCCGGGGCGAGGAAGTACTCGGCGCCGGCGCCGCGCGCCCCGTACAGCTTCTGCCGGATCCCGCCGATGGGCCCGACGACGCCGTCGGCGTCGATCGTGCCCGTCCCGGCGATGTCGAGCCCGCCGGTCAGCTCCCCCGGCGTCATCGTGTCGATGATGCCGAGCGCGAACATCATCCCGGCGCTGGGCCCTCCGACGTTGTCGAGCTGGATGGTGACGTCGACGGGGAAGTCGTAGTCGTGGATGATCGAGACGCCCACCTGCCAGGCGTCGGCATCCTCGCTGAACTCGGGGAGGATCTCGACCTGCTCGGTCTGCCCCGCGCGCTCGACGGTCAGCGCCACGGGGTCGCCCTCGCCCCGCTGCACGATCTCGCGCAGCTGCTCGACGTCGTCGACGGGCTCGCCCTCGGCGGCGACGATGATGTCGTCGGCCTCGAGCACGCCCTCGGCCGGCGAGTCCTCGGGCAAGGAGAACACGCGCACTCGGGCCCCCACATCGATCCCCTGGGCGGTGAGCGCGGCGGCGGTGGCCTCCTGCTGGGAGTCGACCATCATCTGAGCGCTCTCCTCGTTGCGCTGCTCGCTGGTCTGCCCCGCGGGAAAAACGCTGGCGATCGGCACGACCGCGCGGGACGAGTCGAACCACGCGCCGACGAGCTCGATCCACGAGGGCGTGCGCTCGCGGTTTCCGACCACCTGGACCGTCGTCAGATCGAGCGACCCCGTGGTCTCGAAGGTCTCGGCGCCCTCGATGCTGATCAGCGGAACCTCCTCGCCCTCGCCCGTCGCGGCCGTGCCGAGGGTGTTGTAGACCGGGCCCGGCTGCTGGATGACGTACCCCGTCGGCAGGAACGACAGAGCCGCGAGGATGACGAGCGCCACCGCGAGCGCGGCGAATCCGATGCGCGACGAGCGGCGCAGCGGCGGTCGTCGGCGGGGCTCGATGTCGAGCGATTCGTCGAACAGCGCCACGGCGGTGCCTTTCTGCGCGCGCACCGGGGTGTGTCGAGTGCGGGTTCCGGGGGCGCCGTTCGCGAACGGCGTAAGGGCGGATGGCCGGGTCCAGGAGATGCTCGGCCGGCTGCGACTAGCGTAGAACCACCGACCCGAACCACGCTGAAAGGCGGCTGAAGTGCTGGGCGACGACTCCGATGACTCCCGCAACGAAGACGATCTCTCCGAACTGCTGCGACGCATGCTCGGCGGGCAGGGCGGGATAGACCCCGCCGAGATCGAGCGACTGACCGGGATGCCGGTCGATCCCTCCATGCTGGCCATGATCTCGCAGCAGCTGCGCGGCGCGTTCGCGGGCGGCGGTGACGGCATCTCGTGGGATCTCGCCAAGCGGCAGGCGCTGCAGATCGCCGAGTCGGGCGCGCTCAGCGTCACCGACGGCCAGCGCGTGGACCTCGACGAGGCTCTCGCGCTCGCGACGCTCTGGCTCGGCGAGGCCACCACGATCTCCGACCTCGCTCACAGCGCGCGTGTGCTCACCCGCGCCCAGTGGGTCGAGGCGAGCCTTCCGGTCTGGCAGGAGCTGGCCGAACCCGTCGCCGAGAGCATCGCCGACGCCCTGACCGCCACGCTCGAGGAGCAGGCGCCCGAAGAGATGCGCGCGATGATGCAGGGCGCGGGCCGGCTGATGCGCACCGTCGGCGGCTCCCTGTTCGCCACCCAGCTCGGCCAGGTCGTGGGCCGCCTCTCGACCGAGGTGATCAGCGGCGGTGACGTCGGCATCCCGGTCATGCCCGCGGGCGAAGCCGCGATCCTGCCGCAGAACTTCGCCGATTTCGGCCGCGACCTCGACATCGGCGAAGACCAGCTCGCACTCGCCGTCGCCGTGCGCGAGCTCGCCCACGCGCGCCTGTTCCGCCACGCCAAGTGGCTGCGTCTGCACGTCATCTCGCAGGTGACCGAGTTCGCGCGCGGCATCCGCGTCGACACCGAGGCGCTCGAGGACCTCGCCGGACGCTTCGACCCGCAGCGCCCCGAAGAGCTGCGCCAGGCGCTCGAGAGCGGCGCGCTGCTGCCGGCGCACTCCGAGGCGCAGCGCCAGGCGCTCGGCCGGCTCGAGACCCTGCTGGCGACCGTCGAAGGCTGGGTGGATGTCGTCACCGAGGACGCGACGGCGCGCCTGCCCAAGGCGGGCGCGATCGCCGAGACGGTGCGCCGCCGCCGCGCGGCAGGCGGACCCGCGGAGCAGGCGCTCGGATCGCTCGTGGGACTGGAGCTGCGGCCTCGGCGTCTGCGCGAGGCCGCAGCGATGTGGCGCGCCGTCACGAACGCCGTCGGCATCGAGGCGCGGGACTCCCTCTGGGACTACCCCGACTTCATGCCGACCGCCGAAGACATCGACGACCCCGACGCCCTCATCACGCGGCTGCAGGCGCGCGCCCGCGGTGAGCAGGTGAGCGCCGACGAACTCGACGACGCCATCGCACGCATCCTCGCGGGCGAGGAGCCGGCGCCCGACGACGGCGAGGGTGAGGGGACGAGCCCCTCGGACGACGCCACGGGCGAGGAAGAGCCTCCGCGTCCGGCATAGGTCCGCGCCCCCTCCCCAGGGCATGACCCGGGCGTCGGTTGCCCGGGTCGCTGTGGAGAAGACCGTCCGGGCGGCCTGTCATCGCCAGAATCGGCGCATGACGCTCATGCTGCGCCTCGACCCCGCACACCTTCCGCTCTGGCGGGACGCCGACACGCTCCAGATCGGCCGCGACGCCGTCGCCGTCGTGACCGACCCGTCGCCATGGCAGGAGCGCCTTCTCATCGAGCTCGCGCGGGGGTTCCCCGAATCGGGCATCGACGTCTGGGCCGATCTGCACAGGGTGCACACCCGGGAGGTGCGACGGTTCCTCGACGACCTCGGTGCGATCCTCCTGCGCACCGACCCCGACGCGCCACGACCCCCGGTGCTCGCCCGCGTCGGCCTGGAGAGCGTGGACGGCGAGGCCGGCGCCGGAGCACTGATCGAGACCGTGCGCCGGGCGCTGCACGCCGACGGGCGGGCGGTGTCCGAGTGGGTGGCGGGGACGGAGCCCCGCGTGGATGCCGTCGTGCTGTTCGCCCGCCACGTCGTCGATCCGCGGCGCGCCGCCGTGCACCTGCGCGCGGATCGACCGCATCTGCCCGTGATCGCCTCGGGACGCACCGTGCGCGTGGGCCCGCTCGTCATCCCGGGCGAGACGGCGTGTACGACGTGCGTCGACCTCGCCGAACGCGATCGAGACGATGCGTGGCCGCGCATCGCGACCCAGCTGCTCGTCGCGCCCAGCCCGCCGGTGCCCGTCGAGCTCATGCACCGGGCTGCCGCCGCGGTGCTGCGCGCTCTCAGCGCACCTCGCTCCGGCTCGTCCGTGCTGATGCGCGCGGGGCACGCGATGCCGTCCGTGCAGGATCACCCGCCGCACGCGTCGTGCGGATGCCGAGCTCCGCAAGGAATCGCGACGGTTCCCGGTCCCCCCGCTCGCCCCGCCGCGACCACGACAGCCCGACCTCGCGCCGTGCCCGCGTGAGGGCGACGTACAGCAGCCGCCGCTCCTCGTCGATCTGATCGAGTCCCCGCGCGTGCGAGATCGGCAGCAGGCCCTCGGAGAGACCGACGATGAACACGCGCTCCCATTCCAGTCCCTTCGCGGCGTGCACCGTCGCGAGGGTGACCGTACGCAGCCCCGGCTCGTGCTGGTCCTTCGCACGCGCCGCCAGATCGTCGGTGAACGCGCGCAGGGTCGTCCCGGGCTCCGCGTGCTCGGCCAGGCGCATGAGAGCCGCACGCGCCTCCCACGCGTCGCGCAGCGCTCCGCCCGCCTCGGGGGGCTGCTCCGTCAGACCCAGCGAGCGCAGCACGTCCCGCACGGCCGGAACGAGCGGGCCACGCCCTCCCGCGACGGACTCCCCGCGGAGCATCATGACCGCCTCGCGCACCTCGGGCAGTTCGAAGAAGCGCTTTCCGCCGAGCACGCTCGCCGCGATGCCGGCCGCCGCGAGGGCGCGCTGGAGCGCGGCCGACTGCGCATGGGAGCGGTAGAGGATCGCGAACTCGTCGGGTGAGGCGCCGGCAGAGATCCGGCGCCGGATCTGCGCCGCGACCGCCTGCGCCTCGTCCATCTCATCCTCTGCGGCCCGGACCGCGATATCCGGCAGGGCGGGCGCCGCCGCGACGGCATCGGCTGCCGGAGCCGCGGCGGGCTCGTCGCGTGCTGCGGCGGCGGCCACGAGCTGCAGTGCCCCGGGCCTGCCGCGCATGAGCGCGTTGGCAGCATCCAGCACCCTCTGGTCGGAGCGATGGTTGCGCTCGAGACGCACGACGAGGGCTCCGGGATGGCGGCGCTCGAAATCGAGCAGATAGCGCGGGTCGGCGCCCGCGAACGAGTAGATGGTCTGGCTGGCGTCGCCGACCACGCAGAGGTCGTCGCGTTTTCCGACCCACAGCTCGAGCAGGCGCTGCTGCAGCGGCGAGACATCCTGGTACTCGTCGACCGTGAAGTGGCGGTACTGCTCCCACACCGCCCGGGCGACGCGAGGCTCGGACTCGATCATGCCGGCGCAGGTCAGCAGGATGTCCTCGAAGTCGAGCTGACGCCGCTCGTCCTTGAGACGCTCGTACGCATCGTGCATGTCGATCACGGCGCCCGGGCTCAGCCGACCGATTCCGGCCCGGCCGAGACGGGCGTAGTCCTCGAGGGTCAGCATCGACACCTTGCGCCACTCGATGTCGGACGCGACATCGCGCAGCGTCGGAGTATCGAGCGAGAGCCCGTTGCGGGAGGCCGCATCGGCGAGCACGCGCACCTTGTTGGGCGACACCGGGGGCGCGCTCTCACCTCCCGCGACGATCGGCCAGAAGTAGTTCACCTGCGCCAGCGCCGCCGCGTGGAAGGTGCGCGCGGCGACCCCCTCGATCCCGAGGGCGCGCAGCCGGCCCCGCATCTCGCCGGCGGCCCGCGTCGTGAACGTCACGGCCATCACGCGCTGCGGCGAGCAGATCCCGGTGTCGACGCCGTAGGCGATCCGGTGCGTGATCACGCGCGTCTTGCCGGTGCCGGCTCCCGCGAGCACGCACACCGGCCCCCGTACCGTCGACGCGGCCTCCCGCTGCCGCTCGTCCAGATCCGCGAGCGCCCGTTCCGCTCCGTCTGCCGCGTCCGTCATCGACCGCGTCGCACCGTGCGGTGCCAGTGCTCGATGAGGGCGCGGGAGATGGATGCTGCGCCCGGCAGCGTGACGTCGCCCTCTCCCGCGAGCGCGGCGCCGATCTCGTCGGCCTCGAACCAGCGCACCTCGACGATCTCCGTGCCGTCGGGGCGCGCGGCATCCGGGTCGGAGGTGTGCGCGAGATATCCCAGCATGAGCGAGCGCGGGTAGGGCCAGGCCTGCGAGCCGAGGTACTCGACCGCGGCGATGCGCACGCCCGACTCCTCCTCGATCTCGCGGACGAGTGCGGCCTCGGCAGATTCGCCCGCCTCGACGAAGCCCGCGAAACATGAATAGCGACCCTGCGGCCAGGCCGCGTTGGAGCCGAGCAGGAGGCGATTGCCGTCGGTGACGGCGACGATGACCGCGGGATCGGTCCGGGGAAAGTGCTCCCGACCGCAGGAAGGGCAGTGCCGGGACCAGCCGGCCTGGCGCACCTCGGTGCGCGCTCCGCACGCCGGACAGAACTCCGCGTCGCGCAGCCAGCGCGCGACGCTCATCGCGAGGGTGGCCAGATCCGCGTCCCGGGCGCGCAGCGTGCCGCCGACCGTGCGCAGCTCGGCCCATCCGCCGAGGGGCCGCCAGGAGGGATCCGCATCGTCGTACTCGAGCGCGAGCAGGACGGCTCCCGCGTCGTCGCGCCCGAGCAGGGCGCGCACAACGAGGTCGGTGTCGTGCACGGGGCGCAGCTGCAGCCCCAGCCCGTCCGCGGTGAGCGGGGCCCGGGCGCCGCGCAGCACGAGGACGCGGCTGGTCGGATCCTCGGCGAGTTCGTCGAGGATCCCCGGCTGATCGCGCAGCGCGGCGGCTCGATCGATCGGTGTCCCGACGGGCAGGAGTCCGTCGGGGGCGCCCGTCAGCGGCATGGATGACCCCTTTCGCGGGCGTGGCGTGGGGAGAGCGGCGAGCGCTCGACCTACCCTTTAGGCATGACCCGCTCCCCCCTCACTCTAGCCGCGACGGTGAGCGCGGCCCTGCCCGGGGCGGCCGCCATCTCGGCCGCGCCGCTCTCGGCGGGCGAGTCGGGGCGCTACGACAGCGCCGCCGTCGGTCTCGCCGACGGACGACGCGTCGTCGTGCGCGTTCCCGTCGACCCGTCGGCCGCGAGCGACCTCGCCGCCGAGGCCCTGGCACTGCGGGCGCTCACCTCGGGCGCCCGTGCCCTCCTGCCCTTCCGCGCCCCCGAGCTCCTGGGCGAAGCCATCCTCGGCGAGGCCCGAGCGCTCGTGACCGACCTGCTGCCCGGATACCGCGTCGAGGCGGCGGATCTGCCCGGGGGGCCGGGAGCGGCGCAGTCGATCGGCATCTCGCTCGCGGCACTGCACGCGCTGCCGGCGTCCGTGGTCCGCGCGGAGGGCCTGCCCGTGCGCACACCGGAGCAGGTGCGTGACGCCGTGCGCACGCTCATCGAGCGCACGGCCGACACCCGCCGCCTGCCCGCCGCCCTCGCCACGCGCTGGCGACGGGCCGTCGACGACGACGATCTGTGGCGGTTCGAGTCCTGCGTGGTCCTGGGCGAGGCGTCGGCGCTCTCGTTCGTGTTCGAAGACCGCCGCGACGTGCCCACCGTCGTCGGGGTGCTGGGGTGGCAGGCCTTCAGCGTGGGCGATCCCGCCGTCGATCTGCACTGGATCGCGGGCGCCGCCGAGGCGGCCGATGACATCTACGCGGCCTACGCCGAAGCCGCCGACCGCTCCCCCGATGCCAACCTGCGCACGCGTGCGCGCCTGTATGCCGAGCTCGAGTTCGCGAAGTGGCTGCTCCACGGTCACGAGCAGCACCGCGCCGACATCGTCGACGACGCCGTCGGGCTGCTCGACGCGCTGGTCGAGGGACTCGGCTCGTCGGCGTCGCGCCTTGCTCCGGCCGCGGTCGGAGGCGTCGACGACGCGATCGCCGTGCTCGCCGACGCCGCACCGCGCACCGCCGCACAAGAGCACGAGGCATCGATCGCGATGCAGACAGACGCCTACGACCCTGAGATGGTGTCGCTCTTCGAGGCGAGCATGCGCGAGCGCGGAGAGACCGCCCCCACGCCGGTCACGCGCGCGGAGGGGCTGGGTGCACCCGCCCGCATCGAGGCGGTCGGCGACGCGGCGGACGAGACCGCACCGATCGAGCCGATCTCCCTCTCGAGCTGGACGGGCACCCGTCAGCCCGGCACCGAGGCCCCACCCGAGGCCGCGCCCGCCGATGCCTCGACCCCGGATGCCGCACCCGAGACCGACGAAGCGGTGGAGGCCGCCCGCGCCTCACGCGCCGCGTTCCAGCGCTGGGCCAGGTCGGCCTCGGAGTAGATCTCGGAACCTCGGATGATGAGGTCGTCGGCGACGTAGTAGAGGGCGACGTCGATCTCATCGAGCGGCACGCCGTGCGCGCGATGATAGGCGACGCGATACAGCGCCAGCTGCAGCATCCGCTCGTCGCGTTCGGCGGCCGTGCGCGGGGCGCGCCCCGTCTTCCAGTCGACGATCTCGATCCGCCCGCCGCGGTCGTCGCGCCGATAGACGGCGTCGAGCTTGCAGATCACCACGTGCGATGACCCGTCGGCGCCCCGGAGCGCGAAGTCGATCTCGGCCTCGACCTCGAGCGGGGCGAGCGGCGCCCACTCGGAGCGCTCGAAGTTCGCGCGCAGAAGCGCCAGGTCGACCGCGTCCGCGGCCGACGCTTCGGTCTCGCTCACCTCGTCATCGGTCTCCCAGAGCGCATCGTCGAGAGAGGGGCCGCCCGTCACACGGCCGGAGCGGCGCTCCACCCAGGCGTGGAAGAGCGTGCCCAGACGCGTCTGCCGGTACGGACGCTCGGGAAGGGGTCGGCTGATCGCCGAGACGGTCGCCCGATAGTCGCCGACATAGTCCTTGAACCGCGAAGCGGGGATGCGGGTGGGGGCGTCCAGGGCCGGTCCGCGCGCCCGGCGCTCGCGCTCGGCCAGCAGCCGGGCGAGGATCGGGTCGGGAGCGGTCGACGGCCCCGTCTCGGACGCGGCCTCGCGCACCTGTTCGGCCGCGCGCCGCACGAGAGCCCCGCGCTCGCCCAGCGGATCGAGCGGCCAGGCCAGCACCTGGCCGCCGCGCTCGAGGTAGGGGTTCTCGCCGGCGTCGCCCGGGTCGATCGGTTCGCGGCCGAGCGCCGCCACCATCTCGTCCAGGTACGGACTGGGCCGGCGGGCGCTGCGCTGCCCGCCCCACTGCGAACCGGTGAGCAGCAGCTCGGAGCGCGCTCGCGTCACGGCGACATAGGCCAGCCGGCGTTCTTCGGCCTCCTGGTGGGCGCGACTGTCTTCGCGGAACGCCGTCAACGCCTTGCGCAGCGCGGGGGCGTCGGGGATGCCGGACGGGTCGACCGCGAGGGCGGGCAGCGCGTCCGCGTCTCCGCGGAACGCCGTCGGCAGCACTCCGAACCCTGTCCAGCCGCCGACGCTGCGGGGCGCCTTGGGCAGCTCGTCGGCGACGAGGCGCACGACGGCCACGGCATCCCACTCGAGGCCCTTCGATCCGTGGATCGTCAGCAGCTGCACCACTCCGGGCTGCGGCGGCTCGGGACGGGGCATGAGCTCGTCGGTGTCTTCGGCGTGGTCGAGCCAAGCCAGCAGCGATCCGATCGATCCCCGCTCGTCCGCGGTGAGAAAGGCGCGCACCTCGTCGAGGAAGGCGCGCAGCTGCGCGGACGCGATGCGCGCGGGGCCGCGGCTCTCGTTGGCCGCGAGTTCGATGTCGAGGCGCAGTTCGAGCTCGATGAGGCGGATCAGGTCGGGGATGGGCTGAGCCACCGCGCGGCGCAGGCGCTCGAACATCTCGCCGGCCGAACGCAGCCGGGCACGCCCCTCGTCGGTGAATCCCTCCAGCAGCCGGTAGTCCGCCCGCGCCTGGCGCACGAACTCCAGCGCGTCGATGATCGAGAGCTGTTCATCGGCGCCCGCGGAGCCGCGCACGCGGGCCGCGAGCTCGGGCGGCAGCGGCATCAGCGACCCGTCGCGCCGGGAGAGCGTGTCGGCCAGCTCGTGCAGGGCCGCCATGTCGGCGACGCCGATGCCGAAGCGCGGTCCGACCAGCAGACGGATCAGCGATGATCCCTGCGTGGGGTCGTGGATGACCCGCAGCGCCGCGACGACGTCGACGACTTCGGGGGTGGTCAGCAGCCCGCCGAGACCGAGGATGCGGTGCGGGATGTCATGCCGCGCGAGCGCCTCGGCGAACGCGTTCATGTGTCGCTTCGTGCGGAAGAGGATCGCCCCGGAGTGGGCGCGGGGCGAAACCGGCTCGCGGCCGGCGGCGACGGCCTCGGCCGCGAGCACGGCTTGGTTGTGCTCGTGTCGCCCGCGCACGTCGGCGAACCAGCGGGCGACCTCCTCGGCCTCGTCATCGATCGTGCGCAGGAAGCGGCACGCCACCCGGCCGGATACCGCGCCCGGTCGGGCTTCGAGAGCTCCAACCGGCACACCCGACGCCTCGGCACCCGCGACGAGGCTGTTGGCCGCCCGCAGGATCTCGAGGTCGTTGCGCCAGCTGACCATCAGACCGTGGCTGCCGCACGGCAGCTCGCGGGCGAACAGCCGGGGGAACGCGGCGAGGTTGTCGGCGGACGCGCCGCGCCACCCGTAGATGGACTGGTGCGGGTCGCCCACGGCCATGACGGCGGCGTCGGCGAAGATCGTCGAGAGCAGCGTCGTCTGGATCACGGATGTGTCCTGATACTCGTCCAGCAGCACCACGCGGTACTGCTCGCGGATCGTCCGGGTCACCTCGGGTGACCCCTCGACGATCTCGAGCGCACCGGAGACCTGGTCGGCGAAGTCGAGGGTGTCATCCGCCCGCTTGCGGGCGGCGTACTCGCGCACGAGACCGGCCAGCACGGGGAGCCCCGTCATCGCGGCGTGGAACTTCTCGATCGGACCGGGGTTGGCGAGTGCGGGATTGACGAACTGCTCGAGCGCGCGCCCCCATCTCTCGCCGTAGGCGGCCACCGCGTCGGGGTCGGCCCGGTTGTCGAGCATCTCGCCGGCGAGCCGGTGCACGGCATCCACGACGCTCGAGAACGCCTCGGCGCGCGCGGAGAGGCGGGGATCGTCGGCCGCCACCACGACACGCCGCGCGAGCAGCCACGAGCCGGACTGGCTCAGCAGCGCCGCGTCGGCGTCCCGGCCGATGCGCGCACCGTGCTCGCGCACGATCGCGTCGGCGAACGCGTTGTAGGTGGCGACCCTCGGCCGCAGCAGCAGATCGTCGCTGCGGTCGTGCCCCGCGGCGGGGTGCACGTCGGTCTGATGGGCATCGGCGGCCGCGGCGATGTCGTCGAGCAGGACCGCAAGAGCGGCGCGGCGCTCCCGCGGCGACGCGCCGTCGACGCCCGCCCAGAACCGGCCGAGTCGTCCCGAGGCGATCAGGGCGGGCACCTGCGCCAGCAGCCCCCTGCGCGCGTACTCGCCCATCACTGCGAGGCGCTGGTCGATACGCTCGGCGAGCTCACCCGCGGCCTTGCGGGTGAAGGTCAGCCCGAGCACCTCGTCGCGGCGCACGTGCCCGTTGGCGATGAGCCACACCACTCGCCCCGCCATCGTCTCGGTCTTGCCGCTGCCGGCCCCCGCGACGACCAGCGCCGGAGTCGGCGGCGCCTCGATCACCCGCTGCTGCTCGGGCGTGGGTGTGGGCAGCCCTAGCGCGGCCGCGACCTGCGCCGCCGAGAGCGCGAGCGGCCTGCTCCAGGCGCGCGCGGCGGTCGCCGACGCAGACATGGCGTCGCTGGTCATGATGCCGACACCGCCTTGATGGTGTGCACACGGCACACCGCGAAACGGTCGTCATTGCAGTGGGCGTCGATCTTCGCCTCGAACACGTGCGATGCCATTCCCTCGGCGACGGCGACGATGGCGTCGAGGAATCGGGCGCGCCCGGCCGCGTCGAGGGGTGCCTGCCGAGCGAGGCGGTACCGCGTGTTCTTCAGGGTCTTGGAGAGCACGAGCAGCCGGGCGCCGGCGTTTGATGCCGGGTCGGCGCCCGGGATGAGTCCCTCGAGGAGCGCGAGCTGGTAGGCGGCCAGCTGCGGATCGCCCTCGACCTTCTCGTCCGACACGCGAGTCTCCGAACGACCGGTCTTGAGGTCGACGATCATCACCCGATCTCCCCCGCCTTGGCCGTACGGCACGTCTTCGCCGTGCCCGTCGGGATACACCTCGACACGGTCGACGGATCCGCTGAGCAGCGCGAGACGCGCACCCCCCGTGTCGTCTCGGAGAGTGCCGTCGGCGAGCGCGCGCACGACCGGCTCGCCCGTCTCGCCGCGCGCATCCATGTCGACGGCGATGCGAAAACGTGCCTCGGCCCCGAGCGTGCGCCCCTGCTCTCGATGGAATCGTGCGAGGTAGGCGTGCAGCCGGCCCACCAGCTCCGTCGCCCAGGCGCGCTCCTTGTCACCCATCCACGGCGCCTCGAAATCCAGTTCACCCCAACGCCGGTCGACGACCGCCTGGAGAAGGTGTTCCTCACCCCCGGGCACCTCTTCGAGCGCGGCGTGCAGGATCGTGCCCACTCCCGCCGACCACGAGCGGGTGTCGCCGCCCAGCGCCCGGATCGCCCAGTCGAGAGCGCAGGTCTCGAAGCCCTCGAGACGCGAAGGAGAGACGTGCACCGGGCCGCGGGCGGGATCGCGCAGCGGTCCGGTCGAGGTGGACGCGGCCATGCCGAACCACTGATCGACGGGGGCGCCGGGCACCCCCTCGCGCGCGAGCACGACCAGCTGACCCGCCGCGTGTGCGCGCGCTGCCGCCGACGTGGATGCCGTCAGCGTGCGCCTGTGCTCGGCCACGAGTCCGCGCAGCGTGAGCGGGTGCCCGGGCAGGGCGTCGATCTCGACGTCGGGCTCGGGCAGGAAGGACAGGAAGGGACTGGGGCCCTGATCGTCGTCGTCGACAGCGGTCACGACCAAGCGGGAGCGCGCGCGGGAGACCGCACGGACGAGCAGGCGCAGCTCGTCGTGCAGCGCGGCGCGGCGACGATCGAGCACGGCCGGCTCCGGGCGATCGGGGTCGCCCTCGCGCCAGGCCTGCAGGTCGTCGGCGAGGCGCCAGGTGCCGAGCAGCCCGCCGCGCACGCGCACGTTCGGCCAGACGCCCTCTTGGACCCCCGCCACGACCACCGCCTCGAACTCGGTGCCGAGCGCGGCCGCGGGAGTGAGCAGACGCACCGTCTCCGGACGCTCGGGGGCGGTGAGGGTGTCTTCGGGCACGTCGCTGTCGAGGATGCGGTGGATGAAGGACTCGGGTCTCTCGTCGGGTGAGCGCTCGATGGCGCGCTTGGCGGCGTCGAAGAGGGCGACGAGCGCGTCGAGGGCGTGCCCCGTCTCGGCAGCCTGGCCCCCGTGGGATGTGGCCGCCTCGTGCCAGGCGCGCGCGAGCGGCCGCCCGCCGGCATCCCTCGCCCTGTTCCACACCGTCCACAGCAACTCGTGCACCGTCGCGCCCCGCGCGGCATCGTCGTGCACGATCTGCAGGCTGAGCGCGAGGCGCTCGGCCGCGCGGGCCTCGGGCGTGTCGATGAGGGCGAGCTCGAGCGGGCGCGACATCGCCTCGCGCAGCAGCTCGCGCGCCGGGCGCGTGCCCTCTGCGGCCAGTTCGGCGTGCCGCAGGCGGGCGCGCAGTCGACGCAGCCCGACCGCGTCGAGCGCGCCGAACGGCGAACGCAGCGCCGCCATGAGCGCGTCCGGGTCGCGCTCATGGGGCGGTGCGATGCCGAGTCGCACGATCTCGACGAGGTCGCGCACGACCGGCTCGGCACCGAGCGGTCGCGGTACGCTCGCGGCCCGCGTGGGCACCTCGCGCGCGCCGAGCTCGGCCTCGAGCTCGGCGACCTGGCGCGTGTCATGGGCCATGACCGCCATCCGAGACCACGGGATGTCATCGAGCAGGTGCCACTCGCGGAGCGTGCGCGCGATCAGATCGATCTGCTCGAACGCGGACGGCGCGAGGATCGTGCGCACTCCGGCGTCCGGCACGACGGGCCCCGGCGGTCGGCGATGCTCGACGCGGCCGGAGGCCCCGATCGCCGCGGTGATCTCGCGCCCCAGTCGCGTGAGGGCGGGCGTCGCGCGGTGAGGGTTCTCGAGCACGTGCACCGCGCCGAGAGCATCGCACAGTCTGGCGAACAGCTCGGGGCTCGCCCCGCGGAACGCTCCCGAGGCGATGTCGGGGTCGCCGAAGGCGAGCACGGCGACCCCCCGGGCGCGCAGCGCGCGCAGCACCGCGAGGCCACCACGGGTCAGCTCCTGCGCGTCGTCGACGAGCACCGCCCGCAGCGCGGCGGCCGGGCCGATCGGGGCCCCGCCGAAGCCACCCGACCCGCCCAGCAGCGCGGCCGCCTCGCGCAGCAGGTCGGCGGGGTCGCGGTGGGCGGAGCGCATCGATGCCGCCGCGAAGCGGTAATCGGAGAGGAAGGATGCCGCCGCCACCCACTCGTCGGACCGTCGAGCGCGGCCGAGCTGGGCGAGACGTTCGGGGCCCACGCCGAGCTCGCCGCACTCGGCGAAGAGGGCGCGCAACTCGGCCCGGAAGGAGCGGGACGCGCGCACTCCCGCGTCGAGGCCGGCCGGCCAGCGCGACGGCAGGCCCGCCTGGGCATCGGCGGCGTCGCCCTCGAGCAGCTCGGCGATGATGCGGTCCTGGTCGGGCGCGCTGAGCAGCACGGGCGGCTCGTCGCCGGCGTGCACGGCCGCGGCGCGCACCACCTGGAAGGCGAACGCCGACATCGACCGGGCGAGTGCGCCGGAGGTCGCACGATCGGCGACGACCGCCAGGCGATCGCGCAGCGCGGTCGCCGTCTGCCGCGTCGGCGTCAGGACGAGCACCTGCTCCGGCAGCAGTCCCGCGCCGCCCTCCGCGGCGAGCAGCCGCCGCACACGGTCGACGAGCGCCCGGGTCTTGCCCGTGCCGGGCGCACCGATGACGACTCCCGATGCCTCGGGCGGCAGCTCCACGACGGCGCGCTGTGCGGTGTCGAGACCGGGGTGCTGCGAGGTCATGCCTCCACGCTAGACGCCGACTCCGACATCCCCCGTCGCCCCGTTCGCCCCGCGGGTGTGCACAGCTGCGGACACGACACCGAGACACGCCGGCGAGGAGCCGCATGCCGCGGCGCGTCACGCCCGCTGTCCGCAGCTGTGCACCCGACCCCGGGCACGTTCGCCCTCAGCGTGACGCGCACGGGGTGGCACCGGCGGGCCGTGTCGTAGAGTTTCTGGTGTCGCCCGGCGCCACCCCGGCGCGGAGAGAAAGGCAGTCATCCGTGGAGATTCGCATCGGCATCGCCAACACCGGCCGGGAGCTCACCTTCGAGACCTCCGAGCCCGCCGAGACGGTGCGGGCCTCGGTGACGGGAGCCCTCGATGCGGGCGCGACCCACGTGTCGTTCGCCGATTCCAAGGGCAACTCCTACATCATCCCCACCGCCGGCCTCGCCTACGTCGAACTGGGCACCGAAGAGCTGCGCCGGGTCGGGTTCGTCGGCTGACCGCGGGATGCTGATCGTCCTGGCGCTCGTCGTCGGAGCGGCCGCGGGCCTCGGCCTGCACTACGCCCTCCCCGGACGAGCGCTGCGCGCAGCGGCACTCGCGCCGATCCTCGCGGCGGCGCTGGCGGGCGTGATCTGGACCGCCCTGACGTGGGCGGGTCTGACTGAGGACAACCCGTGGATCTGGGCCGCCTCGCTCCTGGTCCCCCCGGCCGCGACCGCCGGGATGCTGGGGCTGCTCACCCGGGCCCGCACGGCGCACGACGCCCGCGAACGCGAGCGCCTCGGCATCCTCTGACCCCGGGCGGCCCTCCGGCCGACCCCGCGGGGCTCAGGCGTTCAGGCCCATCGCGTCCATCCGGCGCGCATGGGCCGCCATCAGCTCGGTGAACACCGGCTCGACCCGCTTCTCGGCCGCCGAATCCAAAGCTTCTCCGGTCTCGAGCGCGGCGCGCGCGACGATCAGCGTGTCGCCGACCAGGCGCCGCCCCCAGAGCGAGAGCAGCGAGCGCCACTCCTCGTCGCTGGCGATCGTCTCGGCGATGATCTCGACGATCACCCCGCGGTCGTCGTCGGCCTCGAGGATGCGGGAGACGCGGCGACCGGTGTCGGCGTAGCTGGAGGCGAGCGCGTGATAGAAGTCATCGAGCAGCCCCGCCGTCAGATGCACGCTCAGGAGGGTCTCCATGGTGCGCACGCCGTGCGTGACGCGCCGGAACCCGTCGAGCTGCTCGCGGAAGGGCAGCATGAGAGTTGTCGGATCGTCGCCGCGGTCGCGGATCAGCGCGACGAGTGCCTGATGCTTGGTGAGCGCCGCCCCCGCGGCCCGCGACAGGGACTCCTTCTGCGACAACTCCGGCGTCGCCGCGATCAGCTGTGTCAGCGTCTCGAAGTAGCCCAGCTGCAGGTAGGCGGCCTGGCCGAGGAACGTGTCGACGTCGGGTGCGAGCTCGGAGAAGTCGACCCGTGTCGCCCCCGAGGCCTCGCCGCGCGAGCGCAGCGTGAGCACGCGCCCGGGCGTGCGGGTGCGGCGGAACCAGTTCAGCACGCGCCTCAGCCTAGTGCGGCCCCGCGGAACCCCTCGGGTAGGGTGGACGCTGTCCCGGCGTCGGATCGGGACCCCGCGCCTGTGGCTGAGTGAAGGGCGTGGATCGCATCCCGTCCCTTCGGGGCAGCACACAGGCAGCTTCTCACTGCCGGACAGGCACACCTACCGTGACGACCTTCGCCGAACTGGGCGTAGACCAGGACATCGTCGACACCCTCACCGCCAAGGGCATCGTCGACGCGTTCCCCATCCAGGAGCAGACCATCCCGCTCGGCCTTCCCGGGCAGGACATCATCGGGCAGGCCAAGACCGGAACGGGCAAGACGTTCGGCTTCGGCATCCCGGTCGTGCAGCGTCTGGGTCCCCACCCCGAGCCCGGAGTGAAGGCCCTCATCGTGGTGCCCACCCGCGAACTCGCGGTGCAGGTGTACGAAGACATCGACATGCTCACCCGCAACCGCCCGACCTCGGTCGTCGCCATCTACGGCGGCAAGGCCTACGAGGGGCAGATCGAGCAGCTCAAGGCCGGCGCGCAGATCGTCGTGGGAACACCCGGCCGTCTGATCGACCTCGCGGGCCAGCGCCTGCTCGACCTCTCGAACGCCACCGAGGTCGTGCTCGATGAGGCAGACAAGATGCTCGACCTGGGATTCCTCGCCGACATCGAGAAGATCTTCCAGAAGGTCCCCGCGATCCGGCACACGCAGCTGTTCAGCGCGACGATGCCCGGCCCGATCGTCGCCCTGGCGCGCCGGTTCATGACCAACCCGATCCACATCCGGGCGACCGACCCCGACGAGGGCCTGACGCAGGCCAACATCCGCCACCTCGTGTACCGCGCCCACTCGCTCGACAAGGACGAGGTCATCGCCCGCATCCTCCAGGCCGAGGGCCGGGGCAAGACCGTCATCTTCACGCGCACCAAGCGCGCCGCGCAGAAGCTCGTCGACGAGCTCGGCGACCGCGGATTCAACGCCGCCGCCGTGCACGGCGACATGAGCCAGGAGTCCCGCGAGCGCTCGATGGCCGCCTTCAAGGCCGGCAAGCGTGACGTGCTGATCGCCACGGATGTCGCGGCGCGCGGCATCGACGTCGACGATGTCACCCACGTCATCAACCACACGATCCCCGACGACGAGAAGACCTACCTGCACCGCGCCGGCCGCACCGGTCGTGCCGGGAAGACCGGCATCGCCGTGACCTTCGTCGACTGGGACGACCTGCACAAGTGGGCGCTCATCAACCGCGCCCTCGAGTTCGGCCAGCCCGAGCCCGTCGAGACCTACTCCTCGAGCCCGCACCTCTTCAGCGACCTCGACATCCCCGCCGGCACCAAGGGACGCCTGGTCACCGCGCCCAAGACGCAGGCGGTCAAGACCCAGGATGCTGCCACCTCCACCTCGACGGAGCGTCCGGGCAGGCGCCGGTCGCGCTCGCGCGGCGGTTCCGCGGGCGACTCTGCGGCGCCCGCGGGCGCAGACGAAGCCCGCGCCGAGGGCGGCGGGACGCACGACGGCGGCGGAGCGGAGCACCACGACGGCCACCCCGCACCCGCCCGGCGTCGCCGGCGGCGGCGTCGCCCGTCCGGCACGGCCGGGGCGGCCTGACCGGGCGGCAATTGTTACGGCGTCGGTGACGCGCGCACGCGGCGCGGAGCGCTATCTTGAGCGATGACGCCCGCAGGCGTCGACTCCCCCCGTCGAAAGGCACACCGTGCGCATCCTCACCGAGGCCGTGACGCCCATCAGCTACGAGTACCAGGGCTTCTGGGGCTCCTTCTGGGACCTCATCTGGTGGTTCCTGGCCATCTTCATCTTCTTCGCCTACCTGATGGTGCTGTTCTCGATCATCAGCGACCTCTTCCGCGACCACAAGCTGAGCGGTTGGTGGAAGGCGCTGTGGATCGTCTTCCTGCTCGTGACCACGTGGCTCGGCGCCCTGGTCTACCTCATCGCCCGGGGCAAGGGCATGGGCGAGCGGAGCGCAGCGCAGGCTCAGGCCATCCACCGCGCGCAGGAGGAGTACATCAAGCAGGCCGCCGGCACGAGCCCGTCCGACGAGATCGCCAAGGCAAAGGCCCTGCTCGATGCGGGCACGATCACGCAGGCCGAGTACGACCAGATCAAGGCGCGCGCGCTCTCGCACTGAGCGGTCCGCCGGTCAACGGCCCTCGCCCCGCCTTCGGGGGGGGCGGGGGCCGTTCGTGCTCCCGGTGTCAGGCCCGCACGGGCGAGGTGCCCGAGCCCCGCTCGATGATCCGCGCGACCATCTCGTCCGACGTCGTGTTCTCCCCCGGCAGGTTGGGCTTTCCCAGGCCGTGGTAGTCGCTGGATCCCGTGACGATCAGGTCGTGGCGTGCCGCGATGTCCCGGAGCAGGCGCTTTCCGTCGGCGGTGTTCTCGCGGTGATCGATCTCGAAACCCGCGAGCCCAAGGGCGATGAGCCGCTCGATGACGCTGACGGGCAGCATCCGTCCGCGGCCCGCCGGTGTGGGGTGGGCGATGATCGGCACCCCACCCGCGGCGACGACCAGGCGCACCGCCGTCTCGGGACCCGGCGCGTAGTGCGGCTCGTAGTAGCCCTCGCGCGGGTGGAGGATGCTGTCGAACGCCTCGGATCGGTCCCGCACGAGCCCGCGCGCCACGAGCGCGTCGGCGATGTGGGGACGCCCGACGGTCGCGCCGTGGGATGTCTGGGCCACGACGTCGTCCCAGGTGAGGTCGTAGTCGCGGGAGATGTTGCGGACGATGCGCTCGGCGCGTCCGACGCGGTCGTCGCGGATGCGGTCCATCTCGGCACGCAGCGCCGCATCGTCGGGATCGAAGAGGTACGCCAGGACGTGCACGCTCCGCCACTCGTGCTTGGCGCTGAGCTCCATCCCGGGGATCAGCGTCATGCCCAGCGACGATGTGGCCTGGGCGGCCTCCGCCCAGCCCGCGGTGGTGTCGTGGTCGGTCAGGGCGATCGTGCGCAGGCCATGGCGGTGCGCCGACTGCACCACCCCCTCGGGCGGCTCGGTGCCATCCGATCGCAGCGAGTGCAGGTGCAGGTCGCTCGGGCCCTCGAAGCGCCGCCCACCCATCACCCCACGAGCGTACAGCGGAGCGCACGCCGACCGGCCGGGTGCCACCCGCCGGGCGCCGGCATCCGCTGTTCTCCCAGGCTGTGCTCGTAGTGTCGGGGGCGTGTTGCGCGTGCTCGGGGTCCTGCTCGCCGTGCTGTTCGCGATCGCGGCGGCGGTGCTGACCTGGCCCGTCTTCTTCCGGGTCGACCAGATGTTCCCCCTCGCGCAGGCCATCTCCTTCCGGCCGCTGATCGTCGCCGGGTTCGCGGTCACCGCGCTCGTGTTCCTGTTGTTCGCACTCGCACGTCCGCTGCGCGGCTTCGCCCTCTCCATCGCGGCCATCGCTCTCGTCGCGGCGGGCATCGGGGCGGCCACCCTCGTCTCGCGGGGCCTCGGCACCACCGAGCTGCCCGCCGAGACCGAGACGAGCGTGCGGGTCATGACGTGGAACACGGCCGGCGAGGCGACCGATCCCGCGGCCGTCGCCCAGACGGCGGTCGCCATGAGCGCCGACATCATCTCCCTGCCCGAGACGACCATCGAGACGGGCGAGGCCATCGCCATCGCCATGCGCGAGCTCGGCAGTCCCATGTGGGCGCATCACGTCGAGTTCGGCGTGGACTCCTGGGACGCGCGCTCCACGACCCTGCTGATCACCCCCGAACTCGGCGACTACTCCGTGATCGCGTCGTCGCAGGACGGCACGAGCAACACCGCCGTTCTGCCGAGCGCGGTGGCGATGCCGATCGACGGCGAGGGACCCATCGTCGTCGCCGTGCACGCGGTCGCCCCGCGCGAGGAGTACATGGACCAGTGGCGCGACGACCTGCGGTGGCTCGCCGATCAGTGCGTCGACGAGGACGTCATCATGGCCGGCGACTTCAACGCGACGATCGATCACATGCAGCGCCTCGGCGTCGACGGCGGTACCCTCGGCCACTGCCGCGATGCCGCCGCCGACTCCGGCAACGGCGCCCTCGGCACGTGGTCGACCCGCGTGCCGGCGCTGCTGGGCGCGCCCATCGACCACGTCATGTACTCCTCGCACTGGCGGGTCACAGGCTCGATCGTGCTGAAATCCATGGACGACTCGGGCAGCGATCACCGTCCCCTCGTGGCGCAGCTCGAGCCCGTCGACTGACCCCCTGCGGGCGCGAGGGCCGTGCGAGACTGGAGCGATGAGCACGACAGGCGAGACCCGCACGATCGACACCGCCGACGAGACCGCGCAGCGCGAAGAGCAGGCGAACACCAACCGCCGCCAGCGCTACGGGCAGGGTTTCCTCGACACCATCTCCACCGGCTGGGCCGAGCGGCCCGAGAGCCTTCCGTCCGCCCGCGCCCAGGCATCCTTCGCCGCCGCGCGCCGCGCCGTCGTGTCGGCGTCGTTCCCCGGCGAGCGCCTGGTCGTTCCGGCCGGGTCCCTCAAGCAGCGCAGCAACGACACGGACTACCCGTTCCGCGCGCATTCCGCCTTCGCCCACCTGACCGGGTGGGAGAGGGATGCCGAGCCCGATTCCGTGCTCGTCCTCGATCCCACCGACGGGGGGCACACGGCGACGCTGTACTTCCGCGAGCGCGCCGACCGCACGACGGCGGAGTTCTACTCGGACGCCTCGATCGGCGAGTTCTGGATCGGCCCCCGCCCCTCCCGGGCGGGTGTCGCGGCCGAGCTCGCGCTCGCGACGGCGCCCCTCGACGAGTTCACCGCTCTGCCGGGCGATCGTGTCGTCGACGCGGACGACGATCTGACGCGCGCCGTCTCGGAGCTGCGCCTGGTCAAGGACGAGT
>NZ_QFPF01000161.1 GCF_003248605.1 Microbacterium sp.
CTCGGCGTGATCGTGATCGCCGCCGCCGCGATCGTGAATCTCGTCGGCAACCGGCTGGTCGAGGCATCCGCCACCACCACGGCCGTGGCGAAGATCCTGGGCATCGCCGTCCTTGCCATCGCCGGAATCGTCGGCACCGCCGTCGCAGGTGACGGGCTCTTCGCCCACGCCTCGGGTGATGCGCCCGACGTGTTCGGTCTGTTGGCGGGCACGACCCTGTGCGTGCTGGCCTACAAGGGCTTCACGACGATCACCAATCAAGGCGACGATATCCGCGACCCGAAGAAGAACATCGCCCGCTCGATCATGATCTCACTCGCGATCTGCGCGGCCCTGTACCTGCTCATCACGATCTCCGTCGCCTCGAGCATCGGCGCGGAGGGCGCGACCGACGCCCGCGACTACGCGTTGGCGCAGGCGGCCGAGCCGCTGTTCGGGTCGTGGGGTGTGGGAATCACGGTGGCGATCGCGGTCGTCGCGACCGTTTCGGGGCTGCTCGCGAGCCTCTACTCCGTTTCTCGGCTGTTCGCGATGCTGCAGGACATGCGCCAGGCGCCGGCGCTGCCCGCGAAGGTGCACCACCAGCCGCTGATCATCACGGCGGGCCTCGCGATCGTCACGACCGCATTCCTCGACCTTACGCAGATTGCCTCGATGGGCGCCCTGCTGTACCTGACGATGGACATCGCCGTGCAGTGGGGCGTCATCCGGCATCTGCGTCAGAAGATCCACGCGGTGCGCTGGCTGCCGGTGCTCACGATCGTCCTCGACCTCGCGATCCTGATCCCCTTCACCATCCTCAAGATCCAGGATGACCTGCTCACGGTCGTCGTCGCCGCCGCGGTGGCCGCAGCGATCTTCGTCGGCCAGGTGGTTGCCGTGAAGGCTCGGGAGCGCTCAGCCTGACGTGCCTTGATGGGATGCCGCAGTCAGAGAAGCGGCGCTAGCCGGCCTCGTGTGGGCGTAGACGGGATGACGCGTCGCCCTGCTTCCGACCTCCTGCAGAGAGGATACGACCGGCGCCGACGCTCCTCGTCGGCCTTCAGGATGCCGTTCTTCACGGCCGTGCGGATGATCAGGGAGAACACCCACAGCGTGAGCGCGAGCATCCCGAGGTACAGCACGATCGCGATGAGTAGTCCGACGGCCCCCGCCGTCGGACTACTCGCAGGCGAGTCCGTCCCCGTCGCCGTCGCCGTTGTTTCCGGTGCCTAACGCGAACCAGTCGTAGATCGCCGCCTCGGCGGGATCGTCGCGGTCGAACGGCCCGGTCGGATGCCCGACCTCGTTGCGTGAGAGCTTCGTGCACGACGAGTACGCCTGCCACCAGCTGTCGCCGAGCGACGGAGCGGGCACCATCTCGCCCTGGCAGGCGGCCGTGACCACGTTGCGGCCCGCATCCAGCACGGCGGTCTGCGCCGCGCGGTATTCGGCCTCGAGCGGATGCGCCGGGTAACCGTCGCTCGAGTCGTATCGCGCCACCGCATTGCCGGCATCGATCTGCACGCGGCCGAGATCTGTGCCGTCGGCCGTGGCGACGCTGCGCAGCATCCGGCCGTAGTCGTCCCGGTCGTTCTGGGCGGCCGGCAGCGAGAGCACCAGCGGATCGCCGACGGAGACGAGACGTCCCAGAGCGGCGGATGCCTCGTCGTAGCCGCATTCACCGCGTTCGGGAGTGTCGATCCCGATGATGCGCACGATGCCCGCGCTGGTCTCGATCGTGTCGCCGTCGATCACCGCGGCGAACGCGACGGTTTCGGCGGTCGCGGGCGGCGGTGGGGAGGCGGATGCCGGGGCGGTCGCAGCAGGAGCTGGAGTGCAGGCGGCGAGTGCAAGAACGATCCCCATCGCTCCGACAAACGGGAATGCTGAGACTCGCCGGAAGACCACGTCTCACTCTCTCAAAGTCGGCCGGCCGGGATGAGCTGCGACGCACCTGGGCAGAAGGTCGAGGGTAGTGGGCACGTGTCCGCGGGCGCTGTCGTTGACACACCAGGAGCTGGATGCTGCCACCAACCGACTGGAGGCACACCTCCGCGTGGCGAGGTGAGCGGCGTGCAGATACTCAGGCGATCAGGCGAACCAGCCGGTCGGCCCGACGTCACCGCCCCTGCGGGGCACGTACTGGTCGAAGTACACCCGCGAGATCAGCTCGCGGCGGCTGCGCACGCGCATCCCGGCAGCGGCGATGCTCTCTCTGCACATGGATCCGCCCGAGCCATCGGGTGCGGTCGCCCACCACGCACTGGTCGCCGAGCTTTCGGATGCTGCGATCGACGCTCTGCTCGCGGTCGCCGGCCCCGAGGCTCAGAGCCTGGTCATGTCTGTCGAGTTGCGGCACCTCGGCGGCGCCCTGGCCGCACCCCAGGGCGGCGCGACCTCGCGACTCGACGCGGCCTACCTGCTGTTCGCCCTGGCGATGGCGCCCACCCCGGAGTTCGTGGCCGCGGGCACCGAGGCCACCCGAGCTGTGGTCGCCGCCCTCGCCCCGTGGGCTTCGCGGCAGCACTTCCTCAACTTCGCCGACCACACGATCGACGTCGAGACCGCGTTCGACGCCGAGTCCTGGGAGCGACTGGTGCGCGTGCGCGAGTCGGTCGACCCCGATCGCGTCTGGGTGGCCGCCCACCCCGTTGGCGCCGCGTGACCCGCCCATCCGAACCATCCGGCCCATCAGCATCCCCGAGAACCGGTCGACACCGTGACGGCGCGGCTCTGAATCAGCCGTGCTGATCCGGTCGGCGCGCGAACAAGGGTCTTGTTGCACACGTTCTTCCGTAACCTGGCGGAATGAATCGCCCTGGGTTTCGTTCCTATCGGTTTCCCTGTCCAGCGATCGCTAGTTGGGCTGATTCTTGGCCAGCGTAGTACGCGGCCTCGACCTCGGCGGGGGTGCGGTAGCCGAGCTCGCCGTGGAGGCGGGAGTTGTTCCACCACCACACGTATTCGAGGGTCGCGAGTTCGACCTGCTCGATGGTCCGCCAGGGTCCGCGACGGCGGATCAGTTCGGTCTTGTAGAGCCCGTTGACCGCTTCGGCGAGGGCGTTGTCGTAACTGTCGCCCGCGGTCCCTGTGGAGGGCTTCGCGCCGATCTCGACGATCCGGTCTGTGTAGACCACGGAGAGGTAGTTCGACCCGTGATCGGCGTGATGGACGAGGTCGTCGAGGGGGCCGGTCGCGGTGAACGCAGCCATGTTCAGCGCTTGCAGCGGCAGCACGTCGGCCTTCAGCGTCGACGCGACGTTCCAGCCGACGATCTTCCGGGAGAACACGTCGACCACGAACGCGACGTACGCGAATCCCGCCCACGTCGCGACATACGTGATGTCCGCGACCCACAACCTGCGCGGCGCGGGCGCGGTGAAGTTCCGTTTCACGAGGTCCTGCGGCTGCGGGATCGTCGGATCGGGCTTCGTCGTGAACACCTTCTTCGACCGCTTCACCCCACGCACTCCCGCCAGCCGCATCAGGCGGGCGGTCTGGTCGCGGCCGACGTCCCAGCCCTGCCGGCGCAGCAGCGCATGCATCTTCCGCACGCCATAGACGCCGTAGTTCTCCGCGTGCAGCCGCGCGACCTCGGGCACGAGCGACTCGTCTTTCAGTTGCCGCGCCGACGCCGGGCGGGCTTTCGCGGCCCGATACCCGCGGGACGTGAGGAACCCTCGCACCGCGTCCTTGAGGAC
This sequence comes from Microbacterium sp., assembly GCF_003248605.1. Lineage (GTDB taxonomy): Bacteria > Actinomycetota > Actinomycetes > Actinomycetales > Microbacteriaceae > Microbacterium. Next base: position 3,684 of record NZ_QFPF01000161.1, read on the forward strand.
GCGGCAGATGAGCTCGACCCCGAACTGATCCCGGTGCATGTCGATGAACCGGATCATCTCGTCGAGGGGCGGTCGAGCTCCTTCGCGAAAAACACGCTCGCAGCCTTGAGCACCTCGTTCGCCTTCCGCAGCTCCGCGTTCTCCCGCCGCAGCCGCTTGTTCTCCTCGGCGACATCGGTCGGCACGCCCGGACGCTCGCCGGCGTCGACCTCCCGGCGACGGTGCCAGACCCGCAGCGTCTCGGCGCTCATCCCGAGCAGGTCCGCAACATGCCGTACCGCGGCCATCAGGTTCGGGTGGTCGGGCTTGGCCTCATCCAGCATCCGCAGCGCACGCTCACGCATCTCCGGTGAATACTTCT
>NZ_QFPF01000162.1 GCF_003248605.1 Microbacterium sp.
CGGCGGCGACAGCGCGCGGCGACGCGGCGGCGCCGCGTCAGCCCGGCGCGTGCGCCTGGAGGAACTCGTACACCTCGGTCGTGTCGACGCCCGGGAACGACCCCGTCGGCAGGGTCGCGAGCAGCGTGCGGGGCGTGCGCACGTTGGGCCAGGCGTTCTCACGCCACGCCGCCTCGAGGTCGGCGGGCGCCCGGCGGCAGCACACCTCGACCGAGTGCTTCGACACCCCGCGGTTGGGTGTGTCGCGGCCGAGGAACCATTTCGTGTCGTCGAAGCGCACCCCCACGCTCACCGAGTGCGCGCCCTCACTCGAGTGCTCGACGCGCGCCGTGCACCAATACGTGCCGTTGCCGGTGTCGGTGTACTGGTAGTACGGGTTGAAGCGGTCGTCGACGTCGAACACGACACGGCTGGTCCATCGCCGGCAGCACATCTGCCCCTCGATCGCGCCCAGACGGTCGGTCGGAAAATTGACGTCGTCGTTCTCATAGGCCTTGGTGATCGTGCCCGACTCGTGCACCTTGAGGAAGTGCACCGGGATGCCCAAGTGCACGCTCGCGAGGTTCGTGAACCGATGCGCCGCCGTCTCGTACGACACGGAGTACGCGTCGCGCAGATCCTCGATCGAGATCGCCTTCGCCGCCTTCGCTTCGACCAGCACCGGCACGGCGTGGGACTCGGGGATCAGCAGCGCCCCCGTCAGATAGTTCGTCTCGACCCTCTGCCGCAGGAACTCGGCGTAGCTGCGGGGCTCGGCGTGGCCGAGGATCCGGCTCGACAGCGCCTGCAGCACCGCGGTGCGGGGGTCGCCCTTCGCCGAGATGCGGCTCGAGAGGTAGAGCCGTCCGTGGCGCAGGTCGGCGACGCTGCGGGTCGTCTGCGGCAGGTCGGGCACGTAGTGCAGGGTGAACCCGAGATGGGCGGCGATGTCGGATGCCGTCCTCTGGGTCAGCGGACCTCCCGGGTGACCGACCGCCTCGAGGATCCCCCGCGCCTGCGCCTCGAGATCGGCGAAGTAGTTGTCTTGCCGACGCATCAGGTGGCGCAGGTCGACGTTGGCCCGCCGCGCCTCCTCGGGGGTCGCTGCCCGCTCGTCGCGGAGACGGTCGATCTCTCCCTGCAGCGACAGCATCGCGCGCAGCACCTCATCGGGGATCGTCTTGCCGATGCGGAACGACGGGATGCCGAGGGCCTGGAACGTCTGTCCCTTCATCGCCCGCTCGAGCGATATCTCGAGCGACGCGCGCTCGTCGAGCGGCTCGGCCTCGAGCAGCGCGTCGATGCTCACCCCGAGCGCCTTGGCGATCGCCCGCAGCAGGGTGAGTTTCGGCTCGCGCTTTCCGGTCTCGATCATCGAGAGCTGGCTCGGGGCGCGCTCGACAGCTCCCGCGAGGTCGTCGAGGGTCATGCCCCGCGCCGTGCGGAGCTGACGGATGCGCCGCCCGATCGTCAGGGCGTCGGCCTCGGCCTCTTCGTCTTCGGTGACTTCTACGATCGCCATGCTCGGCATTCTGTCACAGAGCGTGAATTTTCCTCAATCTTCTCCCCGAGATTGTGCAGTCCGGTGCGTCAAATTCACACAAAGTAGACGCATGACCCACTGACCGGCCCGACCGGATCTGCAAAGGACGACGATCATGACCCTCATCACCGAACCGACGATGACCCGCCCTTCGACGAGCTCAGGGCGCGCCGCGACAAGCGCGGGGCGCGCGCTCGAGGTCGTCGGTGCGATGCGGACGCGATACGACGAGATCCTCACCCCCGATGCCCTGGCCTTCGTCGCGGCGCTCCACGAGCGCTTCGCCGGGCGTCGCCATGACCGCCTCGCCGACCGCATGCGCCGCCGCTTCGAGATCGGCAACGGCCACGATCCGCGCTTCCGCGACGACACGGCGCACATCCGCGAGGACACGCAGTGGCGTGTCGCCGGGGCGGGACCCGGGCTCGAGGACCGCCGCGTCGAGATCACCGGCCCGACCGACCCGAAGATGACCATCAATGCGCTGAACTCGGGCGCGAAGGTGTGGCTGGCCGACCAGGAGGACGCGACGAGCCCGACCTGGGGCAACGTGATCGAAGGACAGCTCTCGCTGCGCGACGCGATCCGCGGCGAGTTGACGTTCACCTCCCCCGAGGGCAAGCGCTACGAGGTCACCGCGGAGCGCACGCCGACGATCGTGATGCGCCCTCGCGGCTGGCACCTGACCGAGGCCCACATCCGGTTCACCGACCGTCTCGGTCGCCAGATGGCGGCATCCGGCTCGCTCGTGGACTTCGGGCTGTACTTCTTCCACAACGCGCAGGCGCTGATCGACGGTGGTCGGGGGCCGTACTTCTACCTCGCCAAGATCGAGTCGTCGGAGGAGGCCAAGCTGTGGGACGACGTGTTCTCGTTCAGCGAGGACTACATCGGCATCCCACACGGCACGATCCGCGCGACGGTGCTCATCGAGACCCTGCCCGCCGCGTTCGAGATGGACGAGATCCTCTTCGAGCTGCGCGACCACTGCGCCGGGCTGAATGCCGGCCGGTGGGACTACATCTTCTCGATCATCAAGAACTACCGCGGCCGTGGGGCCCGGTTCGTGCTGCCCGACCGCAGCGAGGTGACGATGACCGTGCCGTTCATGCGGGCCTACACCGAACTGCTGGTCAAGACGTGCCACCGGCGCGGGGCGTATGCGATCGGAGGCATGAGCGCGTTCATCCCGAATCGCCGCGACCCCGACGTGACGGCACGCGCGTTCGAGAAGGTGGCCGCCGACAAGAAGCGAGAGGCGGGCGACGGCTTCGACGGTACGTGGGTCGCTCACCCCGACCTCATCCCGACAGCCATGGCCGAGTTCGATGCGGTGCTCGGCGACCGTCCGCACCAGCTCGATCGGCAGCGCGATGACGTCGAGGTGAGCGCCGCCGACCTGCTCGACGTGCACATCGGTTTGCCCGTCACCGAAGCGGGCGTGCGCGGCAACGTGTCGGTGGCGATCCGGTATCTGGAGGCGTGGCTGCGCGGCCAGGGTGCCGTCGCGATCGACAACCTCATGGAGGATGCGGCGACCGCCGAGATCTCGCGCTCGCAGATCTGGCAGTGGATCCACCAGGACCGCGAGCTGCACGACGGCACGCGCATCACGCGCGAGTACGTCGAAGGCCTGATCGGGCAGGAGCTGGATGCTGCCCCTCGATCGACCGGCGACCGGTTCGACGACGCCGCCGCCATCTTCCGCGAGGTCGCCCTCGGCGCCGACTTCCCGGCCTTCCTGACTCTGCCCGCCTACGCGAAGTACCTCGTCGAGCACGAGTGACACCCCGCATCCACCCACGATCAAGGACGAACATGACCACCTATCAGAACGACATCGACGCCATCGAGACCCTCGCGCAGCAGAGCGGGCCGAGCTGGGATGCCATCAACCCGGAGTACGTCGCCCGGATGCGCGCGCAGAACCGCTTCCGCACGGGCCTCGAGATCGCGCAGTACACGGCCGACATCATGCGACGCGACATGGCGGAGTACGACGCCGACTCTTCGCTGTACACGCAGTCGCTCGGCGTCTGGCACGGCTTCATCGGCCAGCAGAAGATCATCTCGATCAAGAAGCACCTGAAGTCGACCAACAAGCGCTACCTGTACCTCTCGGGGTGGATGGTCGCCGCCCTGCGCTCGGAGTTCGGGCCCCTCCCCGACCAGTCGATGCACGAGAAGACCTCGGTGCCGGCCCTGATCGAGGAGCTCTACACCTTCCTCCGCCAGGCCGACGCCCGCGAGCTCGATCTGCTCTTCACGAAGCTCGACGAGGCGCGGGCCGCCGGCGACGAGACGGCGCAGGAGTTCATCCAGTCCCAGATCGACAATCACGAGACCCACGTCGTGCCGATCATCGCCGACATCGACGCCGGCTTCGGCAACCCCGAGGCGACGTACCTGCTGGAGAAGAAGATGATCGAGGCGGGCGCGTGCGCCATCCAGATCGAGAACCAGGTCTCGGACGAGAAGCAGTGCGGCCACCAGGACGGCAAGGTCACCGTCCCGCAC
>NZ_QFPF01000075.1 GCF_003248605.1 Microbacterium sp.
GGCGCCGCGGCGAGGTCATCCAGTACGTCACCGAGAAGTACGGCGACGACCGTGTGGCGCAGATCGTCACCTACGGCACCATCAAGGCCAAGCAGGCGCTGAAGGACGCCAGCCGCGTGCTCGGATTCCCCTTCGGCATGGGTGAGAAGCTCACCAAGGCGATGCCGCCGGCCGTCATGGGCAAGGACATGCCGCTGGACGGCATGTTCAACCCCCAGCATCCCCGGTACAAGGAGGCGTCCGAGTTCCGCACGCTCATCGAGACCGACCCCGAGTCGAAGACGGTTTTCGATACGGCGATCGGGCTCGAGAACCTCAAGCGGCAGTGGGGTGTGCACGCCGCCGGCGTGATCATGTCGAGCGAGCCCCTGCTCGACATCATCCCGATCATGAAGCGCGAGCAGGACGGCCAGATCGTCACGCAGTTCGATTACCCCTCCTGCGAGGCGCTCGGACTCATCAAGATGGACTTCCTGGGGTTGCGAAACCTCACGATCATCGACGACGCCCTCGACAACATCAGGGCGAACCGCGGTGAGGACGTCGTCCTCGAAGACCTCACCCTCGACGATCCCGCGGCGTACGAACTGCTCACCCGCGGAGACACGCTCGGCGTCTTCCAGCTCGATGGCGGGCCCATGCGCAGCCTCCTGCGGCTGCTCAAGCCCGACAACTTCGAAGACATCTCGGCCGTCATCGCGCTCTACCGACCGGGGCCCATGGGTGCCAACTCGCACACCAACTACGCTCTGCGCAAGAACGGCCTGCAAGAGATCACGCCGATCCATCCCGAGCTCGAGGAGCCGCTCGCCGAGATCCTCAGCACCAGCTACGGCCTGATCATCTATCAGGAGCAGGTCATGGCGATCGCGCAGAAAGTCGCCGGCTTCAGCCTCGGACAGGCCGACATCCTGCGCCGCGCAATGGGCAAGAAGAAGAAGTCCGAGCTCGACAAGCAGTACGAGGGCTTCCAGTCGGGCATGCACGCGAACGGCTATTCGGATGCTGCCGTGCAGATGCTGTGGGACATCCTGCTGCCCTTCTCGGACTACGCCTTCAACAAGGCCCACTCCGCCGCCTACGGGCTCGTGTCGTATTGGACCGCGTACCTCAAGGCGCACTATCCCGCCGAGTACATGGCGGCTCTGCTGACGAGCGTGGGCGATTCCAAGGACAAGCTCGCGGTCTACCTCAACGAGTGCCGACGCATGGGGATCCGCGTGCTGCCGCCCGATGTCAGCGAGTCGATCCGCTACTTCGCGGCCGTCGAGGACGACATCCGCTTCGGACTCGGCGCGATCCGAAACGTCGGTGCGAACGTCGTCGACGCCATCGTCCAGGTGCGCGGCGAGGGCGGGTTCGACTCCTTCCACGGCTTCCTCGAGAAGGTGCCGATGCAGGTGGCCAACAAGCGCACGATCGAGTCGCTGATCAAGGCCGGCGCCTTCGACTCGACCGGGTCGACACGGCGCGCCCTGCTGGAGATCCACGAGAACGCGATCGATCAGGTCGTCGACGTCAAACGCAACGAGGCGAACGGGCAGTACGGCTTCGACTTCGACAGCCTCCTGGAGGAGTCCGAGAAGGCCGTGGCCAAGGTGCCCGACCGCCCCGAGTGGACCAAGAAGGACAAGCTCGCGTTCGAGCGCGAGATGCTCGGGCTCTACGTGTCCGATCATCCGCTCGCAGGGCTCGAGGTTCCGCTGGCCAAACACGCCTCCACGTCCATCCACGACCTGCTCTCCTCCGACGACCTCAACGACGGCGACCAGGTCACGGTCGCGGGGCTGCTCACGAGCGTCCAGCACCGCGTCGCCAAATCCAGCGGGAATCCCTACGGCATGATCACCGTCGAGGATTTCAACGGCGAGGTGACCGTGATGTTCATGGGCAAGACGTATCAGGAGTTCCAGCCGCTCCTGCAGCCCGATGCGATCCTCGCCGTGCGTGGTCGTGTCTCGCGCCGCGATGACGGCATGAACCTGCACGCGGTGTCCGCGATGGTGCCCGATCTGGGTTCGGTCGATGCATCGGGCGGACTCGACCTGATCGTTCCCGAGCGTCGTGCCACCGAAGCGGTCATCTCGGAGCTCGCCGACGTGCTCAGCCGCCACCGTGGTCCGTCCGAAGTGCGGCTGAAGCTGACGAAGGGCCAGGTCGCGAAGGTTTTCGAGGTGCCGTACCCGGTCACGGTCTCGGCTGATCTGTATGGCGAACTGAAGTCGCTGCTCGGGCCCGGCTGCCTCGGCTGAGGCTCCCGACGGCGGTAAGGTAGCAGGGCGCTCCGGCGCCGATCAGAAGGAGACGACTGTGACCGACGAGAAGCTGCACGAAGAGCCCGCCGACGGTGCGGAATCGCTCGACGAGACGGTGATCCGCGACTCGGAGAAGCGGCCGGACGACGACAGCCAGTACGGCGTCGGCGGATTCACTGTGCGCGAGCTCGCGATCCTCGGAGCCTGGGTGATCGCCTTCGTCGTGTCGTTCTTCTCCTACCTCGATCGGCCGTTCCAGTCCGTGTGGATGGCGGGAATCGACTGGGTGCTCACCATCGGCGTGCCCACGGTCGCGGTGTTCCTCATCGTCCTGCGCCGTTTCTCTCCCGACGGCATCCGCCGTGTCGGATCCCTCGGCATCGACCAGTTCGCGTCCGTCGCCTTCTCGGTGGCCACGGTCGTCTGGCTCACCTACATCTGGAACACCGTCGCGACGGTCGCCGACGGCGGCCCCTGGTACACCTCATGGGTCGTCTGGGTCGAGTTCTTCGCGATGCTGGCGCTGGTGTTCTTCACCGTCGCCGCGCCCTACATCGCCCCCTTCGACGAGGACTTCCGCGGTCGCCCCGAGGCGCCCGCGCACCGCAACGCCCGAGCCGTGCGCCGGGTGGTGGCCCGCCCGCGCCCCGAGCCGGTCGCGCCCGCCGAGCCCGAGACCGCGGCGTACGACGCCGCTCCGCACGAAGATCAGGGCTCCAACCCTTACGCCGCCACGGGGGCGTTCTCGATCAGCGGCGACGGCCGCGTCGAGCCCGCGGATCGGACCGACACCGGAGCGCAGCCCGACTTCGCCGACTCGGATCAGTGGGCGCCGACGCCCGCTTACGCGCGCAGCGGATACGACACCGGGGCGCAGCCGGTGGCCGAGCCGGAGCCCGCTCCCGCGCCCGCCGTCTCGCACCAGCCGTTCTGGGCTCTCGTGCCCGAGCCCCGCGACGTCGTCGACGAACGCACCGGTCAGCCGCTGTTCCGCATCGACGCCACGGCCTGGGCGCTCGTCGTCGTCGACCGCGGATCGAGCTTCCTCGTCCGGCACGAGGACGGCCGGGTCGGCGTGCTCTACGACGTCTCCGGCGTCACGCGCGGCTGACGCCCCGACGTATCCTGGAACGATGCGCACGATCGACCTCCGCGGCACGTCCGCGCGCGATGCCGCCGCCCTGGTTCCGCGGGCGACCGCGGCCCGCGAGAACGCCCTGCGCGTCGCCGGCGACATCGTCACGGACGTGCGCGAGCGCGGCGAGGCGGCGCTGCGCGAGCAGGCCGAGCGCTTCGACGGCGTGAGCGGTCACCCCCTCCGGGTGCCCCGTGCACAGATCGACGCGGCGGTCGCGGATCTCGATCCGGACGTGCGCGCGGCTCTCGAAGAGGCCATCGTGCGTGTCCGTCGCGCCTCCGCGGCGCAGGTCCCCCCGCCCTCGGTCACCGAGCTCGCTCCCGGCGCACGGGTCACCCAGCGCTGGCAGCCCGTCCGTCGCGCGGGGGTATATGTGCCCGGCGGCAAGGCCGTGTACCCCTCGAGCGTCGTCATGAACGTCGTGCCCGCCCAGGTCGCCGGTGTCGAGGGTGTCGCCCTCGCCTCGCCGCCGCAGCGACCGGACGGCGGCGTGCACCCCACGATCCTCGCCGCGGCGGGTCTGCTCGGCGTCGACGAGGTCTACGCGATCGGGGGAGCGGGGGCGATCGCCGCCCTCGCCTACGGGGTGCCCGAGATCGCCCTCGAAGCAGTGGATGTCGTCACCGGCCCGGGCAACAACTTCGTCGCGGCGGCCAAGCGGCATGTCGCGGGCGTCGTCGGCACGGACTCAGAGGCGGGGGCGACCGAGATTCTCGTCATCGCCGATGCCGACGCCGATCCGCGCCTGGTCGCCGCCGATCTCGTCAGTCAGGCCGAGCACGACGAACAGGCGGGTGCGGTGCTCGTCACCGATTCGCCCGACCTCGCCCGCGCCGTCGAGGTCACGGTAGGCGAGCTCGCCGCCCGGACCCGTCATGCCGACCGCGTGCGGCAGGCGCTCTCGGGCACGCAGTCCGCGATCGTGCTCGTCGACGACCTCGCGTCGGCGGCGGCGTTCAGCAACGCGTACGCTCCGGAGCACCTCGAGGTGCTCACCGCCGAACCGGAGGCGCTTCTGCCCGCCCTGACCAACGCGGGCGCCATCTTCGTCGGCGAGAACTCCCCGGTGAGCCTCGGCGACTACCTGGCGGGCAGCAACCACGTGCTGCCCACCGGCGGACAGGCGCGGTACGCGGCCGGCCTCGGGGCCCACACCTTCGTCCGGCCACAGCAGGTCATCTCCTACGACCGCGCCGCGCTGTCGGCGGTCGCCGACGCGATCGTCGCCCTCGCGGAGGCGGAGGCCCTGCCCGCCCACGGCGAGGCGGTGACCGCCCGGTTCACCGCGGCGCCCGCATCCGCCCGCCCGGTGGCTACGGCAGCATCCGCCGACTGACACCGACCCGCCGAGAGAGCCATGCACTGCCCGTTCTGCCGCCACGCCGATTCACGCGTCATCGACTCGCGCACGAGTGACGACGGTCTCTCGATCCGTCGCCGACGGCAGTGCCCCGAGTGCGGTGGACGTTTCTCCACGATCGAGACGGCGAGCCTCAACGTGATCAAGCGTTCGGGCGTCATCGAGCCGTTCAGCCGCGAGAAGGTCATGTCGGGAGTGCGCAAGGCCTGTCAGGGGCGGCCCGTCACCGAGGCCGATCTGGCGATGCTCGCGCAGAGCGTCGAGGAGGCCGTTCGTCAGACCGGGTCCTCCCAGATCGACGCCAACGACATAGGCCTGGCAATCCTCGGCCCGCTGCGCGAACTCGACGAGATCGCCTATCTGCGGTTCGCGAGCGTCTATCAGGCCTTCGAGACCCTCGACGACTTCGAGTCCGCGATCGGCGAGCTGCGCGCCGATCACGAGCGCCCGCGCCGACCGGCATCGGAGTGACGCGCCGGGGCCGGGGCGCCCCGACCCGGTAATCTGGGCGAGCCATGTATCGCGCCCTCTTCACGCACGTCCTCTCGCGTCTCGATCCCGAAACCGCCCACCATCTCGCGATGGGTGTGATCCGCGTCCTGGGCGAGCGGCCGTTCGCGTGGGCCGCGCGCGCCGTCACCAGGCCCGCACCCGGCACGGGTGTGCAGGCCCTCGGGCTCGACTTCCCGACGCCGTTCGGCGTCGCCGCCGGATTCGACAAGGACGCGGTCGGTGCGCTCGGCCTCGGGGCGCTCGGATTCGGGCACGTCGAGGTGGGGACCGTCACGGCGCTGCCGCAGCTCGGCAATCCGCGCCCCCGGCTGTTCCGGCTCATCCCCGATCGCGCCGTCGTCAACCGGATGGGTTTCAACAACCGGGGGGCGGATGCTGCGGCCCGCCGCCTGCGGCGCCTGCGGCGTCGCGGCGACCGGCCGATCATCGGCGTCAACATCGGCAAGAGCCGGGTGGCCGAGGTCGAGCAGGCGGCCGAGGACTACGTGCGCAGCGCGACGCTGCTCGCCCCGCTGGCGGATTACCTCGCCGTCAACGTCTCGTCGCCGAACACCCCCGGGCTGCGCACCCTTCAGGCGGTCGAGACCCTCGCTCCGCTGCTCACGGCGGTGAAGGTCGCGGCCGGATCGACGCCACTGCTTGTGAAGATCGCCCCCGACCTGCCGGATGAGGAGGTCGAGGCGATCGCGCGGCTGGCCGTGGACCTCGGGCTTGCGGGGATCATCGCGACGAACACGACGATCTCCCGCGGCGGCCTCCTGACCGATGCCGCGCTCGTCGAGGCGGCGGGAGTCGGGGGACTGTCCGGGGCGCCCCTGCGCGCACGGTCGCTGGCGGTCCTGCGCCTCATCCGCGGTGTTGTTCCGGCCGATTTCTGCGTGATCTCCGTCGGCGGTGTCGAGACGGCGACCGACGTGCGTGAGCGCCTCGCCGCGGGCGCGACGCTCGTCCAGGGGTACACGGCGTTCCTGTACCGGGGGCCGCTGTGGGCCCGTCAGATCAATCGGGGACTGGCGCTCGCCCGCTGATCAGCGCTCAGACGACCTTCGTGCCCCGACGCACCTGCGGCTTGGGCAGGCGCAGGAACCGCATCTGCATCGAGCGCATGGCGGCGTACCACCCCGTCCCTCGCTCGAGCTTGCTCTCGCCGAACTTGCGGCGCACGGCGCGCTTGGCGCGCACGGATGTGAGCACCATGTCGAGGATCACGAGCAGGATGAAGCCCCACAGGGCGACGAACGAGTAGAACTGCACGACGGGGATGTTGATGAAGGTGAGCAGGATCACCACGATCATCGCAGGCATGACGAACTCGGCAAGATGCCAGCCGCCGTCGACGTAGTCACGCACGAAGCGGCGCTGCGGGCCCTTGTCCCGCACGGGCAGGTACTTCTCATCTCCCTGTGCCATGCCGGCGCGCGCCTGCTCGCGTTTGGCCTGCAGCTCTGCGCGGGCGCGCTGTTTGGCCTCCTTCGTGTCGGGCACGAGCGGGCGACGTCGCACCGCCTCCTGCTCGGCACGGGTGGGCGTGGGGCGGCCTTTGCCCGATCCCGCCGGGCTGGCCTGCTCGTCGCTGGGCAGCGGTGCTGCGGGTGTCTTGGCCACGATGAGTCCTTGTGATGTCGGAGGGAGGGTCGTCTTAAGATTACCCGCATGACTTCTGCGGTGCCCCTGCCCTCCTCGAACATCCGCGCACTCGTCGAAGACGGCATCCCCACCGCCCTCGCCGACCTCGGCGCCCTCGTGCGCATTCCCGGCATCGCGTGGCCGGCCTTCGATCAGTCGCAGCTCGAGCGCAGCGCCGACGCGGTCGCCGCCCTTGCCGAGGGCACGGGCGTCTTCGATGAGGTGCGCGTGCTCCGTGCGGCGGTGCCCGGCACCGACGAACTCGGCCAGCCGGCGGTGCTCGCCACGCGCGCTGCCCGGCCGGGCAGGCCCACGGTGCTTCTCTACGCCCACCACGACGTGCAGCCGCCCGGCGCCGACGAGCTCTGGGATTCGCCGCCCTTCGAGCCGACGGTGCGCGGGGGCCGCCTGTACGGCCGCGGGGCCGCGGACGACAAGGCGGGGATCATGACGCACATCGCGGCGATCCGGGCGCTGCGCGCGGACGCCGACGCCGCGGGGGAGGACCTCGGTCTCGGGCTCGTCCTCTTCGTCGAGGGGGAGGAGGAGTACGGCTCACGCTCGTTCGCGCAGTTCCTCTCCGACAACCGCGACGCGCTGCGCGCCGACGCGATCGTCGTCGCCGACTCCGGCAACTGGGATTCCGACACTCCCGCGCTCACGGTGTCGCTGCGCGGCAACGCCCGCTTCACGCTGAGGGTGCGTACGTTGGCGCACGCCTCCCACTCCGGGATGTTCGGCGGCGCCGTCCCCGATGCCGTCACGGCTCTCGTGAAGCTGCTCGCGACGCTCTGGGACCACGAGGGCGCCGTGGCGGTGGAGGGGATGCGCTCACGCGACGCCGCGACGCCGCCCTACACCGAGCAGACCCTGCGCGAGGAGGCGGGCCTGCTGCCGGGTGTCTCGCCCATCGGCCGCGGAGAGATCCTCTCCCGCATCTGGAACCAGCCCTCGATCACCGTGACCGGCATCGACCACACCACGGTCGCCGCCGCCTCGAACACCCTCGCACCCGAGGTGTCCGTCGTGGTCAGCGCGCGCGTGGCGCCGGGTCAGCCCGCAGCAGAGGCTTTCGCGGCGCTCGAGGCGCACCTGCGTGCCCGCGCTCCCTTCGGGGCCGAGCTGACCTTCACGGATATCGACCTCGGCGACGGGTTCCTCGTCGACACCTCGGGATGGGCGGTGGGCGCGGTGCGCGCGGCCTTCGCCGAGGGGTACGGCGTCGACCCCGTCGATGTGGGCGTGGGGGGCAGCATCCCCTTCATCGCCGACCTGGTGCGCGAGTTCCCCGACGCGCAGATCCTCGTGACGGGGGTCGAGGATCCGCACTCCCGCGCGCACAGTCCCAACGAGTCGTTGCACCTCGACACGTTCCGGCACGCCATCCTCAGCGAGGCGCTGCTGCTTCGGGCCGCGAACGACCGTGAAGCGCAGGCGCCGTCGGCGTGACGCGCGGGTAGACTCTCGGCAAGGAGGACTGCCATGACCGACACCACGATCATTCCCACCGAGGCTCCCGCCCACGGCGTCAAGCTCACGACGGAGGCCGCGACCAAGGTCAAGAGCCTGCTCGCGCAGGAGGGACGTGACGATCTTCGTCTCCGCGTCGCCGTCCAGCCCGGCGGCTGCTCGGGCCTGATCTACCAGCTCTACTTCGACGAGCGCCAGCTCGACGGCGACGAGACGGTCGACTTCGACGGCGTCGAGGTCATCGTCGACAACATGAGCGTGCCGTATCTCGACGGCGCGTCGATCGACTTCAAGGACACGATCTCGGAGCAGGGGTTCACCATCGACAACCCCAATGCCGCCGGCAGCTGCGCCTGCGGCGACAGCTTCCACTGAGCCCTTCAGAGCGCTCAGCAGACGCCCACTCCGACGCGTGTCGGGCTGGGCGTCTGGCCTGAGTCGGGTGTGAATTGCCCTAGACTGACGAGAGTCACAACCGCGACCCGGAAAGGTGCACCGTGCGCTCCAAACGCCGCCTTCGCTGGGCCGCTATCCCCGTCGGGATCGCGGCAGCCGGCATCCTCGCAGGATGCACGCAGACGGAGCTCAACGGGTTCCTTCCCGGCTTCGAGGGTGAAGACACACCCGCCACGAACCACACCGAGATGATCTCCGGTCTGTGGGTCAACTCGTGGATCGTGCTTCTCGCCGTGGGTGTGGTGACCTGGGGTCTGATGCTGTGGGCGATGATCGTCTACCGCCGCCGCAAGGGCCAGAGCGGGCTGCCCGTGCAGCTGCGCTACAACATGCCGATCGAGATCTTCTACACGCTCGTGCCGCTGATCCTCGTCGGCGGATTCTTCGCCTTCACTGCGCGCGACCAGGCGATCCTCGAGACGCAGTACGAAGACCCGGACGTGTCGATCGTCGCGATCGGCAAGCAGTGGGCGTGGGACTTCCAGTACAACGGCGATGACGAGGACGGCTCCGACGCCGTCTGGACGATGGGCGTCCAGGCCGTTCCCGCCGCCAACGGCGACGTCGATCAGGCCGCTTTGCCCACCCTCGTGCTCCCGGTCGATCAGACCGTCCAGATCGAACTGCAGTCGCGCGATGTCATCCACTCGTTCTGGGTCATCGACTTCCTCTACAAGAAGGACATGTACCCCGGCCGCGACAACTTCTGGTCGTTCACGCCGACCCGTGAGGGCACCTTCGCGGGCAAGTGCGCGGAGCTGTGTGGCGAATACCACTCGGCGATGCTCTTCAACGTCGAGGTCGTGAGCGCCGACGAGTACGAGGACTACCTCGACTCTCTCCGCGACGCGGGTCAGGTCGGCGACATCACCGACGACTACGACCGCAACACCAACCTGCCCGGTACCGGGGCGGCGTCCGAGGAAGGCTGACACAGATGGCCACGACACTTCCCCTCCAGGAGCACTCGCCCTCGCGTGCCACCACGATCCCGCCGCGTCAGGCGGCCCTGCTCAGTCGCTCCCGCGTCGAGCAGAAGGGCAACATCGTCGTCAAGTGGATCACCTCCACCGACCACAAGACGATCGGGTACATGTACCTGATCGCCTCGGTGCTGTTCTTCCTCCTCGGTGGCGTGATGGCCCTCATCATCCGCGCCGAGCTCTTCGCGCCGGGCATGCAGGTCATCCCGACGAAGGAGCAGTACAACCAGCTGTTCACGATGCACGGCACGATCATGCTGCTCATGTTCGCGACGCCCCTCTTCGCGGGCTTCGCCAACGTCATGATGCCGCTGCAGATCGGCGCCCCCGATGTGGCCTTCCCACGTCTGAACGCCTTCGCGTTCTGGCTGTTCCTGTTCGGATCGACCATCGCGGTCTCCGGCTTCCTCACCCCGCAGGGCGCGGCATCCTTCGGCTGGTTCGCGTATCAACCGCTCGCGAACGCCTCGTTCTCGCCGGGAGCCGGCGGCAATCTATGGATGCTGGGCCTCGGTATGAGCGGTTTCGGCACCATCCTCGGTGCGGTCAACTTCATCACGACGATCATCACGATGCGCGCTCCCGGCATGACGATGTGGCGCATGCCCATCTTCACCTGGAACACCCTCGTGACGAGCCTGCTCATCCTGATGGCATTCCCCGTCCTCGCGGCCGCGATCTTCGCCGCCGCCGCGGACCGCGTGCTCGGTGCGCACATCTACGATCCCGCGAACGGCGGCGTGCTGCTCTGGCAGCACCTGTTCTGGTTCTTCGGTCACCCCGAGGTGTACATCATCGCCCTGCCGTTCTTCGGCATCGTGTCCGAGATCTTCCCGGTCTTCAGCCGCAAGCCGATCTTCGGCTACAAGACGCTCGTGTACGCGACCATCGCGATCGCGGCGCTGTCCGTCGCGGTCTGGGCGCACCACATGTACGTCACCGGTGCGGTTCTGCTTCCCTTCTTCGCACTCATGACGATGCTGATCGCGGTTCCGACGGGTGTGAAGATCTTCAACTGGATCGGCACGCTCTGGCGAGGATCCGTGACGTTCGAGACCCCGATGGTGTTTGCGCTCGGGTTCCTCATCTCGTTCGTCTTCGGAGGGCTCACGGGCGTCATCCTCGCGTCGCCGCCGCTGGACTTCGCGCTGTCCGACTCCTATTTCGTCGTGGCGCACTTCCACTACGTGGTCTTCGGAACCGTGGTGTTCGCGATGTTCGCGGGCTTCTACTTCTGGTGGCCCAAGTGGACCGGTCGCATGCTCAACGAGCGCCTCGGCTACGTGCACTTCTGGCTGCTGTTCATCGGCTTCCACATGACCTTCCTCATCCAGCACTGGCTGGGCGTCGACGGCATGGTCCGGCGCTACGCGGACTACGCCGAGGCCGACGGCTGGACCTGGCAGAATCAGTTCTCCACGATCGGATCGATGGTGCTCGCCGCGTCGATGCTGCCCTTCCTCCTGAACGTGTGGATCACCGCGCGCAAGGCGCCGAAGGTCACGGTCAACGACCCGTGGGGGTACGGAGCTTCGCTGGAGTGGGCCACCTCGTGCCCGCCGCCGCGACACAACTTCACCTCGATCCCGCGGATCCGCAGTGAGCGTCCCGCGTTCGATCTCAATCACCCCGAGGCAGGCCTGCCCGTCGGCGTGGGTCCCGCGAAGGACGCACCCGATGCCCCGGTTGTCGACCTTGCCCAGGGAGGGGTGAAGTAAGTGCGCTCCAACGTCGTCCTCTGGTGGATCCTGGCCGCGTTCTTCGGTCTCGTCGCCGTGGTCTACACGGCCTGGAACATCGTCGCGCACCCCAACGTGGCGTGGTACAACGGCATCGAGTGGGTCGGTTCCGTGGCCCTGCTGTTCGTCACCATCATGGCCGCGTTCATCGCGTGGTATCTCGATCGGGTGCACAAAGCTCAGGGCGGCGAACTGCCCGAGGATGTGCTAACGGCCGACATCGATGACGGAGACCCCGAGCTCGGCCACTTCAGCCCGTGGTCGTGGTGGCCGATCGTGCTTGCTTTCGCGGCCGGCGTTGCGCTGGTCGGACTGGCGGTGGGTACCTGGATGGTGCCGATAGGCTTCGCGATCTTCCTCGTCGCGATCGTCGGCTGGGTTTACGAGTACTACCGCGGGTATTTCGCGCACTGAGTGCGCACTCGCGACGTTCGAATGCGGCGCCTCCCGTGTGGGAGGCGCCGCACTTCACGTGAGCAGGCCGATCAGGAGCGGACGACCATCACCTGCGGGTCGAAGGTGCGGGGAAGGGGACCCTCGTCGTTCTCCGTCGGTTGCCCTTCGCGCACCCAGTATTCGTAGCCGCCGATCATCTCGCGTACGGGCAGCCCG
>NZ_QFPF01000076.1 GCF_003248605.1 Microbacterium sp.
CACACGCAACAACCTGGATGACCTTCCGGACCTGTGACGGCCCGCCCAGACACGTGAAGGACCGCCCCGCAAGGACGGGCGGTCCTTCACCATTTCTACGAAGGGGTCGTCGCCTACGCGATCTTCGCCTTCGTCGGCTCACGGAGGGCGACACCGGCCTTGAGGATGGCCGTGCGCATCGTCTCCTGGTTCAACTCGAGCCGACTGGCGACCTGCGAGAGCGACAGCCCCGTCTTGTAAAGCTGAGCCGCTTCGCTCACCTGTTCTGGCGTTAGCGACTGCCGTCGGACGACAACCTTCTTCGTGCGTAGGATTCCAATGATCGTGGACTTGGCGACGCCGTAGTCCTTTGCGAGCTGTGTTGTGGTGTGCCCAGCTTCGTAGCGCGTGGCTACATCGGCCCGTGCTTCGTCGCTCAAACGGTTCCAGCTCCGCTTGACGCGCGGTTGGAACTCGCGGGGAGAATCCCCGCCGGAGCCCAGAATCTCGCGGATCTGGGTCGGCGTAACTGGGGTGGCTGAATTATTGGAACAGAGGTAGACAACCTCGACCGGAATGAGAAACGGGTCGGCCGAAAGGCCGGCCCGTTTCTCATTCCCGCGAGCGATGGGCCCCCCGGGAGGCTCCGCGCGCCGTGCAGCGGCGGGCTGCGCCCTGGGTCTGATGGAGCCCCGCAAGTTCCTACCGGGTCGGCGCCAGTCGTCGACCGAGTAGGAATGCGAGGGCGAGCAGCCCGATGACTGTCACCGCCAGGCCGATGAGGGCGACGGGGGTGAGGGCCAGAGAGCCAGGCGGATAGACAACCTCTGCAGTCAGAGGCTGATAGGCGAACCAACCGAACGACGAGACGGGGGTCGCAAGACCTATCACGGCCGCTACCGCGCCTGTGAGGGTGACTGCGCCCGCCACTATCCAACTGAGCAAAGCGACGCGGTCCAGGGTTCCCATGGTTGAAGCATATGAGTCGAGCGCCTGACCGACGGTGCCCCACCTGGAGCCTGACCCGCTTCCCAGGACGCTCGGTTGTGGCCCCGACGATGATTTCCATCTGAGCCACCATGACACCGGGGCACCGTACGCCGGTCGTCCAGTGCGCCAACGCCCTTCCCGCAAGCGGATGGACGTGTGGATGTCTCTTTCCACCCGAAAGGTGCCCGAGAGGGCAGGCCCGTAGCCCGGACGACCATCGAGATGAGATGATCCCGCGATGAGGAGCCATCACGTCAGCCAGGTCATCGCCGCGCCGCCAGATGCCGTGTACGAGTACGCCTCGAACCTCGATAATCTTCCGAAGTGGGCGGCGGGCCTCGCGCGGGCTGAGATCACCCGAGACGGCGACGTCCTGCTCGTTGAATCTCCCATGGGCCGGGTGGAAGTTCGTTTCGTTGAGCAGAATCGCTTCGGTGTCCTCGATCACGACGTGACTCTGCCATCCGGGACCGTGGTGACAAACCCGGTTCGTGTCCTGTCGCATCCAGAGGGCGCCGAGGTGGTCTTCACGGTGCGCCAGATCGAACTGGACGACGACGAATTCACCCGAGACATCGAGATGGTTGCGGCCGACCTGCAGCGGCTCGGAAGCCAGGTCACCGAAGTTCACGCCCGGACAGAACAGCTCGAAGTAGCTCGGGACGCGCGCGAGCTACGCGACGCGAAAGCTGCCGACGATGGCAACCGGGTATCGCTGGCGGAACTGCGGGCTGAGCTCGACGGGAGCAACGGGTCGTAGCTTGCCCGCGCCCCTGGCGCTCAGGAGGAAAGGCTGCGGCGCAACCTGTCAGACTCGCTGACACCTTGACCGGCGTGGGTAACCGAGCCGATTCGCCGGAAACCTCAAGCGCATCCAGGTGAGCTGCGCGTGATGCATCAGCGGCCCGTAGCGCGGTCGTCCAGCGCGACAGATCGAAAACGCACAAGGGGATCCGTCTACGTGATCAGACCAACGAGGTGGGAAACCCCTGGGAGCAGGCCAATTAGTGGCCATGCTCCCAGCAACATAACTCCAAGGAGGACGATGCCGGCCATCACGGTCGCGGGACGTTGACGACCGACGGTGAAAGCAGTCGCTACCGTCGCCGTGTAGATCACAAGGGACACGACGCTGATCACCATCGCTGTGCCCTCACGGTAGGAGGGCATGCGATTGGTCGGCGGTGGCATTATCGTTGGGCAGACGACTGGCCCTGCGGGAACGGCCACCAACCAGATCACAGCGAGCGTGGCGACCGCGACAAGCGTCGCAGTCACGATCAGACCGACCCGCACTCGGGAGCGTTGGCGAGGCTTCGCGCCGATACTGACCGGTCCTCCTCCGAAGGAGGCGCGTTTGCGGCGGCTCGCATTTTCCGGCGTCGAGCGCCGGTGCCCGTTTACCTCGCCCGTTGACGATGCCCACAGGGGCACGTCTAACGCAACAGCTTCTGGTGCCCAGCCGAACTCGCCGCGTTGCGCTCACGTGGCGTCTGTTTGTGCCTCAATGCCAGGGGACAAGTTAGCAACTCATGACCAGCACAGCCTCGCCGCTGACCGCATCGGCACGGGCCGAGCAGTTCAACGACGAATGCCAAGCGAACTTGCACCTAACCAGGATCCGCCGCTTGATGAAGGGGTGATCGCGCAGCTAACGCAGTCGCATCTACCTTGCGAAAGTGTCATCTGGCTTGAGAACCAACACTCTCGGAGGGGATGACGGGAATCGAACCCGCGCTATCAGCTTGGGAAGCTGAAGTTCTGCCATTGAACTACATCCCCGGCAGGCCTTTCGGCGCCCGGCCAGCATAACAAACACCGCAGAGGCCGGCCGCGCGCGGTCAACACTCCGGAGCGATGTGACCGGTTACGCGCTTTCGGACGCATCGGCGAGGGCTTGTGCGCGAAGGTCCGGAATGTTGTCCGCTGAGGCAGCCGAACAGAGCCGCCCGACCGCGAGGCCGGATCCCGCCGCCGCCCGGTCGCTAGGCTGACCCCGTGCTGCTCTCGGATCGTGACATCAGGCTCGAACTCGACGCTCGCCGCATCGGACTCGACCCCTACGATCCCGCGATGGTGCAGCCCTCGAGCGTCGACGTGCGCCTCGACCGCTACTTCCGCCTCTTCGACAACCACAAGTACCCCTTCATCGACCCCGCCGAAGACCAGCCCGAGCTGACCCGCCTGATCGAGGTCGCCCCGGACGAGCCGTTCATCCTGCACCCCGGCGAGTTCGCGCTCGGCGCGACGTTCGAGCAGGTCACCCTCCCGGACGACGTCGCGGCGCGGCTGGAGGGAAAGTCCTCGCTCGGCCGGCTGGGTCTCATCACCCACTCGACGGCGGGCTTCATCGACCCCGGCTTCACCGGCCACGTCACCCTCGAACTGGCCAACGTCGCGACGCTTCCGATCAAGCTCTGGCCGGGGATGAAGATCGGCCAGCTCTGCTTCTTCCGGCTCTCCTCGCCCACCGAGAACCCCTACGGCTCGGGCCCGTACGGCAACAGATATCAGGGCCAGCGCGGACCGACGGCCTCCCGGTCGTTCCAGAACTTCCACCGCACGGATGTCGGAACCACCGACGCGGGATCCCTCGGCGCCTGAGCACCCTCTCGCTAGGGTGGGCGGCGTGAGCAACGAAAGCACCGCCGACCGCGCCGCCAGGACCGCCCCGGGATCCGTGCCCAGCAAGATCGCCCCGTGGGTCTTCTGGCCGGCGGCGACGATCGTCGTCGTCTTCAGCGCCTTCGCGATTCTCTTCCCAGACGCGGCCGAGGTCTTCTTCGACACCGTCCAGACCTCGATCGTCAACGCGTTCAACTGGTACTACGTGCTGATCGCGGCCTTCTTCGTCGTCTTCGCGGTGTTCATCGGCTTCAGCCGATTCGGTGACATCCGCCTCGGAAAGGACGACGACGAGCCCGAGTTCTCGCTGGGCGCCTGGTTCTCGCTGCTGTTCGCGGCGGGCATGGGTATCGGCCTCGTCTTCTACGGCGTCAGCGAGCCGCTCAGCCACTTCGTCGACCCGCGTCCCGGTGTCGCGGGCACGCCGGCGCAGCTTGCGCAGTCGGCGCTGACGCAGACGTACCTGCACTGGGGGATCCACGCGTGGGCGATCTACGTCGTCGTGGGGCTGGGGCTCGCCTACGCGATCCACCGCCGCAAGCGTCCCATCTCGATCCGCTGGGCGCTGGAGCCACTGCTGGGCAAGCGCGTGCGCGGCGGCTGGGGCAACACGATCGACGCGGTCGCGCTCGCCGGCACGATGTTCGGCGTCGCGACGTCGCTCGGGCTCGGCGTGCTGCAGATCAGCGCGGGCCTGGATTCGGCGGGTCTGTTCGAGCCGAGCCTGCCCCTGCAGATCGTGCTCATCGCGATCATCACCGTCTTCGTGCTGCTCTCGGTGCTCTCGGGAGTCACCCGCGGCATGAAGTGGCTCTCGAGCGGCAACCTGATCCTGGCGGCTGCCCTGCTGCTGTTCGTGCTGGTCGTGGGCAACACCGAGTACCTGCTGCGCGAGTGGGTGCAGTCCATCGGCGCCTACATCCAGAACTTCGTGGGCCTCAGCTTCACCGTCAGCGCCTTCCAGGGCACGGCGGGCGAGGAGTGGCAGGCCGCGTGGACCTCGTTCTACTGGGGCTGGTGGATCTCGTGGGCGCCCTTCGTCGGCATCTTCATCGCGCGCGTGAGCCGCGGCCGCACCGTGCGCCAGTTCGTCATGGGCGTACTGATCGTGCCGACGCTGCTCGGCATCCTGTGGTTCGCCGTGCTCGGTGGCTCGGCGCTGTACCTCGAGCTGCAGAACCCCGGCTCGATGACCACGGCGGAGGGCGGCGTCGACCTCGAGGGAGCGCTGTTCCAGCTCTTCACGTACCTGCCCGCGGCGCCGGTCCTGACGATCGGGGCGATCGTGCTGATCGCGGTGTTCTTCATCACCTCGTCCGACTCGGGCGCGCTCGTGATGGGCATGATCGCGACGGGCGGCAACGCCAACCCCGCACGCTGGGTGCGCACCTTCTTCACCCTCGCCACGGCCGTCCTCGCCGTCGCCCTGCTGATCGCCGGTGGCCTGACGGCGCTGCAGACCGCGGCGATCATCATCGCCCTGCCCTTCAGCGTCGTGATGCTGCTGATCTGCTGGGCCACGATCATCGCGTTCCAGCGCGAGAGACGCGCGTACGACAAGGCCGAGCGCGCGCAGCTGCTCGATCACATCGGCGAGCACTACGGGCTCGAGGTCGAGCAGCAGGACGAGCGCGGCATCCGCTGGTCGCCGTTCCTCCGGCGTCGCGATCGCCCCGCGGACGAGAAGGCGGGGGATGCCGCCGGTCAGTGAGCCTGCGTCACCCCGAGCGCGTCGTGCACGGCGACCGCGGCGACCCGCGCGCCGGCGCCGGCGGCGACGATCAGCTGCTGGGCGCCGGGAGCGGCCGCGTCGCCCGCGCCGTAGACGCCGGGCACGCTCGAGCGGCCGGCGCGGTCGGTGACGAGGTGCCCGTCCTCGTCGAGGTCGGGCGCGAGCGGGGCGAGGAACTCCAGCGCGGACTGCCACTCGGGGCGCACGAAGCCGCCCGCGACCTCGACCCGGGTGTCGTCCTCGAGCACGATGGCCGACAGCATCCCGCGCTCGCCCCGCAGCTCGGCGATCCGTAAGCGCTCGACGCGGATCCCGGATGCTGTCAGCTCGGCCTCGCCGTCGACCCCGAGCGCGTCCGAGCCGTTCGTGAAGACGGTCAGGGCGTTCGTCCATCGGGCGATGAGCCGCGCGCGGTCGGCCAGATCCGCGCTCTCGCCGATGAGGGCGAGGGGCCGGTCGCGCAGTTCCCAGCCGTCGCAGGCGGCGCAGCTGAAGAGCGACATGCCGTAGAAGCCGCGGATGTTCGGCACGTCGGGAAGAGTCTCGCGCAGGCCCGTGGCGACGATGACGGCGCGCGCGGCGATCGTCGCGGGCGCGCGGCGTCCCTCGAGCGTCGCGACGAAGCGCGCATCGGCGTGACCATCGCCGGCGTGGGCGACCGCGACGACCTTCGTGCGAGAGTGGACGACCACATCGGGATACGCCTCGAGCTCGGCCCGCGCGAGGCGGCGCAGCTCGTGCGGCGGCACGCCGTCGCGGGTGAGGAATCCGTGCGAGAGCAGGGTCGCGGCGTTGCGCGGCCGATCGGCGTCGACGAGGGCGACGCTCGCGCGGGCGCGGCCGAGGTTGAGCGCGGCCGAGAGTCCCGCGGGACCCCCGCCGATGACGAGCACGTCGACGACCGCGGGCGACACGGCTCCCGCCGCCGGCGCCGCGCCCGCGGGCGAGCCGGTCACGACCGGGTCAGCGCGTCCGCGCGCGAGATCTGCACCTGCTCGTCGCGGGGTACGACTTTGACGCGCTCGCGCGTGTACTCATGGGTCGCGCCGAGCTCGCGCTCGTGCGCGTCGAGGGCGAGCCAGCCCTGCCAGGTGGTGTATTCGACGCCGCGGTCGGCGAGCAGGTCGAGCACGTCGCCCGTCTCGGTCGGCGCAGCGAGCAGGCCCGCCTCGGCGTCGGCGACGAGGTGCGCGACGGTCTCCATCGCGTCGCTCTTGGTGTGGCCGATGAGGCCGACCGATCCGCGCTTGATCCAGCCCGTGGCGTAGAGGCCGCGCACCGCGGTGCCCCCGTCGTCGGCGGTGATCGCCGAGGCGGCATCCGTCACGCGCCCTTCGACGTTCGGCACGACGCCGCGCACCTCGTCGAACGGGGCGTCGAGCACGGGGGTGCCGAAGTAGCCGACGGCGCGGTAGACCGCCTGCACAGGGATGTCCCGCAGCTCGCCGGTGCCGACGACGCTGCCATCGCCCGTGGGTGTGGTGCGCTCGAAACGCACTGCCTCGACGCGGTCGGAGCCCAGAACCTCGACCGGCGAGTGGTAGAAGTGCAGGTGCAGCCGACGGGAGGCGGTGCCGACCTCGCGTCCGCGCCACGACTGCAGGGTGCGCAGCATGACCTTGAGCTGGTTGTTGGATGCCGCCGCGGGGTCGACACCATCGAAGTCCTCGTCGTAGAGCACGATGTCGACGTCGGGCACCTCGCCGAGCTCGCGCAGCTCGATGGGGGTGAACTTGATGTCGGCGGGTCCGCGGCGGCCGAAGACGTGCACGTCGGTGACGGCGGAGGCCTCGAGCCCCGCGAGTACGTTGTCGGGGATCTCGGTCGAGCGCAGGTCGACCGCGTGCTTGGCGAGGACGCGGGCCACATCGAGGGCGACGTTGCCGTTGCCGATCACGGCGACCTCGCGCGCATCGAGCGGCCACTCGCGCGAGACGTCGGGATGGCCGTCGAACCAGGCCACGAAGTCGGCGGCGCCGTACGAGCCGGGCAGGTCGATGCCCGGGATGTCGAGGTGCACGTCGCGGATGGCTCCGGTCGCCAGGATCACGGCGTCGTACCGCTCGTGCAGTTCGTCGAGGGCGATGTCGCGGCCGACCTCGACGTTGCCGACGAAGCGGATCACGCCCGAATCGAGCATCTCGTGGAGGGACGTGACGATGCCCTTGATGCGCGGGTGGTCGGGTGCGACGCCGTACCGGATGAGTCCGTAGGGCGCCGGAAGGGTCTCGAACAGATCGATCTCGACGGTGCCGCCGGCGTCGGCCACGCGGCCGGAGAGGATGTTGCCGGCGTAGATGCCGGCGGGGCCGGCTCCGACGATCGCGACACGGAGGTTGAGAGTGCTCACAGGGCTTCGGCCTTTCTGGCGGAGAGTTCTTCGGGGGCGTAGGGGCTGAGGGTCACGACATCGCCGACGACGATGACCGCGGGGTTTCGCACGCGGCGCTGGGCGGCCTGGGCGACGATCGTGTCGAGGGTGCCGATCGTGACGCGCTGGTGCTCGCCGTAGCCGTCCTCGATGATCGCGACGGGGCACTGGGCGCCGCGAACGCCTCGGGCGAGCATGAGGGCGGAGTGGCCGAGGGTGCCCACGCCCATGAGCAGCACGACGGTGTGGTCGCGCCCGCCGCCGACCTCGCCGAGCTGATCGTGGCCCGAGACGACCGTGAACGCGGTGGCGAGCCCGCGGTGCGTGAGTGGGATGCCGGCGATCGCGGGCACCGAGATCGCGCTCGTGACTCCGGGGATCACGTCGACGGGGATGCCGGCATCCCGGCAGGCCGCGAGCTCTTCGCTGCCGCGGCCGAAGATGTAGGGATCGCCGCCCTTGAGCCGCACGACGCGCTTGCCTTCGAGCGCGAGTTCGACGAGGAGGGCGTTGATGCGCTCCTGCGGCACGGCGTGATGGCCCGGCAGTTTTCCCACGTCGATGACGGGGGTGCCCAGATCCAGCTCGTCGAGCACCGCGCGGGCGCCGAGGCGGTCGGCGACGATGACATCGGCGTGCTCGAGCGCGCGCATGCCGCGCACCGTGAGCAGGTCGGCGCTGCCGGGGCCCGCGCCGACGAGCGTCACCCGACCGCGCGGCGCGCTCATCGGGCCCCTCCCTGGAGCAGGCCGCGACCGCGCAGCACCCGCCGCTCGAGCGGGGCGAGCAGGGCGAGCTCGACGACGATGCCGATCACGAGGATCACGAGGATCGCCGCGAGCACGGCGGCCAGATCCGACGCCTCGCGTCCGTCCTGGAGCAGCGCGCCGACACCGGCGCCGAGCGTGCCGCCCACGGCGATGATCTCGGCGGCGAGGACGCCGCGCCACGAGAAGGCCCACCCCTGCTTGAGCCCCGCGATGTAGCCGGGGAGGGCACCGGGAAGGATGATCAGCAGCGACATGAGCGGTCCGCGGGCGCCCATCACGGTGCCCGCGCGACGCAGCTGCACGGGCACCTGATCGACCCCCGCGATCATGCCGTTGACAATGGAGGGAACCCCGCCCATCAACACGACGAAGTAGACCAGCGCGTCGGTCAGGCCGAACCACAAAATCGCCGCCGGCACCCACGCGACCGAGGGCAGCACCATCAGCCCCGAGACGATCGGAGCGATCGCGCGGCGCAACGGCCGCACCTCGGCGAGGACGAGCCCGAGCACCGTGCCGATGACGATCGCCGCGGCGAAGCCGATCAGGCCACGGCCGAGGCTCGTTGCGACCGCGGCGGGCAGCGCGCCGCTCGCCCACGCGTCGCCGAGCGCCGCGGCCACCTGAGCCGGCGACGGCATCGTGTCGGGCGAGGGACCGGTGATCATGACGGCGACCTGCCACACCGCGACGAGCGCGACGATGAAGATCACCGGCGGCAGCACCGACCCGAGCACGCGCCGGATCGGGCGGGACGGCGTCGGCGTGTTCGTCTGCAGGCGGTCGTTTCCGGCCTCGAGACTGCGCAGATCGGTGTCAGGCTGCATTGCGTCGGATCTCGGTGCGCAGCTGATCGGTGATCTCCACAGCGAGCGCACCCACCTCGGGCGACTCGATGCGGCGGCCCTCGGTGCGGGCGATGCGCCACTCGCGGGCGATGCGGCCGGGCCGGCTGGAGAGCAGCACGACGCGCTGGCCGAGTCGGGCCGCCTCCCGCACGTTGTGCGTGACGAAGACGATCGTGCGTCCCGTCGCGCGCCACACCCGCTCGAGCTCCTCGTGCAGCAGGTCGCGCGTGATCGCATCGAGGGCCGCGAACGGCTCGTCCATGAGGAGCACGGGGCGGTCCTGGGCGAGCGAGCGCGCCAGCGCGACGCGCTGGCGCATCCCGCCCGAGAGTTCGTGCGGGCGCCGGTCGGCGGCATCCGCCAGGTTGACCACGTCGAGCAGTTCCATCGCGCGTGCGCGGCGCTGGGCGCGGCCGACCCCGCGCAGACGCAGCGCGAGCTCGACGTTGCCGCGGGCGCTCAGCCACGGCATGAGCGCGGACTCCTGGAACATCACGGCGGCGCCGGGCGCGGGGGTCGTGATCCGGCCGGCCGAGGGAGCATCGAGGCCGGCGATGAGGTTCAGCAGCGTCGATTTGCCGCAGCCGGAGGCGCCCAGCAGGCAGAGGAACTCGCCCGGGGCGACATCGAGCGTGATGTCCTCGAGAACGGTCGTCGCGCCGAAGCGCTGCGAGACGTTCTCGATCCGGATCGCGGGGGGCAGCACCGGGGCGGGCGCGCGCAGCAGCACGCCCTCATCGAAGCTCGGCCCGAGACGGACGGACGGAGCACCGGTGACGGTGTGCGGCGGCGGAAGGGCGGTCATGAGGGCGAAGGGATCAGGCCTGCACGATGCCGGCGGCGAGGGTCGCGCCGTCGGCGGGGTGGATGACGAGGAACGAGCCGCCGTCGCGGCTGTCGCGGTAGGCCTCGAGCGGCAGATCGGCGGCCAGCCGCAGGGTGGCGCGGCCGATGTCGTTGGCGGCGAGGGCGTCGGCGGGTGTGTGCACGAGCGCGTCGAGGTCGTAGCGCGACGTGATCTGCTGCACGATCGCCTGCACGGTCGCGGTGCCGTGCTTGACGAGCACGCGCGCGCCCGTCGTCAGCGCCCGCGCGTCGAGCTGGAACAGCTCGGCCTCGAGCGTGCGCCGCGGCTGCGGCAGCGACCCCGGCGTGACGACGAGCGCGCCGCGGGCGGCGTCGATGTCGTCGGCCAGGCGCAGCGCGACCGAGGTCGGGGCGATCGCGGCGTCGACCTCGGCGCCCGCGACCTCGACCCCCGTGACCGTCGTCTGCACGCCGCTCGGGAAGATCTCGACGGCGTCGCCCACGCGCACCTCACCCGAGGAGATGCGTCCGGCCACCGCGCGATAGTCGCGGTAGCGCTCCGCGAGCGCGGGGTCGGCGGCCAGCTCCGGGCTGAGTCCGCCCTGCGGGCGCAGGACGAGCTGCACCGGCAGACGGAACGGGTCGTCGGCGCTCTCGAGGTCGTCACGCGCGGGCAGAGTCTCGAGCAGTTCGAGCAGCGCCGGGCCGGTGTACCACGGGGTGTGCGGCGAACGCTCGACGATGTTGTCGCCCTCGAGGGCCGACACCGGCAGCACGTGCAGATCCTCGATGCCCAGGCCCTCGGCGACGCGGCGGACGTCCGCCTCGACCGGCGCGTAGGCGTCCTCCGCGTACCCCAGCAGGTCGATCTTGTTGACCGCGACGACGACGTGCGGCACGCGCAGCAGCGCGATCACGGCGAGGTGGCGGCGGGTCTGCTCGAGCACGCCCTTGCGTCCGTCGATCAGCACGATGACAGCATCCGCCGTCGTCGCGCCCGTGACCATGTTGCGGGTGTACTGCACGTGCCCCGGGCAGTCGGCGAGGATGAAGCTGCGGGTGCCCGTGGCAAAGTAGCGGTAGGCGACGTCGATCGTGATGCCCTGCTCGCGCTCGGCGCGCAGGCCGTCGGTGAGCAGGGCGAAGTCGAACCCCGTGCCGTGGGCGAAGCCCCGCTCGGCGGATGTGCGCGCGACCTGCTCCAGCTGGTCGGCGAGGATCGCCTTCGAGTCGTGCAGCAGTCGCCCGACGAGCGTGGACTTGCCGTCATCGACCGAGCCGGCCGTGGCGAAGCGGAAGAGCGTGGATGTCGCGGTCGACACGGTCGCGGTCATCAGAAGTACCCGTCCTTCTTGCGATCCTCCATGGCGGCCTCCGAGATGCGGTCGTCGGCGCGGGTGGCGCCGCGTTCGGTGAGGGTCGAGCGCGCGACCTCGGCGACGACGGATGCTGTCGTGACGGCATCCGATTCGACCGCTCCCGTGCAGCTCATGTCGCCGACCGTGCGGTAGCGCACGACACGGCGCTCGACGGTCTCGTCGGGGCGGGGCTCCGAGACCTCGCCGACGGCGCGCCACATGCCGTCGCGGCGGAACACCTCGCGCTCGTGCGCGAAGTACAGCGGCGGCAGCGGGATGTCTTCGCGCTCGATGTAGCGCCAGACGTCGAGCTCGGTCCAGTTCGAGATGGGGAACGCGCGCACGTGCTGCCCGGGCGTGTGGCGCCCGTTGTACAGGCTCCACAGCTCGGGGCGCTGGTTGCGCGGATCCCACTGGCCGAACTCGTCGCGGAGCGAGATGATGCGCTCCTTGGCCCGCGCCTTGTCTTCGTCGCGGCGGGCCCCGCCGAAGACGGCGTCGTGCCGGCCCGCGGCGATCGCGTCGAGCAGGGGCAGCGTCTGCAGCGGGTTGCGGGTGCCGTCGGCGCGCTCGTGCAGTCGGCCGTCGTCGATGTAGTCCTGTACGCGGGCGACCTCGAGGCGGATGCCGAGGCGGGCCACGGTCTCG
>NZ_QFPF01000163.1 GCF_003248605.1 Microbacterium sp.
CCTCGCGCCTGCCTGTCGGCCGGCGCCCGCGAGCGCTACGCTCGGCACACACCGAAGGGAGCTTCCCGATGATTCCCGAGATCAATTACTGGGCCGTGCTGATCGCCACGGCATCGAGCATGGTCGTCGGCTCGATCTGGTACACGCCGAAGGTGTTCGGCACGAGGTGGGCGCGCCTGGCGAAGGTCGACATGGACCGGCCCGGGGCCTCCGCGGTGGTGCCGATCGTCGTGACGGTGATCGTGAGCTTCATCACCGCCTGGGTGCTCGCGGGGGCGGTGGCCATCGCGTGGCACTTCTACGGAGGATCGTTCCTCGTGGGGGCGATCGTGACGGGCATCCTGCTGTGGGCCGGATTCACGGCGGCGCGGTTCATCACCCACGACGCGTTCGAGGGACGCCCGGCCGCGCTCACGGTCATGAACGTCGCGCACGAACTGGTGACCATCGTCGTGATGGCGCTCATCATCGGCGTCTGGCCCCCTGCCGGGACCGTCTGAACGGGACCGTCTGAACGGGGCGGTCTGAACGGGGCGGTCTGAACGGGGCCGTTCAGGCCGCGGCGGAGACCAGCGCGGCCACGGCGCTCTCGAAGAACACGCGACCGTCCTCGCCCGAGCGCATCGCGCTGGGCATGTCGGGGCCGAAGCCGAGCTCGACCGCATGCTCGGGGTGCGGCATCAGGCCCACGACGTTGCCGCGCTCGTTGGTGAGCCCGGCGATGTCGCGTAGCGAACCGTTGGGGTTGACGCCGAGGTATCGGAACGCCACCAGGCCCTCGCCCTCGATCCGGTCGAGCGTGTCGTCGTCGGCGATGTAGCCGCCATCGCCGTTCTTGAGCGGAATGACGATCTCCTGCCCCGGCGCGAACCCGTTCGTCCACGCGGTGTCCGCGTTCTCCACTCGCAGCCGCTGGTCGCGGCGGATGAACTGCTGGTGGGCGTTGCGGATCAGGCCGCCGGGCAGCAGATGTGCCTCGACGAGCATCTGGAAGCCGTTGCAGATGCCGAGCACCGGCATCCCCCTGCCCGCCGCGTCTTTGACGTCGGCCATGATCGGCGCGTGCGCGGCGATCGCTCCGGCGCGCAGGTAGTCGCCATAGCTGAAGCCGCCGGGCAGGACAATGGCGTCGACGCCGCGAAGGTCGTGGTCACCGTGCCAGAGCGCCACCGGCTCGGCGCCCGCCACGCGCACGGCGCGCCGCGCGTCGGCGTCGTCGAGCGAGCCGGGAAAGGTGATGACCCCGATGCGCGTGGTCACTCGACGACCTCGATGCCCACGACATCCTCGATGACGGAGTTCGAGAGGATGTCTTCGGCGATCTCACGCGCCTTCGCCAGCACGGCGTCGGTGACGTCGCCGTCGACGGTGAGCTCGAAGCGCTTGCCGATGCGGACGGCGCTGAACTGCTCGACCCCGAGTCGGGTGAGGGCTCCGGTGACGGCCTTTCCCTGCGGGTCCAGCAGCTCGGCCTTGGGCATGACGTCGACGACGATGGTGGGCATTCGAGGCTCCGGATGTCGCGGGTGGGGATCGCGGCAAGTCTAGTCGTCGTCGTCCGCGGGCCCCGTCGCGTCCCGCGTGCAATCCCGCGTGCGGCACGCGGTGGGCGCGGGATCCGCGTTGGGGCGTCGAAATCACGTTGGGGCGCGCTGCAGCACGCCCCAACGGCGTTCTGACGCCCCAACCAACGGCGTTCTGACGCCCCAACGCGAGAGGTGCGCGGCCGTGGGAGCGATCCCACAAAGTGCTTGACAGTCGTGGGATCGCTCCCATAGAGTCACATCTCGATCGGTGGGAGCGTTCCCACGACGGGCCGCAACACCGATGTCTTGCACCCACACACAAAGGAGTGAACGTGAAATCACGCGCACAGCGGCGCATCGCGATCGTCGCAGCCACGGCCGCAGGTTCTGCCCTCGTCCTCGCCGGTTGCGCCGGCGGCGGAGGCGACACCGAGGGCGACGCCGACGGCACCACGACCCTGACGATCGCCACCTTCAACGACTTCGGCTACACCGACGAGCTGCTGCAGGAGTACATGGACGCCAACCCCGGCGTCGAGATCGTGCACAACAAGGCCGCCACGTCGAACGACGCCCGCGCCAACTACTTCCAGAAGCTCGGCAAGACGGGCCTCGCCGACATCGAGGCGGTCGAGATCGACTGGTTCGCCGAGATGATGCAGTACTCCGACCTGCTCGCTCCCGTCCCCGACGACCTCAAGGGCCGCTGGCTCGACTGGAAGGAAGCGGCGGCGACGGATGCCGAGGGCAACCTCGTCGCGTACGGCACCGACATCGGCCCCCAGGCCATCTGCTACCGCGCCGATCTGTTCGCCGAGGCGGGTCTGCCCAGCGACCGCGCGGGAGTCGCCGAGCTGTTCGCGGGGGACTGGGACACCTTCTTCGAGGTCGGAGCGGACTATGTCGCGACGACCGGCAAGCCGTTCATCGACTCGGCGAACTCGGTGCTGCAGGGCATCGTCAACCAGATCGAGTACACCTACGAGGAGCCCGACGGCACGATCATCGCCACCGAGAACCCCGAGATCCAGGCGGCGTACGAGACCGTCGTCGAGAAGGCGATCCCGATCGCCGCGTTCCCCGGCCAGTGGAGTGATGACTGGTACGCCTCGATGGCCAACGGCGAGTTCGCCGCGATGCTCTGCCCGGGCTGGATGCACGGCATCATCTCGGGCGAGGCGCCCGACGTCGCCGGGTGGGACATCGCCGATGTCTTCCCGGGCGGCGGCGGCAACTGGGGCGGGTCGTACCTGACCGTGCCCGCCGACGGCGAGAACGTCGAGGCGGCGCAGGCACTGGCCGACTGGCTGACGGCACCCGAGCAGCAGGTCAAGGCGTTCGTCAACGCGGGCACGTTCCCGAGCCAGACCGACGCGTACGGCGACACCAACCTCACCGGCTTCACCAACGCGTACTTCAACGACGCCCCCACCGGCGAGATCGGCGTGGCGCGGGCCGAGGCCGTCACCGTCTCGCCCTTCAAGGGACCGAAGTACTTCCAGTTCCACGACGCGCTGCAGAACGCCGTGACGCGCGTGTTCGACGGCCTCGAGACCCCCGAGGTCTCGTGGGAGAGCTGGGTGACCGAGGTGTCGGCCTTCTAGGCCGGCCACCGAGCGGGGCCCCGTCATCCGATCCGGGATGCCGGGGCCCCGACATCCACCCTCTCTCGTCACCGCCCGCCGCAAAGGATCCCCCGTGACCGTCACCGCCACGCGCCCGTCCGTGCAGGACGAGGCTCCGCCGCCCCGCGCACCCCGAGTGCTCTCGTTCAGTCAGAGGCTCAGCCGCTTCGACCTCAAGGTCTCGCCCTACCTCTACATCTCGCCGTTCTTCATCCTCTTCGCGATCACGGGGCTCTTCCCCATAGTCTTCACCGCGGTGATCTCATTCCAGGACTGGGACCTCGTGCGGGGGGAGGGCACGTTCGTCGGGTTCGACCAGTACATCTGGATCCTGCAGCAGCCTCACTTCTGGACGGCCCTGCGCAACACCTTCAGCATCTTCCTGCTCTCGACGGTGCCGCAGCTGGTCGCGGCGGTCTTCATCGCGGCGCTGCTCGACCGGAACATCCGCGCCAAGACGTTCTGGCGCATGGGCGTGCTGCTGCCCTACATCGTGGCCCCGGTCGCGGTCGCGCTGATCTTCTCCAACCTCTTCGCCGACCGGTTCGGTCTCGTCAACACCCTGCTCGGCGGCGTCGGCATCGGACCGATCCCCTGGCACACCGATCCGTTCTGGAGCCACGTCGCCATCGCGACGATGGTCAACTTCCGCTGGACCGGCTACAACACGCTGATCCTGCTGGCGGCCATGCAGGCGGTCAACCGGGACTACTACGAGGCCGCCTCGATCGACGGCGCGGGCGCGTTCCGGCAGTTCGTCTCGATCACTCTGCCCTCGCTCAAGCCGACGCTGATCTTCGTCATCATCACCTCGACGATCGGCGGGCTGCAGATCTTCG
>NZ_QFPF01000077.1 GCF_003248605.1 Microbacterium sp.
CTCGTACGAGCACTCGATCGAGCCCCGCTTCTCCGTGGCCCGCCTGTCGGAACTCGATCGCGGAGTGATCTTCGCGGTCGCCCACGTGCGCGGCGGCGGAGAGATGGGTCGGCAGTGGTACGAAGACGGCAAGCTGACCCGCAAACGCAACACCTTCACCGACTTCGTCGACGCGGCACGGCATCTGGTGGAGGCGGGCTACACGAGCCCCGATCGTATGGTCGCCGAGGGCGGGAGCGCCGGCGGCCTGCTGATGGGCGCCATCGCGAATCTTGCACCCGAGCTGTTCGCGGGCGTGCTGGCCGAGGTGCCCTTCGTCGACGCGCTGACGACGATCCTCGATCCGTCACTTCCGCTGACGGTCATCGAGTGGGACGAGTGGGGCAACCCACTGCATGACGCTGATGTGTACGCGTACATGAAGTCCTACACCCCCTACGAGAACGTGCGGGAGGGTGTCGCCTATCCGCGCATCCTCGCGGTCACCTCGCTCAACGACACCCGCGTGATGTACGTCGAACCCGCGAAGTGGGTTGCGCGTCTGCGCGAGGTGGGCGCCGACGCTCTGCTCAAGTGCGAGATGGTCGCCGGGCACGGCGGCGTATCCGGGCGATACAACGCCTGGCGCGAGCGCGCATTCGAGCTCGCCTGGCTGCTCGATGTGGTCGGTGCCGCCGACGCCTGAGCGCAGCATCCCTCGGTCGGCTTCGCGTGTCCCGATTTCCGTCGCCTCGGGGTGCGGGCGGCGACAAGAAGTGGGACAGGCACGAGCGAGCGCGAGCTCGCTACTGCGGCGGACGCCAGCCGGCACGAAGAAGCGCATCGCGCACACGGCGAACCGCTTCAGCACCCCCGCCGCGCATGTGATGCCGCATGATGCGCACGTGTTCCCAGCCCTCCCGACGGATGCGGTCCCACCGGTCGACGTCGCGGGCGAACTGCCCACCGTCGAGCTCATGAACCCGGCCGTCGTACTCGGGACACACACGCCATCGGGGAAATGCCAGATCCAGCTCGGCCACCGGCATCCCGTGCTCGTCGCGGAGGATCCAGTTGATCTCGGGCTCCGGAAGTCCGCCCCGCGCGAGGACGAGGCGAAGCGTGCTCTCACGCGGAGATCTGACCCCGACACGGGTCAAGACAAGAGCGGCGCGCAGGATCCCGCGCGGGTCACCCATCGTCTCGACCTCCGACCGCAGGTCTTCGATCGCCACCGGCGATGCGAAGAGCAGATGATCCGCAGCCGCGACGAGATCGTCGAGCCGCCAGGTCATGCCGGCCTGACGCCACGCGCGCACGGGCGACTCGATCGGTATGCCCAGGAGGTCATCGCTCCACGCAGGCTCTCGGTGCTGCAGACGATGACCGACGATCCCGGGGGTACGCGGCTCGCGGGCGGGACGATAGGCCGAGACATGGATCGCCGTGCGATGGGGCCATGGAGGCGTCGGAACACCGTAAAGAGCCAACGCCGTCTCATGAGAGAAGAACTGCCCCGGTCGCAGCCTCGGCGAATACTCCCTGACTTGATCCCGCAACGTGTCCGCGGGCGGGAGTGATGCGCGCACGCGCACCCCGGGATACGGGCGGCGCAGATCCTGCCGCCGCAGGCGTTCGGGTCCGATTCCGAGGGCGGCAGCGTCACGAACGGAGAAGGGTCCGGCGAGATCGTCGGGCAAAGCATAGGGCTCGTGCATCCCGCCAGCATCCGCGTCTGGCGCATCGCTCGCCGTGGCCGAGCGACGAACGGTGGATGCTGTCGCCCGCGCCCCTGCTGAGGAGTAGGCGTCGAGCGAGCACAGCGCACTCTCCGGCAATGTCCCAGAACTCGTCGCCTCCGGCGCACCTCAGCGACGGAAATCGGGACACCCGGAGGAGAGAGGATCGTCGGCTCACCGGGGATGTCCCGATTTCTGTCGCTCGCGCGCAGGCGAGACGACAGAAATCGGGACACGGATGAGCGGGGCCGGGGCTATCCGAAGAGGGCGGCGGCCTCGTCGTAGCGGTAGCGGGGCACGGTGTTGAGCTCACCCAGCGCGTCGGCGAAGGGCACCCGCACGA
Organism: Microbacterium sp.; assembly: GCF_003248605.1. Lineage (GTDB taxonomy): Bacteria > Actinomycetota > Actinomycetes > Actinomycetales > Microbacteriaceae > Microbacterium. The sequence continues at coordinate 2,062 of NZ_QFPF01000077.1, forward strand.
TGTCGGTACCGCGAAGCGCGACCATCTGGCCCCAGGCTCCCTCGACGACGGCGTCCGCGGCGTGCAGACCGAGGCGCGTCGCGAGCACGCGGTCGAAGCCGGACGGAGCGCCACCGCGCTGGATGTGACCGAGCACCGTCGCGCGGGTCTCGATGCCGGTGATCCGCTCGATCTCGGGCGCGAGGACCTCGCTGATCCCGCCGAGGCGGGGACGGTTGAACGCGTCCAACCCCTTGTCGGAGTATGCCTCGTCCATGCCGGTGAGGGTGAAGCCCTCGGACACGACGACCAGCGGCGCCCGCCCGCGATCGTGGGCACGCGACACCAGAGCGGTGATGTCGTCGATCGACATCGGCACCTCGGGGATGAGGATCGCGTGCGCCCCCGCCGCGATGCCCGCGTGCAGGGCGATCCAGCCGACGTGGCGCCCCATGACCTCGGCGACCATGCAGCGCTGGTGCGAGTCGCCCGTGGTGCGAAGTCGATCCATCGCGTCGGTCGCGATGTTGACGGCCGTGTCGAAGCCGAAGGAGTAGTCGGTGGCTCGCAGATCGTTGTCGATCGTCTTGGGCACGCCGATGACGTTGATGCCGTCGCCCGCCAGCCGGTTGGCGGCGGCCAGGGTGCCCTCTCCCCCGATGGCGATGATGCCGTCGAGGCGGTGCCCGTACATCGTCTTGGCGATGTTCTCCGCCCCACCGCGCGGGCCCTCATAAGGGTTGGTGCGGCTCGTGCCGAGGATGGTGCCGCCCACCTTGGACAGGCCCTTGACCTCATGGCGGGTCAACGGGAAGAAGTCTCCGTCGACGACCCCGCGCCATCCGTCGCGGATCCCCACGAACTCGAGATCGTAGGCCGTCGTCCCCTTGAGCACGACGCCGCGGATGACCGCGTTCAGACCGGGGCAGTCGCCGCCGCTCGTGAGGATGCCGATCTTCATGGTGTGGTCCTTGCTGTCGGGGGGGGTGCGAATCGGCGACGCTGCCGCATCCGACACTATCGCCGGACGCGGGCGCCTGCCACACGGCGCGGCGCCGCCGCTAGTAGCCCGAGAGCGCCGACCGCGTGAGGTGCATGAGCGCGCTCAGCTGCACCGAATCGCTCGAGCCGGGCTCGACCGCGACGCCATCGAGCGCCCGCAGTGCGAGCGACTGCTTCGAGTCGATCAGCTCGGCGATCTTGGTGTCGATGGTGTGCGCCGCGATGATCCGCCACGCCGTAACGGGCTCGTCCTGGCCGATGCGGTGCACGCGGTCGATCGCCTGCGTCTGCTCGGCCGCCGTCCACGAGAGCTCCGCGAGCACGACGTTCGACGCGGCCTGCAGGTTGAGGCCAACGCCCGCCGCCGTGAGCGAGCAGACCGCGATGCCCACCTCGGGGTCGCCGTTGAAGGCGTCGATCGCGTCCTGGCGCGCCGGTGTCGTCTGATCGCCGCGGATCGACACCGTGCGCACGCCCACCGACGCGAAGTGCGCCTCGGCCTGGTCCATGACGTCGATGTGCTTGGCGAAGAAGACCACCTTGCCCACCGAACGCTGCAGCTGCGCCGCATAATCCGCGGCGAGGTGCGCCTTGGCCTGACCGATGCGGCGCACCATCGTGAAGACGTTCTCGCTGCCGCTGGAGGCCGCCTTGGACTCGTCGAGCTCGTTCTGCGCGACCAGGCGCACGATGTCCTCGTCGATCTCATCCCCGAGGCCTTCGCCGCGTCCGCGCGAGCCCCGCGCGTCGATGATGCGCCGGTATCGTGCCGCGAGGCGCTCCGCGAGCTCGCGCTCGGCCGCCCGGATCGAGCGACCGAAGTCGTCGTCGAGCTCGACGGGCAGGTCGGCGATCAGCTTGTCGGGCAGGTCAGCCGCGACATCCTTCTTCTTGCGCCGCACGATGCCCATCGAGATGACCGCGTCACGCGCCTCGGGATAGAAGGCCTTGTCGGCGGGGGTGAGTCCCGTGGCATCGAGCTTCTCCATCAGCTCGGGACCGGGCTTCTCGCCGTTGGTCCAGCCGAGGAAGCGCCAGATCGCGTCGAAGTCCTCGACATCGTTGATCAGCGGCGTACCGGTGAGAGCGAGCAGCAGCGGGTCGGCGCCGGGGGATGCCTGGCGCATGCGACCGGCCAGCGCGAGGACGTTCTGCGACCGCTGCGAGGTGAGGTTCTTGATGAAGTGGGCCTCGTCGACCACCATGCCCTTGAGGCCGAGGGAGCTGAGCCAGGACAGGTGCCGGTCGAGGATCTCGTAGTTGACGATGAAAACGTCGGCGAAGGCGTCGATCGTGTCACCGTCGCCCTGGATGACGGTTGCCCGGCGCTGCGGCGTCCACCGCTCGACCTCGCGCGCCCAGTTCATCTTCACGACGTTGGGCACCACGGCAAGCAGCGGATACGCGTCCGCGACCGAGGCGGCCAGCAGCGACTGGGCGGTCTTTCCGAGACCCGGCTCGTCGGCCAGGAGGAACGTGCGGTGGCCCTCGCGCACCGCCTCGAGGAATCGCGACTGGTGCGCCATCACCTCGCGTCCCTTGGGCGAGAGTCGATCGAACTCGGGCACGGGGGGAAGCTCCATCGATGCTGCAGCACCGCCCGCACCGATCTCGAACGCCTTGTAGAGCGGACCCATCAGCTCCCAGCCGTCGAGACGGCGGCGCGGGGTGGTGGTGGGCGCCAGCTTGGTCAGGTCGGGGGCCAGGAACGGGTTGGCCATCTGCCGCGCCTCGATCGCGGGCGGGGTGACCTGCCGCTCTGCGAGGGCCGCGGGAACCACGGGCGTCGCGGGCGGTGCGACATCGGTGATGATCAGCTCGTCGGCCGGAAGCTCGGCGCCGGATTCGAGCAGCCAGTCACGTCGCATGCGTCGTGCGACCGGCGACGCCGCCTGGTCGGCTTCGAGCAGCTGGATGAGCGACGTGTCGCGCGCGGCGGTCTTCGCCAGGATGGTGGCCACTCCGTCCAGGCGCTTGAGCAGCTCGGCGCGCACGGCGTCGGCGACCGACTGATCGGCCTTGACGCGCGCCCGCTCCTCACGCACGAGAAAGGCGATGACCTGGAACTTGATTCTGTTCGTGGGCCCCAGCTTTCCGCGCTGCGCCTTGGCCTCGACCTCGCGCACCTTGCGGGCGAGGATCGGGATCAGCGGGGCGTCGTCGTCGCGACGAGCGGACGACGTCTTGCGACGTCGCTGCAACTGTGGTTGCGCCGTGGTCGGCATGCTCCTCCTGAGCGTGTGCGCCGGCGATATCCGGCGTGGTCTCCGGCGCGGGGGCCGGCGAGCGGTTCGATGTCCGTGGGCGACCTGGGGCCGTGACAGAAACGGACGGGGTCGACGCGTACGACACTCGAGGTGCGTTGCCCAATACGGCGGCGGCGTCTGTCCCCTCCGACATTCTAGGGCATCATGCCCGCGCAGGCACGAAGCAGCGCCCGCGCGTCAGTGCCGGCGCAGTGATCAGCCCCACAGCATCCCGACGATGTCGTCGGTGTACCCCTCGGGGTCGTAGTTGATCCAGTGCGTCGAGATCCAGCCGTTGCCGCGCAGGTAGTGCGTCTCGCCGAAGTCGGCGACGTCATTCGTGCCCGACATGGTGCACAGCGTGCCCTGCCCAGCCTCTTCGCAGACGAGGCCCTTGGCCGGCAGAGTTTCGCGCAGCAGAGTCGCCTGGGCCGTGTCGACGATGGTGACGTTCGTGGCCAGCCCCACCTCGGATGGGACCCCCCACGAGCAGCGGATGCTGGGCGCCCCGGATTCGATGACCTCCAGCGCCTCGACGATCTGGCTCGAATACATCGTCACGCCCGGATCGTTCAGCGGCGGGTTCTGCTCGGTGAGCGTCGCGAGCATGTCGGCGGAGTAGATGTCTTCGCACCGGGCGGGAAGCGCGATGTCATCGCCTGCGCCGGCATCCGCCGACGCACTGGCCGACGGCGTCGCGCCGGGAGTGGACTGCGCGGGCGACGGGTCGCCGGTCGAGCTCGGAGTCGGTCCGGGCTCGGGCACGCAGCCGGCCAGGGCCAGGGCGGCGGACGCGAGGACCGCCGTGAGGGCACGGCGGCTGCGGGGCGTATCGGTGCGCATGTCTCCTCCAGAGGACGGGGCACCACGACCCTATCCGCGACGGCACCCGCGCATCCGCCGACCCGCCCGCGTAGGCTGGAGGGATGCCGATCGACATCACCGAATCCGCGCTGGCTGCCACGATCGACCACGCGATCCTCAAGCCCCAGCTCACCCGCGCGGAGGTGGACGCCGAACTCGCCATCGCCGCCGAGTGGGGTGTGTTCAGCGTCTGCGTGCGCCCCTCCGACATCGCGCACGCCGTCCGGCGGCTCGAGGGCACGGGTGTGGCCGTGGGCACCGTCATCGGCTTTCCGCACGGCACTACCTCGAGCGCCGCGAAGGTGGCCGAACTGCGCCGGGCTCACGAAGACGGCGCGTCCGAGTTCGACATGGTGGTCAACATCGGGGCGCTGCGCTCCGGGTTCGACGACGTCGTGCGCGATGACATCGCGGCCGTCGTCGCGTCGGCAGCGGGCCGGATCACGAAGGTGATCCTCGAGACGTCGTATCTCGACGACGCGCAAATCGCCCTCGGCAGCAGGCTCACGGAGGCGGCGGGCGCGTCCTTCGTCAAGACGTCGACGGGCTTCGCCGGCGGCGGCGCGACGGTGCCGCACGTGCGGCTGATGCGCGCGAGCGTCGGACCCGCCGTCCAGGTGAAGGCGTCGGGCGGCGTGCGCGGCCTCGACACGGCGCTCGAGATGATCGAGGCCGGGGCGACGCGCCTCGGCACGAGCGCGAGCGCGACGATCCTGGGCGAACTGCGCGCCCGCCTTGCGGGTGCACAGGCGTCGGCGGCGACCGACGACTCGTCCTACTGACCACGGTGGCCCGCTCCGGCGCTGAGCCGGGTGGGTGCGTCAGGGTCGCAGCGCCTCGCGGGTGCGGGTCACATCGTCGGTCATCTGGTCTTTGAGCGCCTCGATGCCGCGGAAGGCCACCATGCCGCGGATGCGGTGCACGAACTGCACCTCCACCTCGTGCCCGTACAGGTCGAGATCCGTCTGATCGAGCACGTACGCCTCGACCTGCCGCGCGGCGACGTCGTCGAAGGTCGGGTTGTCGCCCACCGAGATCGCGGCCGGGTACCGCACATGGGATCCGGCCTCGTGGGCCGAAGATCCATCGAGCAGCCAGCCCGCGTAGACACCGTCGGCGGGGATGAAGCCCTCGAGATCGCGTGCGAGATTGGCGGTCGGGAACCCGAGCTCGCGGCCGCGCTTCGCCCCGTGCACGACCTCGCCCCAGACGGCCGCGGGGCGACCGAGGAGCTTGGATGCATCGGCGACCTCGCCGGCCGCGAGCAGTTCGCGGATCCAGGTCGACGAGACGCGGCGTCCGTCGACGCTGCGCACGTCGGCGATCTCGTCGACGCGGAAGCCCAGCTCGGCACCCATCGTCTGCAGCAGGCGAACATCGCCCGCTCCCCCGCGTCCGAACCGGAAGTCCTGCCCGACGAGCACCGTGCGCGCGTGCAGGGCGTCAACGAGCACGCGGCGCACGAAGGCCTCGGCCTCCTCGTGTGCCAGCGCCTCGTCGAAGTGCAGCATGAGCGTCGCATCGATTCCGGTCGACGCCAGCAGGGCCGCCTTCTGCGTGACGCCGACCAGCGCGGGCGGGCACTTCTCGGGCGCGAGGACGGCGAGCGGGTGCCGATCGAAGGTCACGGCGGCGGTTCGTGCGCCCGTGCCAGCCGCGTCGACCAGCATCCGCTCGATGATGGCCCTGTGGCCCGCGTGCAGCCCGTCGAACTTTCCGATGGCGACGACGCTCGGGCCGAAATCATCGGGTACCTCGGTCGGGTCGTTCCAGAGGATCATCGTGCGCTCTCCATCACCGGATCGACAGCTGCGACGTCCGCGCGGCGCGGCGGGTGCGTCACGAGCCACCAGATGCCGAAGAAGGGCAGCACCAGCGGAACGAAGAGGTACCCGTATCCGAACACCGACCAGACGCTGGGATGCTGGAACAGCTCGGCCAGCGTGAGACTCAGTGTTCCGACGACGAGCACCCCCACCAGCTCGAACGCGATCGCCACCCACGCGACGAGGTACCAGGCGCGACTGCCCGCGAACACGAGGGCGAGAGTGGCGACGATGTAGACGAGCGCCGACACGGCCGAGAGCGTGTAGGCGACCGGGGCTTCGTCGAAGCGCTCGGCGATCTGGACGAAGGAGCGACCGGTTGCCGCGAGCGCCATCACCGCGTACACGATGACGAGGACGCGACCTATTCCGGACATGCGGCGGGTGCGTGCGGGTGTGGACATGGCGGCTCCAATCCTAAGCCGACGGGTCACCGTCGCCGGCCGCAGCTCACGCGATCTGCACGGTCCAGATCACCTGCATGCGCCACACCATGACCGCCACCGACAGCGCGACGACGCCCATGATGACGGTGCTCCACCGGCTGCGCTCGATGAGAGCCCACGCCACCCCGCCGAAGGGCAGGAGGACGGCCGAGACCAGGTAGACCCAGTACTCCAGTGCGCTGCCGGTGGGCGGGTTGCCGGCGAAGGGCGCGATGATCGCGATCACGACCTGCGCCAGCAGGAGCAGTTCGATCAGGGCGAGCGATCCCACCGTGAAATCGCTCGGTCGGCGTCCCGCGAGTCCCGCGACGAGGCACAGCAGTCCCGCGGCGACCGCGGTCGCGACCTGGACGATCGTGAACCACAGGATCATTCGTCGTCCCCTCCGATGGGAATCTCCCCCGCCGCGGCCCGCGGCTGCTGCGGCGGCGCGGGAAGGTTCATCACGCTCTTGACATCCTCGCCGCGGCGCTCGACCACGCCCACGAGCATCCCCGACGCGGTGATCGCCGCCGCACGCTCGGCCCGGAGCCTCGGCGCCGCATTCGGGAGCCGTTTGCCCTGCCACAGCGCCCGCGCTTCGTCATCGCTGACGGAAAAGCGCCCGAGAACGGTCGCTGCGACCTCGGCCGGGTCCCGCAGAGCCTGCGCGCCGATCCCGTCCGGCGTCACGGCGTCGGCGACGTCGAAGGGGCCCACACGCGTGCGACGCAGCGCTGTGAGGTGTCCGCCTGTACCTAGGTCGCGCCCGAGGTCGCGCGCGAGGGCTCGGATGTAGGTGCCGCTGGAGCAGTCGACCACCACATCGAGGTCGACGAACTCCTCTGTGCGGCGCTGTGCACGCACCTCGAAACGTGAGACCGTCACGGCCCGGGACCTCAGCTGCACGTCGACACCCTCGCGCGCAAGGTCATACGCGCGACGGCCGTCGACCTTGATCGCCGAGACGGTGCTCGGCACCTGGGAGATGGGTCCGGTGAGGGCGGCGACCCCGGCGGCGATGCCCGTCCCCGTAACCACTTCGATCGCGGACCGTTGTGCCCGGGCGATCACCTCACCCTCCGCATCGTCCGTATCGGTCGCCGCGCCCAGGCGGATGGTGGCCTCATAGGTCTTGTCGAGTCCGACGACGAACGTCAGCAGTCGGGTCGCGGACTCCACCCCCAGCACCAGCAGGCCCGTCGCCATCGGATCGAGGGTGCCCGCGTGCCCGATCTTGCGCGTGCCCATCGCCCGCCGCGCGCGGGCCACGACGTCGTGACTGGTCAGCCCCCCGGGCTTGTCGACGAGCAGCATCCCGGGCTCGGCGGCCATCAGCGCACCTCCCGTGGGACGCGGCGCGGATGCTCGGGATCGGCGTTGTCGACGATCGCCGATGCCCACTCGCGGGGACCCGCCTCGCGCAGATACAGATCGTGCCCCTCGCGGTACCGCCGGTTGCCCGCGGCATCGGGGTCGGCATCCGTGCCATCGCGCAGCGCCATCCGCTCGAAGGCGACGTCGGCGGGCACATCGAGCCACACCGACCAGTCCCACAGCTGACGCAGTTCGGGACGCAGGGTGAAGATGCCGTCGAGAACGAGCACCGCGTCCTCCGGGCCCGTCACCCAGCGGGCCTCGACCGGCGCATCGCGCACGACGTCCCACGCCGCCAGCTGGAAGCCGATGGATGCCGCGGCCCGGCTCCCGTCGCGGAAGGGGTCGATCAGCACACGGCGCAGCGTCGCGTGGTCGTACGAGTCCCGGTAGTACCCCTCGGCACTGTCGCGGCCGCGGGCGTAGCGCTCCGCGCGGGAGCGGTGGAATCCATCGACGGAGGCGCGGAAGACGTGTGTGCCGCCCTCGGCGATCACCTCGGCCAGTCCGTCGGCGAAGATCGTCTTACCCGCGCCGTCTCTGCCATCGACCGCGATGATGACCCGGCCCTTGCCGTGGTGCCCGCGAGCCTCGTCGCGCAGATCGCGCAGCAGAGTCGTGCGGGCGGTGACGGGCAGGCGCATCCCTCCAGCCTACGGCCGTGCCGCCGCGGCTTAGGCTGGCACGCGTGCCCGTGCCCGCAGCCGATCTCCAGCGGTGGTATGCCGCGTCCGCCCGCGATCTGCCCTGGCGCCGCCAGGGTTTCGGTGCGTGGGGGGTGCTCGTCAGCGAGTTCATGCTGCAGCAGACCCCCGTCGCGCGGGTGATCCCCCACCTCGAGGCCTGGCTGGCGCGGTGGCCGACACCGGCCGATCTCGCCGCCTCCGCGCCGGCCGACGCCGTGCACCAGTGGGCGAACCTCGGCTACCCGCGTCGCGCGCTGTGGCTGCACCGCGCGGCGGTCGAGATCCACGAGAGACACGACGGCCGGGTACCCCGCGACGTCGATGCGCTCAAAGCGCTGACCGGGGTGGGTGACTACACCGCCCGAGCGGTCGCCACCTTCGCGTACGGCGACCGACACCCGGTCGTCGACACCAACACCCGCCGCGTGATCGCACGTGCCGTGGATGCGAGGTCTCAGCCCGGACCGCCCTCAGCCCGCGACCTCGCAGCGATGGACGCGCTCCTGCCCCGGGAGCGCGAACCCGCGGCGGTCTTCAACGCCGCGGTGATGGAGCTGGGCGCGCTCGTGTGCACCTCCCGCACCGCGCGATGCGACGAATGCCCGATCCGCGATGCCTGCGCGTGGCGCGCGGCGGGCTACCCCGACACGGGCGACGCGCGCCGCCGTCAAGCCCGTTATGAGGGCAGTGACCGACAGGCGCGCGGGGCCGTCCTCCGGGCGCTCCGGCACTCGCCCTCGGGCTCCGTGGCCCTCGACGGCCTCCTCGACGGGTGGCCCGACCCCGTGCAGCGCGACCGGGCGATCGACTCGCTCATCACCGACGGTCTCGCCGAAGCCTGGGCGGGCGAGCTGCGCCTGCCCGGCGCCGGTCACTCCTCGTCGTCGGCCTCACGCGGCTTGACGTACGGGTCGGACTCGCCGGCGTACGACGCGGAAGCCGCCAGGCCCGCGACAGCCTGATCCCGCTCCCGGGCCTCGCGAAGGAGCGAGGAGATGTGATCGGCGTTCTCGGGGAGAGCGTCGGCGATGAACTCGAGAGTCGGGATGAGGCGCACGTTGAGCTGCTTGCCGAGCTCGGAGCGCAGCATCCCCGTGGCCGAGCGGAGCGCCTCGCCGCTGGCGACGCGCTCCTCGTCGCTGCCGAGCACCGTGTAGAAGACGCTGGCATGCTGCAGGTCGCCCGTGACCCGGACATCGGTGAGTGTCACGAACCCGAGCCTCGGGTCGCGCAGACCGCGCTCGAGGCGTTCGGCCAGGATGACCCGGATTCGGTCGGCGAGACGCGCCGCCCTCGCTTTGTCGACCATCGTGTACTCCTCGCTTCACGGGCGGGCCGCCGGCATGCCGGCCATCACGCCGCGACAAGCCTAGACCGGGACGCGGCACGCCCGGCACCGAGGCGAATGCCGACGGCGTGACGAGCGTGTGACGCGGGTGTTTCGGCTCGTCACCTCCGGGAACACTCTGCACGGTCTTGCGTGTAAACAGAGCGTGAACTTTCGTCGAAGCGCCGCACGGTGCGGCTCACGCACGATTAGGCATCGGACCTGGGAGAACGCTCCACGCGGATGGTGATCCGGGCGGCGGTCCGGCGCCTGTGGAATCGCTTGCAGCGGTTCCCCGCCGAGGCCTCGCCGGTGCAGACGCAGGCCGAATCCGACATTGCCGCCGGCCTCCGGCTGTGGATACATTGGCGCTCGCACCACCGTCGAGCAACGTCGCTCCCAGGGTTGCAGCGCTACGTGGGGACGTAGCGGCGCTGCCGCCCGCCGAGGTCTGGGGACTTGGGACCGCCAGATCGCTGCCTGCGTTCACGCGCATTCGCACTTCTGCACCGTTCTGGGGAATCTCGTGCACTCGCGACCTTCTCGGTCGGCGGCCGCTCTGCTCGGCCTCGCGATCGTCACTGCCTTCTTCGTCGCTCCGGCGCCCGTCGCCGCCGCGCCGGCCAACCTCGTCGCCAACCCGTCACTCGAAGAGGGGGCGGCGTGGCCGTCGTGCTTCACCGCGAGCGGATGGGGCACGGAGGGCGACTGGGCGTTCGCCACCGGACGCACCGGCGCGCGAGCCGTCGCCGTGACGGTCACCGGCTACGAGGCGGGCGATCGCAAGCTCATGCCGAGCGAGAGCACGGCGTGCGCTCCCTCGGTCGAGGAGGGACAGACGTACGAGCTGGGCGTGTGGTACACCTCGACCGCGCCCGTCCACCTGACGGCCTTCCGCCATTCCGCAGTCGGTTGGAGCTACTGGGGCGATTTCGGCACCCAGCCCGCGCAGCCCGCCTGGACACAGGCCACCGCGACGACGCCGCCCGTGCCCGCGGGTACCGATCGGATCGTGTTCGGACTATCGCTCGCCGCCGATGGAACCCTCGTCACCGACGACTACTCGCTCTGGATGACGGGCGCACCCGACGAGGTGGCGCCCACGCCCACCGCGACTCCCACGCCGACTCCGAGCCCGAGCGCCACGCCGACGCCGACACCGACTCCGAGCGCCTCACCGACAGCGACTCCGACGCCTGAACCGACGGCGACTCCCGCTCCGACCGCAACGCCCGCACCCTCCCCGACTCCGACCGCAACGCCCGCACCCTCCCCAACACCGTCACCCACACCGACACCGCCGGCCGACCCCGACAACCTCGTGGTCAATCCCGATCTCGCAATCGGCGAGACGCTGCCCGACTGCTTCCTCTCGGCGGGCTGGGGCGACCACACGACGACGCAGGCGATCACGGCCGGCGTTCCCGCGGGCTCGCCAGAGGACGCACGGTCGTACACGTACACGATGGCCGATCGGTCCTCGGGAGACATGAAGCTCATCCAGGCCGAGACCCCCGGCTGCGCACCGTCGGTCGAACCGGGTGTGACCTACTCGGTCGGGGTGGACTACCGCTCGACGTCGCCCGTGAACGGGTTCACCGTCTTCGCCCACCGTCCCACGGGCTGGTCCTACTGGACCGAGCTCGGGGATCTGCCCACCACCGACGGATGGGAGCGCGCCGACGCCGAGCTGCCCGAGATCCCCGCCGACGTCGACCGCGTCTCGTTCGGCGTCTCGATCGCCGCGGACGGCGAGCTCTCGACGACCGGATACAGCCTCACTGCGCTGCCCGATGTGGCCCCGACGCCCACGCCGACGCCGACGCCCAGCCCGCCGGGCGAAGAAGCCCTGATCGGCGAATGGGAGGTCATCGATGCGGAGATGCCCGTGCGCGCGATCCACACAACGCTCCTGCACGACGGCCGGATCCTGATGGTCGCGGGCTCGGGCAATGACGGCAATGCCTTCGCCGCCGGCGAGTTCACCGCCACCGTGTGGGATCCCGCGGACGACAGCTTCACCGACATCCCGGTGCCGTACGACATGTTCTGCACGGGGCACGTGACCCTGCCCGATGGCAAAGTCCTGCTCTCGGGCGGCACCGAGGCGTTCCCCGAGGAGGACCAGGGCCCGAACACCTTCAAGGGCTCGGAGAAGAGCTACTACTTCGACCCCGAAGACGACGCGTTCCACCCGACCTCGGACATGGCGGGCGCCCACTGGTACCCCACGCTCACCAAACTCGGCAACGGCGACCTCTGGGCCGCCGGCGGCCTCGACGAGAAGGCCGAGGGCACCGTGCTGACCGAGATCTTCGACACCTCCGAGATGAGCTGGCTGCCCTCGTGGCAGGTGCCGCAGACGTGGAGCTTCTGGGGCACCTACCCGCACATGTACCTGCTCGAGGACGGGATGCTGTTCTACGCCGGTGGGCACACGTTCGGCAACGGCCTGCCCGGCACCGGCGCCTCGCTCTACGACTGGACCACCGCGCAGATCTGGGACGTGCCCGGCCTGCGAGAGAAGGACATGCGCGACCAGGCCGGGTCGGTCATCCTCCCCCCGGCCCAGGACCAGAAGGTCATGATCGTCGGCGGCGGGAACACCGACACCAACCTGCCTGGCATCAACCTCGTCGACATCATCGATCTCTCGGAGCCCGCACCCGCATACGAACCCGGGCCGTCGCTGCCCGGGCCGGGCAAGGCCTATGTCAACGTGCTCAACCTCTTCGACCGCACGGTGCTGGCCGCCAACGGGGCACGCTACAACCGCGCGGGCGACGTGTACAGCGCCGCGCTGTACACGCCCGAGGCCGAGGCGTGGACGAGCATCGATCCGGATCCGATCGGGCGCAACTACCACTCCAGCGCCATCCTCCTGCCCGATGGCCGAGTCGCGATCATGGGTTCCAACCCCGCCGACAACTCCTTCGAGCCCCGCATCTCGGTCTACAGCCCGCCCTACCTCTTCCGCGGCGAACGCCCCGTCATCGAGGACGCTCCTTCCGCCGTCGGGTACGGCGACTCCTTCACCCTCGAGGTGACGGGGGACGTGGTGTCCGCCTCGCTCACCTCGCCGATGTCGGCGACCCACCAGACCGACACCAATGCCCGGCTGGTCGATGTGCCTCTGGTCGGTTCGGGAGCCGAGCGCACCGCTCAGATCCCCGCGAATCCGAATCTGCTGCCGCCGGGCCCGTACATGCTGACCGTGCTCGACTCGGACGGTGTGCCGAGCATCGCGGAATGGGTGTGGGTCTCGTGAGCGCCGCGACGCGCGCCGGCCGCGGCTCTCGCGCCCGCACCGCCATGGCGATCGCGGTGACCGTGATCGTCGCCGCGGCCGGTGCCTTCGCGCTCTGGCCGCGCGGGGTGGAACAGGGGTCCGCTCCGAGCGCACCCGCCCCGCACGGCCTGCACGCCACCACGTCGCCGACAGGGGAGGCGCGGGGCCCTGCCGCCGTCACGACGATCGAGATCGGCGAGAGCGTCGAGCCTCCCGCCGAGGAGTCGATCGGCAGCATCCCTCAGGTCTCACTGGTGGATGCCGCCGAAGCGGCCGCCGCCGGACGAGACGGTGCCGCAGGGCTCGGCACCCCCCGCGAGGCCGTCGAGGTCGACGAGGTGCTGGCGCCGGAGGAGAGCCTCGGCGGCTGCCACGCCGCGTACGGCGAGGACGGGCAGTGCCTGCCCTCGGTGCCGCCGAGTGCCGCGGCGCACGTCGCGGCGATGGTCGACGCGGGTCTCGATCCCGCCGACATGCCCCACCCCTGGTCGTGCGACGAAGTGCGCCTCTTCTTCGCCGACGGCATCAGCGTCCGCGTGCCCGGCGTCGATCCCGACGCCATCGATCCCGACGGCGACGGCCTCGCCTGCTCACCCGAAGACTGACCCGACCCGAAGACTGACCCGACCCGAACGGAGATCTCGTGCTCCTCGCCTCGATCCTGCTGATCGCCTTCTCGCTGCTGCTGCTCGCCGTCTCGGCCTCCACCCTCTACGTCGCCACCTACGCGTGGTGGGATCCCGAAGCGCGGGCCCGCACGACCTATCCCGCGATCAGCGGCGAGGAGTCGCTGTCGTTCTCGCTGATCATGCCGTGTCGCAACGAGCGCGAGGACGTGATGCGCGCGACCCTCGACCGGCTGCTCGGACAGACGCACCGCGATCTCGAGGTCATCGTCTCGGTCGGGCACGACGACCCCGCCACGGTCGCCATCGCGCACAAGCTCGCCTCCGAGCACCCGGACCAGGTGCGCGTCGCGATCGACTACAGCCCCGTCAAGAACAAGCCGCTGCAGCTGAACTCCGCGCTTCGCGTCGCGCACGGCGACATCGTGGGCGTCTTCGACGCCGAATCGATCGCCGCACCCGACCTGCTGCGCAACATCGACAAC
>NZ_QFPF01000078.1 GCF_003248605.1 Microbacterium sp.
CAGCGCGCCCGTCGACATCAAGCCCCGCAGCCGGGTTGTGACAGACGGCATCGAAGCCACCACCTCCCGCGGCATGCTCCGCGCCGTCGGCATGGGCGACGCGGACTGGGAGAAGCCCCAGATCGGCATCGCGTCGAGCTGGAACGAGATCACCCCCTGCAACCTCAGCCTCGACCGCCTCGCGCAAGGCGCCAAAGAGGGTGTGCACTCGGGCGGCGGGTATCCGCTGCAGTTCGGCACGATCTCGGTGTCGGACGGCATCTCCATGGGGCACGAAGGTATGCACTTCTCGCTCGTCTCGCGGGAGGTGATCGCCGACTCCGTCGAGACGGTGGTGCAGGCCGAGCGGCTCGATGGCACCGTCCTCCTGGCGGGCTGCGACAAGTCGATCCCGGGCATGCTCATGGCGAGCGCGCGCCTGGGTCTGTCCAGTGTGTTCCTCTACGCCGGATCCATCGCCCCGGGCTGGGTCAAGCTCTCGGACGGCACCGAGAAGGACATCACGATCGTCGACTCGTTCGAGGGCGTCGGCGCGTGCCTGTCAGGGAAGATGTCGGAGGCCGACCTCAAGCGCATCGAGTGCGCGTTCGCGCCGGGCGAGGGCGCCTGCGGAGGCATGTACACCGCCAACACGATGGCGTCCGTCGCCGAGGCGCTGGGGCTGAGCCTGCCGGGCTCCGCCGCGCCGCCGTCGGCAGACCGCCGCCGCGACTACTTCGCTCACCGCTCCGGCGAGGCCGTGGTCAATCTTCTCCGCCGGGGCATCACGACCCGCGACATCCTCACCAAGGAGTCGTTCGAGAACGCCATCGCGCTGGCGATGGCCCTCGGCGGTTCGACCAACGTCGTCCTGCACCTGCTGGCGATCGCCCACGAGGCCGAGATCGACCTCGACCTGCACGACTTCAACCGCATCGGCGACAAGGTGCCGCACGTGGCCGACATGAAGCCGTTCGGAAAGTACGTCATGAACGACGTCGACCGTCACGGCGGCATCCCGGTCATCATGAAGGCGATGCTCGACGAGGGTCTGCTGCACGGCGACGCCCTCACCGTGACGGGCAAGACGGTCGCCGAGAACCTCGCCGAGATCGACCCCGACCCGATCGACGGCACCGTGATCCACACCTTCGACAACCCGATCCACGCGACCGGCGGCATCACGATCCTGCATGGCTCGCTCGCGCCCGAGGGCGCCGTGGTCAAGACCGCCGGCTTCGACGCCGCCGTCTTCGAGGGTCCCGCCCGCGTGTTCGAGCGCGAGCGGGCGGCCATGGATGCGCTGGAGGCGGGCGTGATCGCCGCGGGGGATGTCGTCGTGATCCGCTACGAGGGTCCCAAGGGCGGGCCCGGAATGCGCGAGATGCTCGCGATCACCGCGGCGATCAAGGGCGCGGGTCTCGGGAAAGATGTACTACTCTTGACGGACGGACGATTCTCAGGCGGCACAACCGGCCTCTGCATCGGCCACATAGCACCCGAAGCGGTGGACGCAGGTCCTATCGCCTTCGTGCGCGATGGTGATCTGATACGGGTCGATATCGCGGCTCGCACTCTCGACCTACTCGTCGATGACGCAGAGCTGAGCTCCCGCCGCTCGGGCTGGGAGCCCCTGCCCCCGCGCTACACCCGAGGCGTTCTGGCCAAGTACTCCAAGCTCGTGCGCTCCGCTGCGGAGGGCGCGGTCACGGGGTAGTCCGCGTCCCTCGCGGGTCGCGGCATCCGTCGGTCCTCCCGACGCACAGACAACCGCTATCGACACACAAGGATCCTCACCATGCCCGCCGAAACCGCAACGGCCGTGCCTCGGCCGCCCGCTCGCACCGCGTCCGCGCCTGTGCTCTCGGGGGCCCAGGCGGTCGTCCGCTCGCTCGAGCTGCTCGGAGTGACCGATGTCTTCGGCCTGCCAGGTGGCGCGATCCTTCCGGTCTACGACCCGCTCATGGACTCCACCGCCCTGCGTCACATCCTGGTGCGGCACGAGCAGGGCGCCGGACACGCCGCGGAGGGATACGCCGCGGCATCCGGAAAGATCGGGGTCGCCATCGCGACCTCCGGTCCCGGCGCGACAAATCTCGTCACCGCGATCGCCGACGCCTACATGGACTCGATGCCCATCGTCGCGATCACGGGGCAGGTGTTCAGCACGCTGATGGGCACGGACGCGTTCCAGGAGGCCGACATCGTCGGTATCACGATGCCGATCACGAAGCACTCTTTCCTGGTCAAGCGCGCCGAAGACATCCCGGGTGCGATCGCCGCCGCGTTCGAGGTCGCCGGCACCGGCCGGCCCGGACCGGTTCTCGTGGACATCACCAAGGATGCGCAGCAGGCCGAGGCGCCTTTCATCTGGCCGCCCAAGATCGACCTGCCCGGCTACCGCCCGGTCACCAAGGCGCACGGCAAGCAGATCCAGGCCGCGGCCCAGATGCTGACCGAGGCGCAGAAGCCCGTCCTGTATGTCGGCGGCGGGGTCGTGCGGGCACGCGCCGCGGCGGAGCTGCGCCGCCTCGCGGAGTCCACCGGCGCGCCCGTCGTGACGACGCTCATGGCCCGTGGCGCGTTCCCCGACTCGCACCCGCAGCATCTGGGCATGCCCGGCATGCACGGTACGGTTCCGGCGGTGCTCGCTCTGCAGGAGTCCGACCTCATCGTGTCGCTCGGCGCCCGCTTCGATGACCGCGTCACCGGCAAGGCCGCGCTGTTCGCCCCGAACGCGCGGGTCGTGCACGTCGACATCGACCCGGCCGAGATCTCGAAGATCCGCGCGGCCGACGTGCCGATCGTGGGCGACCTCAAGGACGTGCTCGTCGACCTCGACGCGGCGTTCTCGGGCGTCACGGGGGCAGCCAAGCCCGACATCTCGGACTGGTGGTCCTTCCTCGACGGGCTGCGCGATGAGTTCCCGCTCGGCTACACGGAGCCGAGCGACGGCCTGCTCGCACCGCAGTACGTCATCCAGCGCATCGGCGAGCTCACCGGCCCCGAGGGCGTCTTCGCCGCGGGCGTGGGTCAGCACCAGATGTGGGCGGCGCAGTTCATCAAGTACGAGCGCCCCAATGCCTGGCTGAACTCCGGCGGCGCGGGCACGATGGGCTACGCCGTGCCGGCGGCGATGGGGGCCAAGGTCGCCGAACCCGAGCGCGTCGTCTGGGCGATCGACGGCGACGGCTGCTTCCAGATGACCAATCAGGAGCTCGCAACCTGCACGATCAACAACATCCCGATCAAGGTCGCGATCATCAACAACTCCTCGCTGGGCATGGTGCGCCAGTGGCAGACGCTGTTCTACGACGGCCGCTACTCCAACACCGACCTCAACACGGGCCACGCCAGCGCACGCATCCCCGACTTCGTCAAGCTCGCGGAGGCCTACGGCGCCCTCGCGATCCGGGTAGAGAAGCCCGAAGAGGTGGATGCTGCCATCAGGCTCGCCCTCGAGACCAACGATCGACCGGTGGTCATCGACTTCGTGGTGAGTGCGGACTCCATGGTGTGGCCGATGGTGCCGCAGGGCGTCAGCAACAGCTACATCCAGTACGCGCGTGAGCACGCGCCGGCGTTCGAGCAGGAGGACTGATCATGAGCAAGCACGTTCTCAGCCTGCTCGTCGAAGACAAGCCCGGCCTGCTGACGCGCGTCGCGGGACTCTTCGCGCGGCGCGGGTTCAACATCGAATCCCTCGCCGTCGGTGTGACCGAGGTGCCCGGCCTCTCCCGCATCACCGTCGTGGTCGACGTCGACGAACTGCCCCTCGAGCAGGTGACCAAACAGCTGAACAAGCTCATCAACGTCATCAAGATCGTCGAGCTGGACTTCTCGACATCCGTCCAGCGCGAGCACATGCTCGTCAAGGTCCGCGCCGACAACGCGACACGATCGAACGTGATCGAGGTCGTCAACCTCTTTCGCGCCTCGGTCGTCGACTACTCCACCGACGCGCTCGTGATCGAGGTGACGGGCGATCACGGAAAGATCGACGCGTTCCTCCGGGCGGTCGAGCCGTTCGGCGTCAAGGAACTGGCCCAGTCGGGCCTGCTCGCCATCGCCCGCGGCGGCAAGAGCATCACCGAACGCGTGCTGCGCGGCTGAGCGCGGCTCCACAACCCCAAGATCCGCAAACAAGGAGAACCACGGAACAATGGCAGAGATCTTCTACGACGCAGACGCCGACCTCGCGCTCATCCAGGGCAAGAAGGTCGCGATCGTCGGCTACGGTTCGCAGGGCCACGCCCACGCGCAGAACCTGCGCGACTCGGGTGTCGAGGTCGCCATCGCCCTCAAGGAGGGCTCGAGGTCGATCGCGAAGGCCGAGGAGGACGGCTTCGCCGTCAAGTCCGTCGCGGACGCCGCCGAGTGGGCCGACCTGATCATGATCCTCGCGCCCGACCAGCACCAGCGCTCGATCTACGCCGACCAGATCAAGGACAAGCTCACCCCGGGCAAGTCCCTCGCGTTCGCGCACGGCTTCAACATCCGCTTCGGCTACATCCAGGCGCCCGAGGGCGTCGACGTCATCCTCGTCGCGCCGAAGGCCCCGGGCCACACTGTGCGTCGCGAGTTCGTCGCGGGCCGCGGCATCCCCGACATCATCGCCGTCGAGCAGGACGCGTCCGGCCAGGCCTGGGACATCGCCAAGTCATACGCGAAGGCGATCGGCGGAACCCGCGCGGGTGTCATCAAGACGACCTTCACCGAAGAGACCGAGACCGACCTGTTCGGCGAGCAGGCCGTGCTCTGCGGTGGTGTCTCACAGCTCGTCCAGTACGGTTTCGAGACCCTGACCGAGGCCGGCTACCAGCCGCAGATCGCGTACTTCGAGGTGCTGCACGAGCTCAAGCTCATCGTCGACCTCATGTGGGAGGGCGGCATCGCGAAGCAGCGCTGGTCGGTCTCCGACACGGCCGAGTACGGCGACTACGTCTCGGGCCCCCGCGTGATCGACCCGCACGTGAAGGAGAACATGGCCGGCGTCCTCGCCGACATCCGCTCCGGCGCGTTCGCGGAGCGCTTCATCGGCGACCAGGATGCCGGGGCTCCCGAGTTCCTCGCCCTGCGCGAGAAGGGTGCCCAGCACCCCATCGAGGAGGTCGGTCGTGAGCTGCGCGCCCTCTTCGCCTGGAAGCAGCAGGACGCCGATTACACCGAGGGCAGCGCTGCGCGCTGACCTCGGCGTGTCCACCGGCACCCGATGGTGATCGCTTTCGCGATCACGGAGGGCAGCGCTGCGCGCTGACCCCACAGACCGCCGTCCGCACCACAGGCACGGCTCATGCCCGGTCGTCGCGGCCCCCACCCGGGGCGGCGGCGGCCGGGTCTTCGTTTCGGCGTACGCTGGAGCGGTGAGCACCCCCCGCGACGACGACGCCCTGAGCTGGGGCGACGATGACCCGACGCTCGTGACGGGTGGCCCCGACACCGCAGAAGCCCCTGCCCGGGAGGCCCGCTCCGAACGCCTCCCGGAGGGCTGGAACGCCGTGGGAAGGGGTAGCGACGGGGACGGACACGTCACGCCTGCGCCGGATGCGGACCCCGTCGAGACCGACGACGAGGACGCCCGTCCCGCCGCCGGCAGCGCCGCGCTCGTCGCCGTCGGCGTGCTCGGCGGCATCTATCTGCTCTACGCCATCGGCTGGCTCATCGGGGGCCTCCGCCTGCAGGGGCGCTACCAGGTGCTCGTCACGGACGCGATGTATCAGGGCGCACTGTGGGTCGCCACGGCCGCGCCGCTGATCTGGTTCGGCACCGTCCTGTTCGCCACGAGAGGCTCGCGGGCCTGGGTGCGCGGCCTCTGGCTCGTCGCGGGTGTGCTGCTGCTCGTGCCGTGGCCCTTCATCATGATCGGAGCGGTGGGCGCATGACCACGGCCGACGCCGGACCCCCGGCATCCCGTCCCTCGACGCCCGTTCCCGTGCTCGCGGGCATCGGAGGCGTCTTCGCCCTGTTCTACGCGTACGCGATCTGGCAGGCGATCGGCAATCTGGCCGGCTCCGTGCAGGCGGCGTCGGCGGTGGATGTCTCGCTCAACGCCCTCGGCTGGTTCATCTGGATCTTCGCGATCGTCTTCCCCGCCCTCGTCTTCGGCGCGGCGTTCGCGCTGTCCTGGCGGCGGGGGAGCGCGACCTACGCGCTCGTGCTCCTCGCGGGCCTCGGGCTGGTGGGCGTGTTCTGGCTCAATGTCGTCGCCTACACGAGCCTGAACACGGCGGCGGTCATCGGCTGACAGCATCCATCGCCCCCGCGAGCGTGAGTGGATGCTGTCGCACGCCGTCATGCGGCGCCGGGTCGGCGCGGTGAGCCGATAGGCTTTCAAAGCCTCGCCCCCACGGTGTGCGGCGCGGCGATCTCCCGCACCGCCCTGCGCCGCGACGCCTCGTTCGCCCGGCCGCGTTACCCGAAGGACCGCTCCGTGACGAAGCCCGTCGTCCTCATCGCCGAAGAACTCTCTCCCGCCACGATCGACGCTCTCGGGCCCGACTTCGATGTCCGCAACGTCGATGGCACCGACAGGCCCGCGCTGCTTGCCGCCCTCGCCGACGCGCAGGCCGTGCTCGTGCGCTCGGCCACCAAGATCGATGCCGAGGCCCTCGCCGCGGCGCCCTCGCTGAAGGTGGTCGCCCGCGCCGGCGTCGGACTCGACAACGTCGACATCAAGGCCGCGACGACCGCCGGCGTCATGGTCGTCAACGCCCCCACATCGAATGTCATCTCGGCGGCCGAGCTGACCGTGGGGCACATCCTGAGCCTCGCCCGGCACATCCCCGCCGCGCACGCCTCGCTGGCGGGCGGCGCGTGGAAGCGCAGCTCGTTCACGGGCACCGAGCTGTACGAGAAGACCGTCGGCATCGTCGGCCTCGGACGCATCGGCGCGCTCGTGGCCGAGCGGCTGCGCGCCTTCGGCGTGCGCGTCGTGGGATTCGACCCCTACGTCACCCCGGCGCGGGCGCAGCACCTGCAGGTCGAGCTGCTCTCGCTCGACGACCTCGTCCGCGAGAGCGACTTCATCACGGTCCACATGCCCAAGACGCCCGAGACGGCCGGCATGATCGGCGCCGCGCAGCTGTCGGCCATGAAGCCCACCGCCCTCGTCGTGAACGTCGCGCGCGGCGGCCTCGTCGACGAGGACGCGCTCTACATGGCCCTGACGACCGGCGAGATCGCGGGCGCCGGTCTGGACGTGTTCTCGAGCGAGCCGCCGACCGAGGACTCGCCCGCCCGGCGCCTGCTGGATCTGCCGAACGTCGTCGTCACACCGCACCTCGGCGCGAGCACCGAGGAGGCGCAGGAGAAGGCCGGCGTGTCCGTCGCCCGCTCGGTCAAGCTCGCGCTCGAGGGCGACCTCGTGCCCGACGCGGTCAACGTCGCCGGCGGCGTCATCGATCCCTTCGTGCGCCCCGGAATCGCCCTCGTCGAGCAGCTGGGCCAGTTCTTCGCCGCGCTCGCCCCGAGCGCCCTCACGAGCCTCGACATCGAGGTGCGCGGCGAGCTCGCCGCGTACGACGTGAGCGTCTACCGGCTGGCGGCCCTCAAGGGGATCTTCACGAACATCGTCAGCGAGAACGTCTCGTACGTCAACGCGCCTCTCTTCGCGGAGCAGCGCGGCATCGAGACCCGCATGATCGTCGAAGCCGACAGCCCGTTGTACCGCAACATCACCATCCTGCGCGGCTCGCTCTCCGACGGCAGCGTCCTGACCGTCGCCGGCACGCTCGCGGGCACCCGGATGGTGCCCAAGGTCGTCGCGATCGACGGTTACGAGATCGAGGTGCCGATCGCCCGCCACCACGTCGTGATGCGCTACGCCGACCGCCCCGGGATCGTCGCGATCTACGGCAAGAAGCTCGGCGACGCGCAGATCAACATCGAAAGCCTTCAGGTCGCGCACCCCGACGCGACGGGTCGCGCACTCTCGGTGCTCACGGTCGACAAGCAGGTTCCCGACGAGATCCTGCAGGAGCTGCACCGCACGGTGGGGGCCGACCTGTTCCAGCGGATCGAGATCACCGAGGCCTGACCGGCGCGAGCCGATCCCGCGGGCGTCGCCGTCCCGCGGGTGTCGCCGGCGCCGTTCTAGCCGCGAACCACCACTTTTGCAGCGAGCCACCACACGACGCGTGGTGGCTCGCTGCAAGAAGTGGGTCTCGGCGTCGCGCGGCGCGGCGTGGTGCGCCGCCGTGGCCCCGCGCGGCCGCACCGCCGAGCGAGCCGGGATGCCGGGGCTCAGCGCCCCGTCGAGGATTCCACGAGCGCGATGAGCGCGTTCAGCTCCTCGCCCTCGGGCACGGGGCCCGACACGGACCCCACCGTGAGGGCGTTGTTGAAATACAGCCCGTCACTGACGAGCATGATCAGCTGGAGGGCGGTCTCGTCGCGCGCGTGCGGGCGGAGGGCGTCCTCCCACAGGATGCGCAGCTCGCGGATCGCGGCGCCGGCCGAGGGGTGACCGTTCTGCGCCAGGCGCGACACGGCGACGATCGCACGGTCCAGAGGCGATCCGGTCATGATCGACGTGCGCATGAAGGCCGCGACGGGACCCTCCGGCGAGCTCTTGATCTGCTCGATGTCGTCGGCCGAGAGTGCGCGCAGTCGCTGCAGGAGCCCCTCCACGAGCGCCTCCTTCGAGGCGAAGTGGTACAGGAGTCCGCCCTTGGAGACGCCGGCGGCGCGGGCGGTCGCGTCGAGCGTCGCCGAGCGCTCGCCCTCGTCGATCACGAGGGACTCGAAGGCGTCGAGCACGCTCTCGCGGGCACGGGGAGGGCGACTCATGGGGTCGATCGTATCTGGGACGGCGCGGGTGGACCGGATGGCAGCATCCTGTTACTATACCGACTGGACGGTTTAGGAACGAACGACGGAATCATGGCACTGCACACTCTCGACACCCCCCGCATCACCCCTCGCGACGAGCGGGTCGGCTGGCGTGCCTGGGCCGCGCTCGCGGTGCTGATGCTGCCGGTGCTGCTGGTCTCGGTCGACAACACGGTGTTGAGCTTCGCGCTGCCGCAGATCGCCCTCGACCTGGCGCCGACGAGCGCGCAGCAGCTGTGGATCATCGACGCCTATCCCCTCGTGCTGGCGAGCCTGCTCGTGACGATGGGCACCCTCGGCGACCGCTTCGGTCGACGGCGCCTGCTGCTGATCGGGGCGACGGGGTTCGGGATGCTGTCGATCCTCGCCGCGTTCGCCCCCACCGCCGAGCTCCTCATCGCCGCCCGCGCGGGGCTCGGTGTCTTCGGCGCGATGCTGATGCCGTCGACGCTGTCGCTGCTGCGCAGCATCTTCCGCGATCGAGAGCAGCGGCGCCTGGCGATCGCGGTCTGGGCCGCGGGCTTCAGCGCAGGCATGGCGCTCGGCCCGATCGTCGGAGGTTTCCTGCTCGAGCACTTCGCGTGGGGATCCGTCTTCCTGCTCGCCGTGCCCGTGCTCATCCCGCTGCTCATCGCGGCACCGCTGCTGATCCCCGAGAGCCGCGACCCTCGTCCGGGCCGCATCGACCCGGTCTCGATCGCTCTCTCGCTGGCCACGATGGTTCCCCTCGTCTACGCGATCAAATCGCTCGCGGTCGACGGTTTCGAGGGACCCGCGCTCTGGCTGCTCGGCGCCTCCGTGCTCGGCGGCGTCCTCTTCGTCCGACGTCAGCTGCGCGCTCCGAGCCCCATGCTCGACATGGCGCTCTTCCGCCGTGGCACGTTCAGCGGGGCCGTGCTGGTCAATCTGCTCAGCGTCATCGGGCTCGTCGGGTTCCTCTACTTCGTGGCGCAGCACCTCCAGCTCGTGCTCGGGCTGAGCCCGATGGACGCCGGTATCGCGCTGCTGCCAGGTCTTGCGGTGATGATCACCGCGGGCCTGGTCGTGGTGCCGATCGCTCGCCGTGTGCCCGCGCGGGTGCTCGTGCCCGCGGCACTCTCGCTGTCGATCGCCGGGTACCTGATCGTCGCCCTCACGACCGACGCGCAGAGCCTCGGGATGCTGATCCTCGCGTTCATGGCGCTCGGCGCCGGTATCGGCATGGCCGAGACCGTCTCGAACGAGCTCATCCTCTCGAGCGCGCCCGCCGACAAGGCGGGAGCGGCGAGCGCCGTCTCAGAGACCGCATACGAGATGGGAGCGGTGCTCGGCACGGCCGTCATGGGCGGCATCCTGACCGCGTTCTACCGCGCGACGCTCGAGCTTCCCGCGGGGCTGCCGGAGTCGGCATCCCTCGCCGCACGCGAGACGCTCGCCGGGGCGATGAACGCCGCCGAGGGACTCGAGCCCGCGGTCGGTCAGGCCCTGCGCGAGGCCGCGGCGCACGCCTTCGACGGGGGAGTGGTGATCACGTCGCTCATCGGCGCCGCCCTCATCGTGCTCGCGGCGGTCATCGCGGCCACTACTCTGGGGGGATCCCATCGGATCCATCCCCAGGAGCTGCAGCACAATGTCGCGCGTCGTCAAACTGGCCGTCATTCCGGGTGACGGCATCGGTCCCGAGGTCATCGCCGAAGCGCAGAAGGTGCTGGATGCCGCCGTCGCGACCTCTGCGGTGAGTGTCGAGAGCACGCAGTTCTCTCTCGGCGCGGGGCGCTTCCTCGAGACGGGGGAGACTCTCACCGATGCCGATCTCGACGCCATCAAAGAGCACGACGCCATCCTCCTCGGCGCGGTCGGCGGGATTCCCGGCGACCCACGGTTGAAGGACGCGAACATCGAGCGCGGGCTGCTGCTGAAGCTGCGGTTCGAGCTCGACCACTACGTCAATCTGCGCCCGTCGAAGCTGTATCCCTCGGTGCCGGGCCCGCTCTCCGACGCCGGCGAGATCGATTTCATCGTCGTGCGCGAGGGGACCGAGGGCCCCTACGTCGGCAACGGCGGCGCGCTGCGACGCGGCACGCCGCACGAGGTCGCCACCGAGGTGTCGGTCAACACCGCGTTCGGCATCGAACGGGTCGTCCGTCACGCGTTCGACCTGGCCGAGAAGCGCTCGAAGCGGCTGACGTGGGTGCACAAGACCAATGTGCTCGTGCACGCGGGGGCCATCTGGCAGCGGATCGTCGGCGCCGTGTCGCAGGAGCACCCGGACGTGGCCGTAGACTACCTCCACGTCGACGCGGCCACGATTTTCCTGGTGACGAACCCGTCTCGCTTCGACGTGATCGTCACCGACAACCTCTTCGGCGACATCCTGACCGATCTGGCCGGTGCGATCACCGGAGGAATCGGACTTGCGGCCTCGGGCAACATCAATCCCGGCGGCGCTTTCCCCTCGATGTTCGAGCCGGTGCACGGATCGGCTCCCGACATCGCCGGGCAGCAGAAAGCCGACCCGACGGCGGCGATCCTCTCCGTCGCGCTGCTGCTCGATCACCTCGGCCTCGCCGAGGAGGCCTCCCGCGTCACCCGAGCGGTCGAGGCCGACATCGCGGAGCGCACCGGCTCCGTCCGCACGACGAGCGCCGTCGGCGACGCGATCGCCGCGAGGCTGCAGGCGTAACCTGGAGCCCGCGGGCGGCGCGGCGGCGTCCCCACCTCTTCTACCGGCAGGACTGACATGACCCTCATCGACTCCGATCCCGACGCCGGACTCGCGCCCCTCGAGTTCGCCGTCACGAAGAACCTCGCGGCCAAGAGCCCGGCCGCCCGTGCCGAGATCCTCGCCAGCCCCGGCTTCGGCACGAGCTTCACCGACCACATGGTCGACATCTGCTGGTCGGTCGGCGGTGGCTGGCATCGCCCGCGCGTGCAGCCCTACGGCCCGATCAGTCTCGACCCGGCGGCGGCGGTGCTGCACTACGGGCAGGAGATCTTCGAGGGCATCAAGGCCTACCGTCACGCCGACGGCTCGATCCACACGTTCCGCCCCGACCAGAACG
>NZ_QFPF01000164.1 GCF_003248605.1 Microbacterium sp.
GAGCACGCAGACCGTAGACGGCCAAGCCGCCGAGGAAGACGATGATGGCTTCGAAGGCCAGCACCACAGAGGCGAGCTTGGCGACGAGGCTCCGTGGTGGACGTGCGCGACGCGGTCGGGCGCTCATGATCCGCCCTTCCAGCCCTCGCGCGCCGCGATACCGAGCGCCTCGCCGGCGAGCACGACCGATCCGGCGATCACGACGGCGCGGCGGGCGGATGCTGCCGCCCACTCCCGCGCGGATGCCGCCGCATCGTCGAGGTCACGGTGCACGCTCGCACGCATCCCGACCGCCTCGACGATGTCGGCGAGCGCGTCCGGATCGTCGGCGCGATCGGAATCGGGCGCGGTGACGAACACCTCGGTCGCGATCGGAGCGAACGCGGCAACGATGCCCGCGGCATCCTTGTCGGCCAGGACGCCCAGCACCACGCCCCACTCGTCGAAGTCGAAGGCCGTGCGCAGGGCATCCACGAGCGCCCGTGCGCCGTGCGGGTTGTGCGCCGCATCGACGAGCACGGTGGGCTCCGTGCCGACCAGCTGCAGGCGACCGGGCGAGATCACCTGGCCGAGCCCTTCGGCGAGCACCTCCGATGCGATCCGCTGCGACCCGCCGCCGATCAGGGATTCGACCGCGGCGATCGCGAGCACGGCGTTCGCCCCCTGATGCGCGCCGTACAGGGGCAGGTATTCCTCGTCGTAGGTGCCGGCGAGGCCGTGCACCGAGATGACCTGACCGCCGACGGCGAGGCGCTGCGCCGTGAGAGTGAACTCCGCGCCCTCGAACGCGATGCTCGCTTCCCGGCGGGCAGCCTCCGCCCGCAGCACGGCGACGGCGTCAGGATGCTGCCTGGCCGACACGACGGCGGCGCCGTCCTTGATGATCCCCGCCTTGACCGCCGCGATGTCGGCGATGGTGTGTCCGAGCCGATCGGCGTGATCGATGTCGATAGGCGCGAACACCGCGACGTCGCCGTCGGCCGTGTTCGTCGAATCCCATGACCCGCCCATGCCGACCTCGAGCACAAGCACGTCGATCGGAGCATCCGCGAAGGCCACGAAGGCGAGCGCGGTGAGCAGCTCGAAGAAGGTCAGCGACTCCTCTCCCGCGTCGCCGAGCTCGGCGTCGACCAGAGCAACGAACGGCGCCATCTCGTCCCACGCATCGGCGACGGCGTCGTCGAGGACGGGTGCGCCGTCGATCATGATGCGCTCGGTGAAGCGCTCCAGGTGCGGGCTCGTGAACAGGCCCGTCCGCAGCCCGTGGGCGCGCAGCAGGCTCTCGATGATGCGGCTCGTGGAGGTCTTGCCGTTCGTGCCCGTGACGTGCACGACGCGGTAGGTGCGCTGCGGATCGCCCAGATAGTCGAGCAGGCGCGCGGTGCGCTCCTTGCGCGGCTGCACCCAGCGCTCCCCCGCCCGCGCCAGCAGCGCCGCATAGACGGCATCCGCCCGCGCCCGGCCCTCGTCCGGATCCTCGCTCATGCGCGACCCTCCGCCCGGGTCACGCCCACGGTGAAGGCCCCGGCGTTCGCGAACGCACCCGCCGCGAAGGAGGCCTCGCGCTCGGGCTTGGTCGTCCCGCCCGCGAAGCTGCGCGACGATCCGCGCAGTGTGTCGTCCTTCGTGCCCAGCAGGTACTCGACCGCGAGCGTCTCGCCCGCGACGTCCGCGGATTCGAATCCGTCCGAGACCGCTCGCGCGTCGGCGCCGTCGGCGAACGTGATCACGAGGTGGATACGGTCGCTGACCTCGAAGCCCGCAGCCTTGCGCGTGTCCTGCACGGCGCGGATGACATCGCGCGCCAGCCCCTCTGCCTCGAGCTCCGGCGTCGTGGTCGTGTCCAACACCACGAATCCGTCGGTGCCCGCCAGCAGCCCGACCGCCTCGCCCTCGGGGCGTACCGATGTGTCGCTGTCGAGCGAGGCCTCGCCGTCCTGCATGACGACCTCGCCCTCCGGGGTCTGGACGACGATCCCGCGGTCATCTTCGATCCAGTTGCCGGCCTTCGCGGCCTGGATGACCTGCTGGACGCGCTTTCCGAGCCGAGGCCCGGCCACCCGCGCGTTGACGACGAGTCGCTGCGCCAGCCCGTGGTCGTCGTAGGACTCGGGGCGAAACTCGACGAACTCCACGCTCTTGACGTTGAGTTCGTCGAGCAGGATCCCCTCGAACTGCGACAGGGTTGCAGCATCCGGCACCACTACCGTCATGCGGGAGAGTGGGAGCCGCACGCGCTTGCCCTGCTTCTTGCGCAGGGCATTCGCGACACTCGACACCTCACGCACGGCATCCATGGCGGTGCGGATGTCGGCGGCCGCGGGGAACGCATCGGCGTCGGGCCACTCCTGGAGGTGCACGCTGCGCCCCCCGGTCAGCCCCTGCCACACGCGCTCGCTGACGAGAGGGATGAGGGGTGCCGCGACACGCGTGAGAGTCTCGAGCACCGTGTACAGCGTGTCGAATGCCTCGCGACTCCGGGGGTCTGCGGTGACGCCCGCCCAGAAGCGGTCGCGCGAGCGCCGGATATACCAGTTGGTGAGTGCCTCGGCGAAGTCCCGCAGCTTTGCCGCGGCCATCGTCGAATCGAGCGCTTCGAGGTCTGTCGCGACGCCCCGCACGAGGTCTCCCGTGAGAGCGAGGATGTAGCGGTCGAGGGCATCGGCAGAGTCGGTGCGCCAGCTCGCCTCGTATCCTGCGGGGTCCGCCCCGGCGGTCCCGGAGCCTGTCGACCCGGCGGTCCCTGAGTCTGTCGAAGGGCCGCCCGCGTAGGCGGCGTTCGCATACGTCGAGAAGAAGTACCACGAACTCCACAGCGGCAGCAGGAACTCCCGCACGCCCGCACGGATCCCCTCTTCGGTCACGACGAGGTTGCCGCCGCGCAGCACCGAACTCGACATCAGGAACCAGCGCATCGCGTCCGAACCGTCGCGATCGAAGACCTCGCTGACATCGGGGTAGTTGCGCAGCGACTTGGACATCTTCTGCCCGTCGCTGCCGAGCACGATGCCGTGCGCCGACACCGCGGTGTATGCGGGGCGGTCGAAGAGCGCGCCCGAGAGCACGTGCATGACGTAGAACCAGCCACGGGTCTGCCCGATGTACTCCACGATGAAGTCCGCGGGAGCATGCGTGTCGAACCACTCGCGGTTCTCGAACGGGTAGTGCACCTGCGCGAACGGCATCGAGCCGGAATCGAACCACACGTCGAGCACATCCTCGATGCGCCGCATGGTGCTCCGCCCGGAGGGGTCGTCGGGGTTGGGGCGCGTCAGCTCGTCGATATAGGGGCGGTGGAGGTCGACGTCGCCGGCCTCGTTGCGTGGCAGGCGACCGAAGTCGCGCTCGATCTCCTCGAGAGAGCCGTACGCGTCGACGCGGGGGTGCTCCGGGTCATCGCTCTTCCAGATCGGGATCGGCGAGCCCCAATAGCGGTTGCGGCTGATCGACCAGTCGCGCGCCCCCTCGACCCACTTGCCGAACTGGCCGTGCTTGACGTTCTCGGGAACCCAGGTGATGTCTTCGTTCAGTTCGACAAGGCGATCGCGGAAGTCCGTCACGCGCACGAACCAGCTCGACACGGCCTTGTAGATCAGGGGGTTCCGGCAGCGCCAGCAGTGCGGATAGGGGTGCTCGTAGCTGGCCTCGCGCACGAGCCGCCCGGCCTGGCGCAGCAGCCGGATGAGGGGCGTGTTCGCCTCCATCCACAGCTGGCCGGCGACATCGCCCACCGCGGGCAGGAAGCGCCCGCCGTCGTCGAGGCTCAGGATCGTGGGGATGCCGGCGGCCTCACTGACCCGCTGGTCATCCTCACCGTAGGCCGGCGCCTGATGCACGATGCCGGTGCCGTCGGTCGTCGTGACGTAGTCGTCGACGAGGATCTGCCAGGCGTTCTGCGTGCCGTAGGTCTCGGCAT
>NZ_QFPF01000079.1 GCF_003248605.1 Microbacterium sp.
CAGCACCGCCATGACCTCAGCTTCGGCCGAGGCCACCCCTGCCACCGCGGCCGCGTACTTCGCCGCAAGGGCCGCCGCGACAGCATCCACACCGTCGACGCCAACGCCCTCGACGTCAACGTCAGCGTCCACGCCGACGGCGCTGTCGACACGATCGACGTTGTCGTCGGGTGCGTCGCCGCCCGGTCTGGTGTTCATATTCGAACTCTAAGCGGATCCTCCGACATTGACCGTCGAAGCTATGTACTTCCGACGCCCCGCGGCGAGATACTTAGTGAGAATGCTTTCATCTAGGGCGCGTGACGGGTATGCGCCGCCCTTCGACGAGCTCAGGGCGCGTAGCACGGGCTCACGGGGGCCCTTCGACAAGCTCAGGGCGCGCCACGCACGGCCACCCGTCGAGGACGTCAGGATGTGAAGCGGGGCCCGCGTTCACGGTGCCACTATCTGGCCTCGAAGAGCCCCGCCGCAGAGACTTGGATCCGGGGTACCGAAGGGCGAGGGTCGGTCACCGCCTTCGTCAAGCTCGCGGCGCAGCGGCACGCTCCGAGCAGTCCCTACGGGACGAAGGGCGCCAGGTACTCGACCGATCCGTCGAGCACTGGAACCTGGATGAGCTCGCCCTCGGCATCGCCGGACTGGAAGTAGATCGGCAGCGTCGCGCCCGGAGGTGTGTCGATGCCCTCGAGCAGAATTGGCTCGCCGCCGTCCACGCGCCCCTCGGCCGTCTCGGAATCCGCGTCCGGGTCCATGCCCAGGCTGATGCTGCTCATGGCGGGGATGCGCAGAGTCTCGGTCGAGGACGACCCCTCGAACTCGATGCTGACCGTCTGGGCCTCGTCGCTCTCGTTGGTGAAGGCGGCGATGAGGTTGCCGTCCTCACCGTCCTCCGAGACGACGACCGCGTTGCTGACGACCCCGGAGCCCGTCGTGGCGCCCGCGCCCTCGGCGGGGTTGTACTCGATCGTGGTGGCCTGCGGGGCGAGCATCGCGCATCCCGACGTGCCGACCATGACGGCGGCGATGAGGGCCAGGGGTGCAAGCCGACGGGATTTCACGGGTCCTCCAGGGAGATGACGGGCGTTCATTGCATTCTAGGGCGTCGCACGGGCGGACCCTCGGACCGTGCTCGGCGAACCTTAGCGTATGGCCCCTGTGGTATTCTGTTGGTTGCCGAAAGGACATAACTGCATGCTTTTTGAGGTTGGCGAAACGGTCGTTTACCCGCACCACGGGGCGGCCACCATCGCCGAAGTGAAGACTCGGATCATCAAGGGCGAAGAGAAGATCTATCTCAAGCTCAGGGTGACGCAGGGTGATCTGACCATCGAGGTTCCGGCCGACAACGTCGACCTCGTCGGAGTTCGCGATGTGATCGGCAAGGAGGGTCTCGAGCGCGTCTTCGAGGTGCTGCGCGCCCCGTTCACCGAAGAGCCCACGAACTGGTCGCGTCGGTACAAGGCGAATCTCGAGAAGCTCGCCTCCGGCGATGTGATCAAGGTCAGCGAGGTCGTGCGCGACCTGTGGCGCCGCGATCAGGACCGCGGTCTGTCGGCGGGTGAGAAGCGGATGCTGGCCAAGGCCCGGCAGATCCTCATCTCCGAGCTCGCCCTTGCAGAGAAGACCGACGAGGAGCGCGCGAGCGTCGTCCTCGACGAGGTCCTCGCCAGCTAGGCTCCCGGCGTGAGCATCACGCCATCGCCGCGCGTCGGCATCATCGTCGTCGCCGCCGGATCGGGCACCCGACTCGGCGCGGGCGAACCCAAAGCGCTCGTCGGCATCGACGGCAGCAGCATCCTGCATCACGCCCTTCGGCGAGTGCTTCGGGCCCCGTCCGCGCAGATCGTCATCGTCGCACCATCCGGGCGCGAGGGTGACGCGCTGACCGAGGCGCTTGCCGTCGCCGACGCGATGGATGCCGTCACCCCGCCTCCTTCGGGGCGCCGGCGGGATCTGGTGCATGTCGTCGTCGGGGGCGCGACGCGTCAGGAGTCCGTCGCCGCGGGCCTCGCGGCCCTGTGGGCCGACGTCGAGGTCGTGCTCGTGCACGACGCGGCCCGCGCGCTGACACCGCCGGCGGTGTTCGAGAGGGTCGTCGCGGCGGTCGAGGAGACAGCATCCGGCGTCGTCCCGGTGTTGCCCGTCATCGACACGCTCAAGCGCGTCGAGGGCACCGCGGTCGTCGAGGCCGTCGATCGCGAGCCGCTCGCGGCCGCACAGACACCGCAGGGCTTCCCGCGCGCGATGCTCGTGGCGGCATATCGCGCCGCGACGCGCGAGTACACAGACGACACCGCGCTCGTGGCGGCACAGGGCCACGCCGTCTCGACGGTCGAGGGCGACGCGCGGGCGTTCAAGATCACGACGCCCGCGGACCTCGAGCGGGCGCGGGCGCTGGTGACGGATGCCGAGCCCGGAGCCGAGCCGGAGCCGCCCGTTGCGCTGGAGGCCGCTATCGCTGCGCCGCGCGTGGGTATCGGCACCGACGTGCACGGTTTCGGGGGCGAGGGCGATCTGTGGCTGGCGGGGCTTCGCTGGCCAGGCGAGCAGGCGCTGTCGGGTCACTCCGACGGCGATGCCGTGGCGCACGCGATCGTCGACGCGGTGCTCTCGGCAGCCGGTCTCGGCGACATCGGCACGCACTTCGGCACATCCCGTCCCGAGTTCACCGGCGCGCATGCCGAGGCGTTCCTCGCCCGCACGCGTGCGCTCGTCGGCGAGGCGGGCTGGCGCATCGGCAACGTGACGGTGCAGGTGCAGGCCAACCGGCCACGCTTCGCGGGGCGTCGCGCGGAGGCCGAGCAGGTGCTCTCGGCCGCCCTCGGCGCGCCGGTCGCGGTGTCGGCGACGACCACCGACGGGCTGGGCTTCACGGGTCGGGGCGAGGGTGTCGCGGCGTTCGCCGTGGCGCTGCTGCTGCCCGTCTGACCTGACCTGACCTGACCGCTCGCCGTCGCTGCCCGGTCAGTACCCGCACCGGCGTGACGCCGCCGCCGTCGCTTGCGGCGCCTGCGATCGCCAGCACCCCGAACCCACATTTTTGCAGCGAGCCACCATGCGACGAGTGTGGGCTCGCTGCAAAAATGTGGGTTCGCCGCCGCGGCGCGCCGGGCGCGCCGGTCGCGCGGGTCGCGCGGGCCGCGCCGGACGGAAGGGGCCCGCGTCAGCGCTGAGCGATATCGAGCGTCATGAACACCGAGAACGGGTCCTCGACGTACGGCGGGAAGGGCCCGCAGGTGACAAACCCCTCGCTCGCGTAGAGCCGGCGGGCGGGTTCGAACGAGTCCGGCGACCCGGTTTCGAGCCAGAGGCTGCTCAGCCCCGCGACACGCGCGGCGGCAATCGCGTGGCGCAGCAGCGCGCGCCCGACACCGCGCCCCAGAAATCGATCATCGACGCGCATGGACTTGAGCTCGCCGCGCTCGTCGTCGAGGCGTTTCAGCGCGGCCACGCCGGCGAGCTCAGCCCCATACCACGCCGACCACACCCGCATCCCGGGCCCCGTCAGGGCGTCGATGCCCAGCGCGTGCACGCTCTCCGGCGGCGAGTCCTCGTGCATCCCGGCGAGGTGACGCGCGATGAGGGCTCGGGTCGCCGAACCCGTCAGGTCGTCGTCGCGGATCTCGAGCGGGGCGTCGTGTGCGTGCGGCATGGCGCTCACGCCTCCACGGCGAAGGGCTTCGGGTCCCGGGGCGTCCGCGAGCCCCACGCGAGGGCGGCCAGGCCCGCGGCGAGCACGATCAGCCCCGCGATCGCCAGGGCGCTGAGCCGCTCGCCGAGAACGCTCAGACCCAGGATGCTGGCGGTCAGCGGTTCGCCGAGCGTCAGCGTCGCGGCGGTCGCCGCCGTGAGCCCGTTCAGGCCCCAGGTGAACAGCACGTAGGCGATCGATATCGTCGCAAGGCCCAGCCACAGGGCCATCACGAGGCCGGCCGGCTCGCCGAGCCAGCGGAGGTCGACGAAGGGCAGGACGAGAGCGGACAGGCCCGCAGAGCTCGCCCCCATCGCCCCGACGACCGTGAAGGGATCCCAGCCCGCGTCGAGCAGCCGGCGCTGCGCGTTGGCGATGATCGCGAACGTCGCGCCCGCCCCGACCGACCCCGCGATGCCCAGCATGTCGGTGCCCCCGGTGCCCCCGGCATCCGCGCCTCCGCCGAACCCGAGCAGCACTACCCCGGCCGTGGCGAGACCGGTCGCGACCATCCAGGTGGCGCTCGGCATGCGGCGGGTGAGGGCCCATTCGAGCAGTCCCGCGAGGATGGGGGCCGAGCCCAGGGCGATCACGGTGCCCACGGCGACGCCGTTGCGGTCCGTGCCGAGGAAGAAGAGCGGCTGGTAGAGCGCGAGGCACAGGCCCGTGAGCACCATCAGGAGGATCGGCTCACGCCCGAGCCGGGGGTTGGGCGCGGCGCGGCCGCGCCGATGCGCGCGTGCCGCGAGCGCGAAGGCGAACACCGCGAGCCCCGTGCCCCCGACGACGAGACGCACTGCGCCGATCGACAGCGGAGTCGTGCCGTCGGGGCCGAGTGCCTGAGAGGTGCCCGTGGTGCCGAAGAGCATCGCGGCGGCGAGGACGGCGAGGGCGGAGATCACCTCTCAGTTCTATCGCGTCGCGACCGCTGCGCCCGCCGCGTCCGCTGCGCGATCCCCCGGGCGGCGGGGGCCGCACGGGTAGGCTGTGCGGGTGACTGTGCGGCTCTACGACACCAAGGCGCAGGCCCTGCGCGAGTTCGTGCCGCTCGACGCGTCGAAGGTGACGATGTACGTCTGCGGCCCGACCGTCCAGTCCGGCCCGCACATCGGCCATGTCCGCGCGGCGCTGAGCTTCGACATCCTGCGACGCTGGCTCGCTCACCGTTTCGGGCGGGTGACTCTCGTGCGCAACGTCACCGACATCGACGACAAGGTGCTGCAGAACGCGACCGACGACGAGCCGTGGTGGGCGCTGGCCTATCGCATGGAGCGCGAGTTCACCGCCGCCTACAGCGCGATCGGGATCCTGGCCCCCACGTACGAGCCGCGTGCGACGGCGTCGATCCCGCAGATGCAGTGGCTCATCGAGCGACTGATCGAGCGCGGGCACGCCTACCCCGACCCCGCCGGCTCGGGCGACGTGTACTTCGACGTGCGGTCGTGGTCGTCGTACGGCACGCTGACCAATCAGTCGCCGGACGCGATGGAGGCGGCCGAGGACGCCGATCCGCGCGGCAAGCGCGACCCGCGCGACTTCGCGCTCTGGAAGGGTGCGAAGGCCGGTGAGCCCGAGAGTGCGGTGTGGGATTCGGCGTGGGGTCCGGGACGCCCCGGCTGGCACATCGAGTGCTCGGCGATGTCGCGCCGGTATCTGGGACCGGACTTCGACATCCACGGCGGCGGACTCGACCTGCGTTTTCCGCACCACGAAAACGAGCTGGCGCAGTCGACGGCGGCCGGCGACGGGTTCGCGCGGTACTGGGTGCACAACGGCCTGGTCACCGTCGACGGTCAGAAGATGTCGAAGTCGCTCGGCAATTTTGTGCTCGCCGAGGACGTTCTCGAGCGCCACGATCCGATCGTCGTGCGGTATGCGCTGGCCGCGGCGCACTACCGATCGACGCTCGACCTCTCCGAGCGTTCGTACGAAGAGGCCCGAGCGGCCCTCGAGCGCATCGAGGGGTTTCAGCAGCGCTACCTGCGCGCGGTCCCCGCCGACGAAGAACTCTCATTCGCGTGGTTCCGTGGCCAAGCCCTTCCCGAGGCCTTCGCCGAGGCCATGGACGACGATCTCGGCGTGCCCCAGGCGCTCGCGGTCCTCCACGAGACGGTGCGGGAGGGCAACGCCGCGCTCGACCGGGGCGATCGGGATGCTGCCGCGACGGCGTGGACGCGCGTCCACGCGATGCTGGACGTGCTGGGCATCGACCCCCGGCAGTCCCGTCGCCGCACGGATGACGCGGCGCAGCGGATGGATGCGGCGCTCGACGCGCTCGTGCAGACGATGATCACGCAGCGTGCCGAAGCGCGCGCCGCGAAGGACTGGGCGGGGGCCGACCGCATCCGCGACGCGATCGCGGCGGCCGGCATCGCTCTCGAAGACGGTCCCGAGGGGACCCATTGGAGTGTTCAGAATGGCTAAACCAGCACGCCCGGGCGCAGGCAAGGGCAAGAAGAAGGGGCCGCTGAAGGGTACCGGCGGTCTCGGCCGCAAGGCCCTCGAGGGCAAGGGGCCCACGCCCAAGGCCGAGGATCGCAGCTGGCACGTCGCCGGCAAGCGCAAGGCCGCGGCCGAGCGGTACGCCGCGGCGGGAGGCCGGGGAAAGCCGCCGCAGAAGCCGGGTTCCAGCGGGCGCCCGCGCGCGAAGAAGGACGACGACACCGAGGTGGTCACCGGCCGCAACTCGGTGCTGGAGGCGCTGCGCGCGAAGATCCCGGCGACGGCGTTCTACATCGCCCAGCGGGTGGAGATGGACGACCGCGTGAAGGAGATGCTCTCGATCGCGACGCACCGCGACATCCCGGTGCTCGAGGTCACCCGCCCCGAGCTCGACCGCATGGCCGGATTCGACGGTGTGCA
The DNA here is from genome assembly GCF_003248605.1 of Microbacterium sp. GTDB lineage: Bacteria > Actinomycetota > Actinomycetes > Actinomycetales > Microbacteriaceae > Microbacterium. The sequence goes on from NZ_QFPF01000079.1 coordinate 6,554, forward strand.
CCAGGGCGTCGCGGTCAAGGTGCCACCGTACGAGTACGCGCATCCGCACGATCTGCTCGAGAAGGTGATCGGCGAGGGGCGAGTGCCGCTCTTCGTCGCCCTCGACGGCATCACCGACCCGCGCAACCTCGGCGCCATCATCCGCTCGACCGGTGCGTTCGGCGGCGACGGCGTGATCGTGCCGCAGCGACGGTCTGCGAGCGTCAACAGCGCCGCCTGGAAGACGAGCGCCGGCGCCGCCGCCCGCATCCCGGTCGCGGTCGCCCCCAACCTCACCTCGACGCTCAAGGACTTCAAGCGCCAGGGGGTCTTCGTGCTGGGCCTGGACGGCGGCGGAGACGTCTCTCTTCCCGCGCTCGAGCTCGCCGACCGGCCGGTCGTCATCGTCGTCGGCAGCGAGGGCAAGGGGCTCTCGCGTCTCGTCACCGAGACGTGCGACCAGATCGTGTCGATCCCCATCGAGGCGGCGACCGAGTCCCTCAACGCCGGCATCGCCGCATCCGTCGCCCTGTACCAGGTGTCGACGATCCGCGCCGCCGCCGCGGGCTGAACGATCGGGAATGCGCCCGCGCGGGCGCGCCTTGTCTCTGACGAACCCCACGCGAGAGGAACAGACGTGACACGTATCGCCGTCATCGGAGGAACCGGCTACGCCGGCAGCCACATCATCGACGAGGCGGTGCGCCGCGGTCACACCGCCGTGTCGGTCGCCCGCACGGTGCCCGCCGAGCGCGCCCCCGGCGCGACCTACATCGAGGGCACCCTGCTCGATGTGCCGAGCCTCGTCGCAGAGCTCGAGGGCGTGGATGTCGTCGTGGTGTCCGTGCCCGCCCGCGGCGACATGCTCGGCAAGGTGCGTCCCAACGTCGCCGAGCTGCTGCGGGAACTGCCTTCGTCTGTGCGGGTGGGTGTGATCGGCGGCGCCGGCGGCAGCCTCGTCGCGCCCGGTGGCCCGCGCGTGATCGACACTCCCGGGTTCACCGAGGAGTACAAGCCCGAGGCGTTCGAGGCCATCGGCGTGCTCGAGGACCTCCAGACGCAGCCGCACGGCCACGACTGGTTCTTCATCCACCCGGCCGGCGGCTTCGGGGCTTGGAACCCGGGGGAGCGCACGGGCACGTACCGCGACGGGGGCGAGGTCATCGTGACCGACGACGCCGGCGAGTCGTTCATCTCGGGTGCCGACCTCGCGGTCGCGGTGATCGACGAGATCGAGACGCCGAAGCACTCGCGCGAGCGATTCACCGTCGGGTACTGAGCCGACCCGCGGGACCGTCCCGGTGCACGGCTCGGTCCCGCGTATGGTCGCGGGGTCGCCGGGGCGACAGGTGCCGCTCAGACCAGATCGCGCCAGTCGACCTTGTCGGCCTCCTCGTCGGCGACCGGGATGCTGTCGGTGATCACCGGGATCGCCAGCGTCTCGGTCGGCGGACCCATGATCGTCGCTTCGTCGCGGCGATGACGGAGCACGTCGTTGACGTATGACGTGAGCGACTCGGCGAGGGGCACGGAGGTGCCGCGCTCCTGAGACAGGTACCAGCGGTGCTCGAGCACCTGGTGGTACACCTCGGCGGGTTCGAGCTTGGCGCGCAGGTCGTAGGGGATCGCCTTGACGACCGGCTCGAAGACGCGGGTCAGCCATTCGTGCGCAACCATCTCTTCGTCCGCGCCGAGTCGCGAGATGCGCAGCGCGAAGTCATCGAGGTCGTTGAGCAGTCGGCGCGCCTGGTTCTCCTCGACGTCGAGTCCCGTGAGCCGGATCAGGCGACGCTGATGGTGGCCGGCGTCGACGACCTTGGGCTGGATCGAGACGCGGGTGCCGTCGGGGGTCGCCTTGATCGACATCTCGCCGATGTCGAACCCGAGGGCGTTCAGCCTCTGCACCCGCTCGGTGATGCGCCACGACTCGGTCGAGGAGAACGACTCCTGGTCGGTCAGGGCCGCCCACAGCGACCGGTACGACGACACGATGCCGTCGGCGATCGTGAGCGCGTCGACCCCGCCCTCGAGGCGCCCGCCGGCCTCGAGGTCCATGATCTCGCCCGCGATGTTGGTGCGCGCGACGTCGAGGTCGTGCTCGCGCTGGCCCTTGGTCAGCCCCGCCTCGTGCAGCTCACCGGTCTCGGCATCCACGAGGTAGGCGGCGAAGGCGCCCGCGTCCCTGCGAAAGAGGGTGTTCGAGAGCGACACGTCGCCCCAGAAGAAGCCGACGTTGTGCAGGCGCACGAGCAGCACCGCGAGGGCGTCGACGAGGCGGGTGGCGGTGTCGGGTCGCAGTACCTGTGTGAACAGAGCCCGGTAGGGCAGTGAGAAGCGCAGATGCGCGGTCACGAGCGCCGCGGGCAGGGCTGTGCCCTCGGCATCCGCCCGCCCCGCGATCACCGCGACGCGATCGACGCACGGGATGTCGAGCCGATGCAGGTTGCCGAGCATCTCGTACTCGCGGCGGGCCATTTCGGCCGTGGTCTCCTTGACGGCGACGACGCGGCCGGAGAGGTTGGCGAAGCGCACGAGGTGGCGCGAGATGCCTTTGGGCAGCGACACGATGTAGCTGCTCGGCCACTCGGCGAGGGGCGTCGACCACGGGAGCGTGAGAAGCCCCGGGTCCACCTCGCTCGCGGTGATGCTCAGTGCGTCGGTCAATGGAACCTCCCTGGACGGCGGCCTCGATTGTGGCACAGCCGAGGTGGGCGCGCTCTGTGCGCGGGCGCAAGTCCCACGCGCCGTGTCCGGAATGCGCAGCGGCGCGGGTGCCCGAGGGCCCCCGCGCCGCTGCGCGTGATCAGTGCCTCACGCCGAGGCGATCGCCTTGTCGTTGAGGCGCTCGCCCGACTCGGCGTCGAACACGTGCACGTGCCCGGGGATCGCCGAGAGCGTGACCGTCTCGCCGGCGTGCGGGTGACGACGACCGTCGACGCGGGCGACCAAGTCGGTGCGCTTGCCGTTGATGTCGGCGTGGCCGTAGAGGTAGCCGTCGGCGCCGAGCTCCTCGACGAGGTCGACGACGACCGAGAGGCCGGTGCCGTCGGCGGGACCGACCTGGACGTCCTCGGGACGCACGCCGACGGTGACCTCGGTGCCGTGCGCCTTGCCCAGGGTGTCGGCCTCGATGGGGACGACGCCGTTGCCGAACTGCACGCCGCCCTCGGCGAGGTGCACCGGGAACAGGTTCATCGCGGGGGAGCCGATGAATCCGGCGACGAAGACGTTCTTGGGTGTCTCGTACAGATCGCGCGGGGTACCCACCTGCTGCAGGAGGCCGTCCTTGAGCACGGCGATCCGGTCGCCCATGGTGAGGGCCTCGGTCTGGTCGTGCGTGACATAGACGGTCGTGACACCGAGGCGGCGCTGCAGCGACGCGATCTGTGTGCGGGTCTGCACGCGCAGCTTCGCGTCGAGGTTGGACAGCGGCTCGTCCATGAGGAACACCTGCGGCTGGCGGACGATGGCGCGGCCCATCGCGACGCGCTGACGCTGACCACCCGAGAGGGCCTTGGGCTTGCGGGTGAGGTACTGCTCGAGGTCGAGCAGCTTCGCGGCCTCGAGCACGCGGGCGGCGCGCTCTTCTTTGCCGATGCCGGCGATCTTGAGCGCGAAGCCCATGTTCTCGGCGACGGTCATGTGCGGGTACAGCGCGTAGTTCTGGAAGACCATCGCGATGTCGCGATCCTTGGGCGGCACGTCGGTGACGTCGCGATCGCCGATCAGGATGCGGCCGGAGTTGACCTCTTCGAGACCCGCGAGCATGCGCAGGGAGGTCGACTTTCCACAGCCGGAGGGGCCGACGAGGACGAGGAACTCGCCGTCGGCGACGTCGAGGTTGAGCTTGTCGACCGCGGGGCGAGTGCCCCCCGGGTACAAGCGCGTAGCGTTGTCGAACGTCACGGATGCCATGACTCTTCTCCTTCACCGGCAGGTACGTGCCGGACGATCCGTAGTGAATGGAAACGACGGGGGTCAGCCGCCGGGACCCGCCATCGGGCCTCCAGTGAGTATGGCACAGCGAATCGCCTCCCGTCTGGGTGTTTCCCAGGGTGGATCGTTAGCATCGGATCCGGAAAACGTCGCACCCCGTGCCGCGATCCCCGCCCGGGTCCCGCCTTCTGCGGATCCGGGCCCACAGTCAAGACAAGAGGTTCCATGTCGAGCGATGAGACGCCCCACGTCCCCGCGCGCCGAGAGCGGCGCGAGGCGGTCCGCGAGAAGGCGGCAGCGGTTCAGGCCCGCCAGCGCCGCGCGCGCGTGATCCGCACCGGCGTCGTGGCAACCGTCGTCGGCGCCCTCGTCGTCGGCGCGGGGCTCACCGTCGCGTGGACCCTCACCTCCGACGCGTCGCAGCCCGAGCTCGCCCCCGCCGGAATGCAGGACGACGCGATCGTCATCGACACGATCCCCGCGAGCGTGAAGGCTTCGTTCTCCGGCGGCGGCGCAGACGCCCCCGCTGCCCTGTCGGCAGAGCAGACACCCGCTACCGAGGCGGAGGAGTCGCCGACCCCCAGCGCCACGCCCGGCCGGCTGACGATCGACGTGTACGTCGACTACCTCTCCGAGTCGTCGGCGCAGTTCCAGCTCGCGAACGCGCAGCAGCTCACGGAGTGGGTGTCCGAGGGTGCAGCGACGATCTCCTACCATCCCGTCGCGCTGCTGACTGCGAAGTCGAACGGCACGAAGTACTCGCTGCGTGCCGCGGCCGCGGCCGCGTGCGTCGCGACGCACTCGCCCGACACCTTCTTTGCCTTCAACCACGAACTGCTGGCCGAACAGCCCGAGATCGACACCGACGGTTTCAGCGACGAAGAGCTGGCCACCCTCGCGCGGGCGACCGGTGCCGACAACGCCAAGCTTGTCTCGACCTGCATCCAGGAGGGCAGCTTCGTCCCGTGGGTGCAGCAGGCGACGGCGCGCGCGCTCAGCGCTCCCCTCGGCGACACCGAGGCCACGCTGACCGGCCCGACGGTGCTTGTCGACGGCTCGCCCTTCGTCGGCGACCTCGCCGACCAGAAGGAGTTCGCGCAGTTCGTCCTGACGCTCGCGAGCGACGCGTATTACTCGACGCCCACGCCCACTCCGTCGCCGACCGCGACGACGGAGCCCAGCCCCGCGTCCTGACGCGTGCCTCGGCGCCCGTCCTCGGCGCCGTTAGACTGGACCCTCCGCCGGCTTGGCGCAATTGGTAGCGCACCTAACTTGTAATTAGGGGGTTGCAGGTTCAAGTCCTGTAGCCGGCACGCATGAGGGGGTCGCGGGTGCACC